>CAZJTM010000229.1:0-9612 GCA_964548925.1 uncultured Verrucomicrobiota bacterium | reverse complement strand
GAAGGCGCGGCTTACGGCGCGGCGTTGCAGGCGCTCTGGTGCTGGCGCTTGCAGAAGGGCGAGCGCGTGGATATCGGCGACCTCACCGACCAGTTTGTGACGTTGAACACCTCCCAGACCGCGAAGCCGCAGAAGGACGCCGTGGCCACGTACCAGGCGTTGCAGGGGTTGCAGGATGAGTTGTCGAAGTCGCTACGCGGTGTGTTCGCGAAGCATCGGGCATTCGTGTCGCGCTAGGTATTGACCCCTCGCTGATATGGCCTAGCTTGCTGCCATGGCAGTCGCGACGTTCACCACAAAACGCCGGGTTTGGACCGACGCGGAGCTGGAAGCCCTTCCCCAGAACGGGCACAAGAAGGAGTTGCTTGATGGGAATCTGATTATGAGCCCTGTCCACGCAAATCATGGAAGCATCTGCATGCGCATCGGCGCGCTCCTGCTCGACTTCGTCCAACAGCGCAAGCTCGGTGAGGTTTACGATTCCAGCACCGGCTTCCGGCTCACGGGCGGCTTGCTGCTGAGTCCGGACGTGGCTTTCGTCAGCAACGCGCGTCTCAAACAAATCCTGCCCGCGCCGGACAAGTTCCTCCAAGGCGCGCCCGACCTCGCGGTGGAGGTTCTCTCGCCCAGCGATCGGATGACGCAGATCCACCGCAAGCTGGAGCACTACTTCGAACACGGCACGCGGTTGGCATGGCTCGTCAATCTGCCCAAGCAGCAGGTTCACATCTACACGGCGGACAGCATTGAGGCGTTGACTGGGCCGAACGACGTGTTGACGGGCGGCGCTGTGTTGCCCGGATTCAAGTGCAAGCTGGCGAAACTCTTTGGCCCGGCCGTTTGAATCAAGAAGTCACGTCGGGACTGTTTTCTCACCGCTGCGGCTGCTCGGCCGGAGCGCCGGGCTTCGGGAAATCCAACCAAGCCGTCTTCCCTCGGTCCCGTTGAGTGGCACGGGGACTTTCACACTTTGCAAAGTGTGATTGGGAGTGTGCGCGGCCCAGGCCGAATTGGGCCGAGATTCGCGACGAATCCATTGCCACCGCAGTCAGGACTGCGGGCCCTTGCACCCCTGCGGATTGGCGACAGTCCGCCGACCCGCCGCTACGGTGCAGGGGTTCAATACGCAGACTTCGGCTTGGCAAAGTCTGTTCTGGCCAGTCAGCCGCCGCCAGCCGATGGCTTTGGAGCGGTCGGCAGGAGGCTCATGATCAAGTCGGAGGCCTCCCGCATCTCGTAGGGTTTGGCCAACAGGTGCGCGTTGAGGCGACCGACGCGCTCTTGCGCTTCGTCGTCGAGGTAGCCGGAGGAGAGAATCAACCGCATGTGCGGCCACCGCTGGGCGACGATTTCCATGAGCTGGATGCCATTCATGCCGGGCATGCTGTAATCCGTGAAGAGAATGTCCATCGGCGTGGTCGCGCGCTCCAACACTTCGAGCGCCGAGGGGCCGTCCACGGCGACCTCGACTGTCAATCCCGAGGCTTCCAAAAAGGTCTTGGTGAAGTCCCGGAGCAAGTCCAAGTCGTCCACCACAAGCACGCGACCTGAGCCGTGCGGCAACTCCTGGAGCGCGGGAGCCGGCGGCGCGGTGACTGCTTCCGCCACCAAGGGCAGATAGAGATGGAACGTGGTGCCGCCGCCGAGGATGGTGTCCACTTCCACAAAGCCGCCCGCCTCCTTCACCACCCGCTGGACGATGGCCAGCCCCAACCCCGTCCCCTTCCCCTTTTCCTTGGTCGTAAAAAACGGTTCGAAAATGCGCCCGAGGACTTCCGGCGGAATGCCAGTGCCGGTGTCCGCCACGCTGCATCGGGCAAACTCGCCCACCGGCGTGATGCCGTGCCGGGCGGATTGCTCGGGTGTCAGGCTGACCACGGCGCCGCTGAGCGTGAGCCGGCCCCCGTAGGGCATGGCGTCCTGCGCGTTGACGCACAGGTTCAGCAGCGTCTGGCTGGCGCGCGTGGAATCCACCTTGACCCGCAAGGGCGCGGCGTGCGGCGACAGTTCCAGCAGCACGTTGCCCCGCAGCGTGCGGCGGGCGAGTGCGACCGTCTCCTCCATGACCTGATTGAGGTCCAGCACGGTGCGCTTTTCCTCAGACTCACGGCTGAAGGAAAGGAGGTCCTGCGTGATGTCCGCGGCGCGGGCGGCGGCGACGTTGATCTGCTCGGCCCAATGGCGCAGGTTGGAATCCTGCGCCGTCTGGAGCAGCACGAGGGCGGTGTTCCCCTGGATGGCTTGCAGGAGGTTGTTGAAATCATGCGCCACGCCCGAGGCCAGCGTGCCGATGATCTCCATCTTCTGCGCCTGGAAAAGCTGGTCCTGCAACTCGTGGTAATGCGTCTGGTCGGTGACGTTGCAGATCAGCCCCCGCACCTCCTGCGCGTGAATCCACGGCGAAACCCGCGTCAACCAATGCCGGCCATCTTTGGACTGATAGACATCGTCCCGCGGGCGTCCGGTCTGGAGCACCTCGAGGAAGGCGGCGGACAACTCGGCCTGCCGTTCTGAATCGGGTACGAATTCCAGCAAGCGCCGGCCGATCTGGGGCGGACCGCTCAGGCGGATGCCGGCGTGTTCGGCGGGCAACCGCCGCCAGCCGTCGTTGGCGTGGGTCAGGCGGAATTCGCGATCCAGCGTGTAGATGGCGCCATCCAGCGAATGCAGGATGCTGTGGACGAAATCGCGTTCCACGCGCAACTCGTCCTCCAGTCGTTTGCGCGGCGTAATGTCGCGCTCGCAGGCCACATAGCCGATAAAGCGGCCGGTCATGTCCGAAATGGGCGAGATGGTGGCCTCCACGTGGTAGGTCGTGCCATCGCGGCGGATATTGAGCAGTTCACCCTTCCACTCGCGGCCCCGGCTGACGGCGTCGAGATAGGCGCGGACCTTGGGTTGGTCCCCCGGGGCGCGGAGGAATTCATCCGTGTGGCCAAGGACCTCCTCAATGCCGTGGCCGGTCGTCGCGTGGAAGGCCGGGTTCACGAACATCAGCCGGTAATCGGCGTCCGTGAGGAAAAAGACATCGGGCGTGGCGTCAATTGCCGTGATGAGGCGCTGGACGTGCGACTCCAAGCGCATGCGCGGCGTGGCGTCCTTGAAGGTGAGCAGCGCCAAGTCGTCCGGGAAGGAGGTGATTTCCAAATCGGTCAACCGCCGGGGCGTCCCCTCCGCCACCGTGAGCACCCCGTGCAATAACTGGAAGCGGGCCCGATGCGGACCGAGGGCGGCTTGGAGCTTTTTGTGAACCAGCGGGGTCACGCCGTGGTAGATGGAAGCCCGGCCCTCGGCCTGATCGGGCGAAAGCCGGAAGAGGCGGGCGGCGCTCGGATTGATGTAAAGAATCAAGCCGTCTGCGCGGCAGACCACCTGGGCATCCTCTGAAACCTCAAAGAAGCTTTTCCACCAGTCGGCGTAAGGCGGCGCATCCGACAGGAAGTCGGCGTCTGGCAACGGAGTTGCAAGGGCAGGCAATCGCATGGCTTCAGCAATACACAACTAGTGAGTCTGTCATCGGCGAAACGCGGGCGGAGTTGAGGAGTTTTTTTGGTTCATGGCAGCTTTCCGGGGCGGGGCCACACAGTAGGCGGCGAAGCGGGCCGTCGCTAACGCGCCAGCGTTTTGGAGTGCGGTAGCCTTCTGCCGCTTTCGCCGCTCAGGCGAGGAATGGATCGGAGGAGTTGGGCAGCACGACCGTCTGCTGCGGTGGGCACCCAAAGCGGTAGAGGGCTAGCACCACTCCAAGACGCTGGCGCGGTGTTTTTCTCCCGGGTTCATGGCGAATCGCAGGCACGCGGAGGCAACCCGTGTGCCCCCCGTGCGTCCGAGCCGCTAACCGCCCAGAATGCGGCGGCCTTCGTCGAGGAAGATGCCCTTGAAGTTCATCTCCAGCGCTTGCGGGTTGCTTGCCTTGGCGAGCGCTTCCTTCTCGCTGACTTTTCCGAGCTTGACGAGTTGAAACAGCGACTGGTTGAAGTTCAGCATCCCGTCGTCGTTCCCGGTTTCGATGGCGGCCGGCAATTTGTCGAGCCGGTTTTCCTCGATCAGTTTCTTGACCGTTGGGGTGTTGATCAGAATCTCCAGTGCGGGCGTCATGTGGCCGGCAATCGTCCCCACCATGCGCTGGCAGACCACGGCCTGCAGCGTGCCGGCGAGTTGCCGGCGGATTTGCTCGCGCTCGTCGGCCTTGAAAAAGTCGAGAATGCGGCTGATGGACTGGGCGGCATTCGTGGTGTGCAGCGTGGACAGGACCAAGTGGCCGGTGTCCGCCGCGCTCATGGCTGCCGTGAAGCTGACGGCGTCACGCATTTCGCCGATCATGATGATGTCCGGGTCCTGCCGGAGCACGTGTTTGAGGGCGTGATGGAAAGAAAGCGTGTCCAGCCCGACCTCGCGCTGCTCGATGACCGCCTGGTTGTCCTCGAAAACGTACTCGATCGGGTCTTCCAAGGTGATGAGGTGTTTGCGGAAGTTGGCGTTGATGTGCTCGATCATCGCGGCCAGCGTCGTGGACTTGCCGCAACCCGTCGAGCCCGCCACCAGCACGATGCCGCGGGGCGACTCGGCGATCGTCTTGATTTGCTCCAGCAACCCGAGTTCCTCGAAGCTCGGCACGTTGGTCTTCACGTAACGCATCGCCAAACACCACTGTCCCCGCTGCTGGAAGAGGTTCGTGCGGAAGCGTCCCACGCCCGGGATGTAATAGGAGAAGTCAATCTCCCGCTGCTCCTCCAGCCGCTGGACGAGGTGTTTGGGCGTGATGGTCTTTACGACGGCGTTCATCCAGGCCTCCGTGGGAGGCGGGGCTTCAACGGAGATCAGTTGCCGGTTGATGCGGAAGATGACCGGCGTTTCGATCTTGAGGTGGACGTCCGAGGCGCCGCCATCCACCGCAGCCTTTAGTATCTTTTGGAACAGTTCCATGCGCGAACCCTACCAGAAGTCCCGGCGCCTCGGCCAGCCGTGAAATCAGAAATTCACTCGCGAGGCCGATCCGCTTCTCTCACACTCCGCCCGTGCCGAAGTGGGCCAAAACGCTGATTGCCATCGCGCTGCTGCCGGTTTGCCTGGGCGCGGGGCAGGCGCTCTGGCGGGTGCTCCGCGCCAGTGGCGGCGCGGACACCACCTGGGCGCCGTTCCTGGCGGGCGCCGTGTGCTGGCTCGCGATCTACCTGCTCCTCCCCAAGCCGATGTGGATCTACGTGTTTGGGCACGAGTTGACGCACGCGCTGTGGACCTGGCTTTGCTGGGGACGCGTGAAGCGTTTCAAGGCCTCCGCCGCCGGCGGGCACGTGGTGGTTTCCAAGACCAACTTCCTCATCACCCTCGCCCCGTATTTCTTTCCGCTTTACGCCGTGCTGGTCATTCTGGTGTTTCTGGCCGGGCATCTGGTCTGGGGCTGGACGCGTTGGCTGGCGTGGTTTCACCTCTTGCTGGGCGCGGCTTACGCCTTTCACGTGACACTCACCTGGCATGTGCTCCAGACGCGGCAAACCGACATCACCAGCCAGGGCTGGCTGTTCTCGGGCGTCGTGATCTTTCTCGGCAACACCGGCGTGTTGCTGCTCGGCATTCCGCTGCTGGCCGCGCAAGTGGACCTGCTCACGGCGTTGGGCTGGTGGTTGCAATGCACCGGCGAGGTGCTGCGCCGATTGGGTGGAATCTTTTGAATGCGCCACCATGGTCTCCGTTCCCTCGCCCCAGGCATCTCCGTGTCCAGGCAAAGCCCCGACCCAATCCCAATCCCTGAACGCTTTGAATTCGTGGGCGGCTCCGCAAATTCGCGAGCGTGATAGGCGCGGGGTTTGTCTCGGCCATCTCGCCTGCACTTCGGTGGAACTTGAGATTGAATTGGCGCGCCCCGTTCTTATAGTGGGCGCGAACCCGCGCCCGAACGCGCGGAGTCCAAGCCAACAATGCCTTTCTCCATCACAGAGATCGCCCGGCACCTCGGCGGCGAGGTCGTCGGCGACAGTTCCATCGTCCTGCGCAACTTTGCTCCGGCGGATCGCGCCCAGCCCGGCGATTTGACCTTCGCCGAAAACGAGGTCTTCTTCGCCCGCGCCGAGCAAAGCGCGGCCTCGGCGATCATCGTGGATGCGCCGGTGAATTCCCGAAAGACGCTGATCCGCGTGCCCAGCGCCCGCATTGCCTTCGCCAAAGTGCTGCCCCTGTTCTTCCCCGAGCCGACCTACACGCCGGGCGTGCATCCCACGGCGGTCGTGGCCGCCACGGCAAAGGTGGATGCCTCGGCGCACATTGGCCCGCACTGCGTCGTCGGCGAGGGGGCGAGCATCGGCCCGCGTTCGGTCCTCCTGGCGCACGTCTTCGTCGGCCCGGAATGCGTCTTGGGCGAGGACACCATGCTCTTCCCGCACGTGACCCTTTACGCGCGCAGCACCCTGGGCAAGCGCGTGCGCATCCATGCCGGCACGGTCATCGGGGCAGACGGCTTCGGCTACGTGCAGGACGGCGGCATCCATCGCAAAGTCCCGCAGATCGGTCACGTCATCATCCATGACGACGTGGAACTCGGCGCGAACGTGACGGTGGACCGCGGCGCGCTCGGCCCCACAGTCATCGGTCGGGGCACGAAGATTGATAACCTCGTCCAGATCGCGCACAACGTGAACATTGGCGAGCATTGCATTGTGGTGTCGCAGGCCGGGATCTCGGGCAGCACCCGATTGGGCGATTACGTGGTGATCGCCGGGCAGGTGGGCCTCGCGGGACACCTGAAGATCGGGAACCGGGTCACCGTGGCCGCGCAGTCCGGCGTGATGCACAACATTCCTGACGGCGAGAAATGGTTCGGCTATCCCGCCCAACCCGACCGCCAGATGAAGCGCCAGATGATTGCGGCCCAACAGTTGCCGGAATTGGTGCGGCGGGTGGCCGAACTGGAGAAGCGGCTGGCGGCCAATCCACCGCCGTCCGCTCCTCCGTCCCCACCGGCCGGTTAACAGGTTGGCGGCGGGGCTCGGCCCCGCGAGAAGCAAAGACGTTTTCGGCGTTCTCGTTGGAAGAAAGTGAGCAAGGGTCGTGTTGTCCATCCCAGCTTGGGGAGTCCGCCCTGTCTCGCAGACGGACGTGGGCGGAGTGCGCGTGCTCCCTTGACGGCGGCAAAACGTGAAACGCACGGCGTAACCGGCGCATCGGCGTTTCGGTAGAGCGCCGCCATGGTTCAGGAGCTCAAGGCACGATTCCTTCGGGGAAAACTCCCCATGTGCGGCGCGGTGTTCCTCACGGGCGGCGGCACAGGTTCCGCCGTTGTAATCCTGACGACCGTGGGAGATGGCTCGCGGAGGGCGCTAGTCTCTCGCGGTGACCAGCACGATGCCCTGACCCGGCCGCAACGCGTAGTGGAAGGGCTCGTGGAGGTACTCCAGCCGGTGCTCCGGCGAAACATCGCGCAACGGCGCGCCGGCTTGGACGTAATGGCGGAAGCTCTCGGTGTAGAACTCCTGGTGCCGCCACGGGTCCTTGTTCAAGACCAACAGCGCCTCATCTTTCCGGGTCGCGGACGCCTTCCACATCAGGAGCACATTCGGATTGTTGCAGGGCAGGATGTTGGTGGGGCTTTCCTCGTGGAACACCGCGAAACGCCGTTTGAGCCCGTTGACCCGGGTGATGAATTCGCGCAGGTCCATTGTGCCAGGTTGCCAGTCCGCAGGCGTGGTGTGAATCACGTGGAGCGGTTTGCGGAAGCCGAATTCAAAGCCCATTGGCATCATGACACCGGCCGAGAACAGCGCGGAGAACAGGTAGCGCTGCTTCAACGCGTCCACGTTGCCGTTGAACTCCTCGCACAGGCGCGGGGTGTCGTGACTCTCCGCGAAGCTGATGGAGGGGGCGGTTTCGCGGATCAGGTTGTATTGCTCCAGCAGCCACCAACTGTGAAAGTCCCACCACTTCGAGCTGTTGAACACGTAGTCAAACCCCGCGCGCGCGGTGTGGCGGGTTTCGTCCAGGGTGCAGCCCAGCGTCTCGGCGACGAAGCACGTCTTGGGATGGCGCGCTTTCACGTCACGAATCAGGCGGTGCCAGAAGGCGTTGGGGACTTGGTAGGCGGCGTCGCAACGAAACCCCTCGAACCCCAGCGCCAAGAGCCGTTCCACAATGCCCAGGCAATGATGGTAGAGCCCCTCCGGATCGCGCGTGTGCCGGTGGTCGAATTGGGCGAGATCCCGCCAGACAACGCGCTCGAGGCCGTGCTGGCACGAGGCGTTGGCGATCCGGCCATCGGGCTCGCGGACGAACCACTCCGGGTGCTCGCGGGTGAGCGGCGAGTCAATCGCGCAGTGGTTGATCACCAGATCAATCATCAGCTTCAGGCCGGCGGCGTGCCCGTGCTCGACCATTTGCCGGCACTGGTCCTCTGGCGAGGCCGCGCTGACCGCATTGAGAAAGGCCGGATTGAACTGGTGATAGTCGGCAATGGAATACAGGCTGCGCGACGCGCCCAACTGCTGGATGGGGTTGATGAAGACCCAGTCAAACCCCATCGAGGCCGCCCGCGCGAAGTGGTCGTCCCACCGGGAGAACGGCCCGGCCAAAAGCGGAAACAAGTTATACAGAATCATGGTCTGTGTGGCCGCCAGATTAGCCGCAGGACTGTGGGGCCGCCACGGCAAACCGTGCCTGCGACGACGCTGCGGGCATATTACAACTGCTTGCCCGCAGGCCCGGATCTCGGAGCGCCGACATTTTTGTTGGCCTGTGGGCGGCCCTACTGCTCACCGACGGACAAGAATGTCCGCGCTCCGGGGATTCAAAGCGTTCAGGGATGATTCCGGTCAACGCGGGATGTCTTTCGGGCCGGCACCGGGTTCATGGGCTGCGGACAGGTTCGAAGACAACCGACAGCCCGGCATCAGCCCGCGAACGCCGCGTCCTGCCGGTTTTCGACAAGCATTGCTCTGGTCCGGCCACAGAGTCCAGCCGAACATTTTTTCTTTGGCCTGCCCGGGCTTCTCCGCCAGACTCTCCGCATGCTGAAACACCTGACGCGTATTCTGTCAACGCAAGCACTCATCGTCGGCTTGGGGCTTGGCACCTGCCTGGCCGACCCGCCGAAACCGGAGTCGTGGATTCCCTTGTTCAACGGACAGAACCTGGACGGTTGGACGCCGAAGATCACCGGTTATGACTTGGGGGAGAACTTCGCCCAAACGTTCCGTGTCGAAAACGGCCTGCTCCGCGTGGCCTACGATGGCTACACCGAATTCGGCGGGAAGTTCGGGCACTTGTTCTACAAGACACCGTTCTCGAATTACGTCTTGCGGGTGGAGTACCGCTTCGTGGGCCGGCAGACCCCGGGCGGTCCCGGCTGGGCGCTCCGCAACAGCGGGATGATGATCCACAGCCAGTCCCCCGAGAGCATGCGCAAGGCGCAGGACTTCCCGGTTTCCATCGAAGTGCAGTTGCTCGGCGGCGATGGCGAACACCCGCGCCCGACCTGCAACCTCTGCACGCCCGGCACGCATGTCGTTATGGGCGGCCAACTGATCAAGCAGCATTGCACGGAATCCCGCTCGAAGACTTACCACGGTGACCAGTGGGTCACCGCCGAGGTGGAGGTGCATGGCAACGAGAAGATCATCCATCGCG
>CAZJTM010000228.1:0-9616 GCA_964548925.1 uncultured Verrucomicrobiota bacterium | reverse complement strand
GGATGGGCCTTGGCTGCCCTACGCGCCAGCCTTCACCCTCAGTCCAAAAGACCGCAATTGCTCCACCGCGCCGGCCACCGCCTCCGCAGTCGGCGGCTCGATCCGCTCCAGCCCAAACGCGCGTCCCAAGCGCCGGAACTTCTGGGCGCCGGTCTTGTGAAACGGGAGCACACTGACTTGCCGCACGCCCGGGAGCGCGGAGACGAAGCGCGCCACGGCGTCCAGATTCTCCGGGGCATCGTTGATGCCCGGGATCAGCGGCACGCGAATCCAGATGTTGCGATGCACCTCGGCCAGCCGGAGCAGGTTTTCCAAAATGGCACGATTGGACACGCCTGTGTGCTGCTGGTGTTGCGCGTCATCCATCAATTTCAGGTCGTAGAGGAAGAGGTCCGTGAGCGGCGCCATGTCGAGCAAGTTGCGGCTGGCCGCCAGCCCGCAAGTGTCCACCGCCGTATGCAGGCCGCGCTCGCGGCACGCCACCAGCAGGGCCATGAGAAAGCCCGGTTGCATCAGGGGCTCGCCCCCCGAGAACGTAACCCCGCCACCCGAGCCCTCGTAGAAGATGCGATCCTGCATAACTTGACGGAGCACCTCGTCCACAGTCATCGTGCGGCCGATCCACTGCCGCGCGCCACTCGGACACGCCTCCACACACGCGGCGCAGAAGAGACAATCCGGATTCCGTGTGGGCAACGGGCCGTCGCGCTCCAACGCGCCCGGCAACGGACACGCCGTCCGGCACTCGCCGCACACCGCGCAGCGGCTTTCCACCACGACGATCTCCGGCCGCGGTGAGATGCCCTCTGGATTGTGACACCAAGAACAGCACAGCGGACAGCCCTTCAGGAAAACGGTGGTACGGACGCCTGGGCCGTCCTGCAACGAGTACTTCTGGACGTTGAACACCACGCCGGTTGGGCTCTGCGCTTCCATTGCGTGCGGGCAGTCTGCCGCACCGCCCTCGAGGCGGCAATCTTCAAGACCGGCGGTGCGGAACGGGCGGAACACCCGCATTCGACGTTGCGGGATGGCTTTGGCGTGGTAGCGTTCGGGCGGATGAACGTGGTCAGCAACTGCCGGAGAGGGGATTCGCCCGCCGCCGCGTCGCGTGACGGTTCGGCGTTTACGCTCATCGAATTGCTCGTCGTGATCGCCATTATTGCCGTGCTCGCCTCGATGTTGTTGCCGGCGCTTTCCCGGGCCAAGATGGCGAGCCTTAACAGCCGGTGCAAAAGCAACCTCCGGCAGCTTGGCCTGGCGACGGTCATGTACACCGGGGACAACAACGCCTACCCGTTTGCTTTGGATTGGGGCAACCAGTGGTTCTGGTATGACGCGCTGGCGCCGCACTTCGCTGACAACAAGCGCCTGCTCTTCTGCCCGGCGTTCAAGGGGCTGCCCGACGTGGACGCGGCGGTGGGCTGGTTCGGCACGACGTTCTTCTTCTACAAACCCGGCCCGCCACCCTCGCAGATCAACGGCGTCAGTTACGGCTACAACGGTTATGGCCTGCGCTCGACGGGGACGATTTACCATGACAGCGCCGAGATTCTGGGCCTGGGCGGTTCGCAGCCGGCGGGGGGCGGCATTCTGCCCATCCGGCCCAGCCGTATCAAAGCGTCGGCGGACATGATTGCGATGGGCGATTCGATGAATGCTCCCACCATCAGCCTGAACACCTTTTCCTACCTGATGGCGGTGGGCGATGGCTCGCGTCCCTCCGCTGATCGTCATAACGGCGGATCGAACGTTGCCTTCGCCGACGGCCACGCTCAGACGATTCTCAACAAGCGTTTGGTGGCGGACAACGAAACCGCCCGCCGGCGCTGGAACAACGACCACGAGCCGCACTTTGAAGTCCCGCTCAAGTAGCCGATGCGACATTCCATTCGACTTCCCATCGTCCTCACCATCGCCGGCTCGGATAGCGGCGGCGGCGCGGGCATTCAGGCTGATTTGAAAACCTTCGCCGCGCTCGGCACGCACGGCACCAGCGCCATCACCTGCATCACGGCGCAGAACCCGAAAGGCGTCACCGGTATCCAGGCCATCCGCCCGGAAATCGTGCGGGCGCAAATCGAGGCGGTGTTCGCCGAACTCCCGCCCGCCGCCGTCAAGACCGGCATGCTTTATTCATCGGGGATCATCCGCGCCGTAGCCAAGTTCTTCGAGGCGGGCAAGCGCCCGCCGTTGGTTGTGGACCCGGTGATGGTCGCCACCAGTGGCGCGCTGTTGCTGAAGCCCGGCGCGGTCAAAGCATTGCTGGACGAGTTGCTGCCGCTGGCCACGCTGGCCACGCCGAATCTGGACGAAGCGCAGATTATCGTTGGGACGAAACTGGAGTCGGTTGAAGACCTGCGGGCGGCGGCCCGGGAAGTCGTCCGGCGGTTCGGTTGCGCCGCGCTGGTGAAAGGCGGCCACCTGCGTGGCTTGGCGACCGCCGTGGACATCTTTAACGACGGGCGGAACGAGCTGTTGCTGGAAGCGCCGTTCGTCCGTGGTGTCAGCACCCACGGCACGGGCTGCACCTACTCCGCCGCGATTGCCGCGCATCTGGCCCTCGGCCGGAAACTGGCCGACGCGGTTTCCGCCGCCAAGCAGTTCATCACGCAAGCCATCGCCCAGTCCAACCGCGCCGCGCGGCACGGAGTGCTGAACTGTTTCTGGCAGTGACGCGCCGGCCATGAGGCCGGTTTCCGGCGGAGAATTTGAATGGTTTTGAATCTGGGCTACTCTAAACCCGAAAAGACAAACTCTATGAAATCGCTCAAGACCATCACTGCAACCGTGTTGATTGCTACTTTCGCCTCCGCGCCACTGGCTGGATTCGCCGGTGAGAAGAAGGACGAAAAGGCCAAACCGTATCCGATGGATACCTGCGTCGTCTCCGGCGAAAAGCTGGGCTCGGGGGGCATGAAGGCTTACACCTTCGTTCACGAAGGCCAGGAGGTGAAGCTTTGCTGCAAATCCTGTCTGAAGGATTTCAAGAAAGACCCGGCCAAGTACCTCAAAAAGATTGAGGAAGCCAAGACCAAGGCGAAGGACAAGAAGTAGCCGTTCGCCCTGAGCACCACCCCATGCCCGTCGCGTGAGACAATTCCTGCTCATTCTGTTTAGCTTTTGGGTTGTCTGGACGCAAAGCCGGTTGGCGTCGTGCTGCGACACTTCAGGCGCTGCGGCCAACGCCTGCGCTTGCTGCGCTGGCTGCGACGGTGAGTGCGGTTGCGTGTCGTCGGCGAGCGACGATTCTGCTCCGCTGCCATTGGTCCCACCTTCCGCCTCGGTTCACACTGAACTTCTTCTCCCGGCGACGCCTGCGGCTGGCGTGTCGCTGCCTTCTCTTCTCGCGGAGGACAATTCACTCCGCGCTCACTCCGCCGACTCTTCCTACACGGTTCCGCTTTTCCGGCGGGACTGCGCCCTGCTGCTCTGAAATTCCGAACTTCCCGCCCGTAGTGTGCCCGGATCCGGCGCACCGTTTGTCGGTTTCCACCTTGGAAGTTTGGAGTTATGCGAGTTTGCACAGTTCTGTTTCTTAGTTTGACCATTTCCGCCAGCGCCGGCTTTGCTGCGGCGGCTGCCGGAACAACTACGCTTCAAGTCACCCCGGAGTTTGTGAACGCGCTGGCCGAGGAAGCGCGGACGAATAATCCAGCCTTGCGCGCCGCGACCGCGCGGGCGGAAGCGGCGGCTCTGCACTCCGGCACCATACCCACTTGGGACGACCCGATGGCCCGCCTTGGCGTCATGGGTGCAGAGCGGATGATGCGACAGACCGAAGGCGACCTGCTCTATGGCGTGGAGCAGAAACTCCCGCTCTGGGGCAAGCCGCAAGCCGAGCGCCGCATGGCGCAAGCCGGCGCGAAAGTCGGCGAGGCCGCCGCCACACTCCGGCATCAGGAATTGAAGCGCGACCTCGCCAAAGCCGTGTTCAAGGCCGCGCTCGCCGATCGCACGCTCGCGCTCGACCGCGATGATTTGCGCTGGCTCGACACCCTGCTCGAAGCCACGCAGCGCCGCCACGAAACGGGCGAGGCCACGCTGGCCGAGGTCTTGCGTCTCCAGAACGAACGCAGCCGCCGCGCGAACCAGCTTGAAACCGACACGCAGTGGCAGGGACAGGCGCGGGCGAACTTGAACCGGCTGCTGAACCGCCCGCTCGAATCGCCCTGGCCGGAACTGATCCTTCCGCCGGTCGCCGGCCCGGTTCACTTCAACGAAGAACTTGTCAGGATCGCCGTCCAGTACGCGCCGGAACTGAAGCTGCGCCAGGAGGAAATCCGCGAGGCCGAAGCCGCCTTGGAGGTGTCGCGCCGGGCGCGTTTGCCGGACGTGGTCGCCGGCGCGGAAGTGCGGCAATCCAGCGGTGACGCGGACTTCCGCCAAAGCATGGTGACGCTGGGCGTCAACTTGCCGTGGGGCAACCGGAAGCGGTATCGGGCCGCTGTCGAACGCGACGCGGCCAAACTCCACGCCACGCAATTCGACGCGGCAGACTATGAACTCAGCCTGCGCAACGAAGTGCGCGCCTTGACCGTGCGGATTGACGGCGCCCGGCGTGAGGCGTTGTTGTATCGCGACCAGATTCTTCCCCGTAGCGAAACCGCCCTGGCCAGCGCGCGCGCAGCGTGGGAAACGGGCCGCGGACTGTTTCGCGATGTGCTCGAAGCGCGCCGCATGCTCGTGGAGGCGCAGCTCATGCAGGCCCGCGCCGTAACCGAGCAATACGAAATGCTCGCCGAGCTTGTCCTGTGTTGCGGATTGGGCGATCTCGAAGCCCTGCAAATGATCGGCGCCGCGCCGGATTCTGAAGACGGAGGAACAAAACCATGAATTTCATTCGCAACCCCGTAGCGGCGGGTCGGCAGACCGCTGCCATTATTCGAAAACCGAAACTGCTGCGCTCTGCCGAGACGCCTCCACGCCTCTGCTGGCAGCTCGTGCTCTCGGGTTGCGCCGCGATACTGCTCCTCGCCGGCTGCGCGAAACACACACACGACACCAAACCGGAAGCTTCCGGAGCCGTCCGGGCCGCGCCAAAGTTCTTCTGCCCAATGCACCCGACCTACACGAGCGACCGCCAGGGCGACTGCCCGATCTGCAACATGAAGCTCGTGCCGGTGAAGGACACCCCGGCGACTGCGTCCGGCGGTGGCGAGCTCGTGCCCGGTCGCGTCACGGTGATGATCTCGCCGGAAAAGCAGCAACTCATCGGCCTGAAAACGTCGCTCGTCGAGCATCGGACACTGTCCTTCACACTCCATGCGCCGGCAGTCGTGCAACACGACGAGACGCGCTACGCGAAGATCGCGCCCCGCTTCGCCGGCTGGATTCGCAAACTGCACGTCAACTTCAGCGGCGCGCCCATCGAAAAAGGCCAGCCGTTGCTGACAGTTTACAGCCCGGAAGTGGTCGCAGCTCAGAGTGATTATCTGATCGCTTGGCAACAGGCGAAACGCGCGAAGGACAACACGGAAGTCCGGACGTTGCTGGAGGCCGCCCGGCGCAAGCTCCGCCTCTGGGAGATCAGCGACGAGGAAATCGCCGACCTTGAGAAGCGCGGCCAGGCGAGTGACGAGGTCTTGCTGCGCGCCCCGTTTTCCGGGCACGTCCTGACCCGCGCCGCCACGGAGGGCAAGGCGTTCATGCCGGGCGAGACGCTGTTTGAAATCGCCGAACTGGATCCGATATGGCTTCGGCTGACGCTCGCCGAGTCGGATTTCAGGCACGTCCACGTCGGCCAGAAGGTCTGGGTGGAATTCCCGCTTCTCGGCAACCGCACGTTCGAGAGCAAGATCGCGTTCCTCTCACCGCACATGGATCCGCAAACCCGGCGGGGCGAGGCGCGTGTGGAACTGGCAAACCCTGATCACATCCTGCGCCCGGACATGTGGGGGACGGCGGAGATCGAGGTGGACGCCGGTGAATCACTAGCCGTGCCCGCCAGCGCGGTTCTGGACACCGGCGCTCGGCGGCTTACGTTTGTGTTGCGCGAAGACAACCACCTTGAACCGCGCGAAGTCGAAATCGGCATGCGCACCGACGATTGGTGGGTGGTGAAATCCGGCTTGAAGGAGGGAGAACGCGTCGTCAGCCGCGCCCTGTTCCTCGTGGATTCGGAAAGCCAGCTCAAGGCGGCGATTGCCGGCATGGGCGCGGGCGGAGGGGAAGAGCACTGAACCGGAGACGCGGAGAAACGGAGAGACGGAGACAGCGTGACCAGCCATAATGCCACCGAATCCTCAACCAAATGCATACACCATGAGCGCCATCAGACACTACCGAGAACTCCATGTTTATCAGAACGCGATGGACTGGACCGTCAAGGTCTTTGAACTCACGAAGGCATTTCCGAGCGAAGAACGATACTCGCTGACCGATCAAGTGCGCCGTTCGTCCAGGTCAGTCTGCGCCAACCTCGCAGAGGCATGGCGCAAGCGCCGATACGAAGCCGCCTTCGTTTCCAAGCTCAGCGATTCCGAAACCGAAGCGGCCGAAACACAGGTTCATGCCGAAGTCGCCTGGCGTTGCGGCTATCTCTCGGAGGCACAGTTCTGTGAGCTAGACGCAGCGTACGATCAGATCATCGGCCAGATTGTCACAATGGCCGACCAGCCGGAGAAGTGGCTGATTCGCCGCCGCGTTGAACCATGAGCGCCACGCATTCCAACGAATCAGCGAAAGGGGGAAACGGGCAAACGGGGACTGTCACCGATTCTCCGTCTCTCCGTCTCTCCGATTCCCTGATTGAGCGCATCATCGAGTGGAGCGCGCGGAACAAGTTCCTCGTGTTCCTGCTCCTCGGCGCGCTGTTCGTCGGCGGCATCTGGTGCGTGCGCCACACACCACTCGACGCCATCCCCGATCTCTCGGACACACAAGTCATCATCTACACGCCGTGGGAAGGTCGAAGCCCGACGCTCGTTGAGGACCAGATCACCTATCCCATCGTCACCAAGCTCATCGCCGCGCCGAAGGTCCGCGTGGCGCGCGGCTACAGCTTTTTCGGATACTCGTTTGTCTATGTGATCTTCGAGGACGGCACCGACATCTACTGGGCACGGTCGCGTGTGCTCGAATACATGCAGGGCTTGGGCGGGCAACTGCCGCCCGGCGTCACGCCCACCCTCGGCCCGGACGCCACCGGTGTGGGCTGGGGCTTTCAATACGCGTTGGTGGACCGCAGCGGAACGAACGACCTCGCCGACCTTCGCTCGTTTCAGGATTGGCACTTGCGTTACTGGCTGCAAAGCGTCGAAGGCGTGGCCGAGGTCGCCACGTTCGGCGGGTTCGAGAAGCAATACCAGGTGGAGCTCGATCCGAACCGTCTGCTGGCCTACAACCTGCCGCTCGACCTCATCGTCAACGCCATCCGCAGCGCGAACAACGACGTGGGCGGGCGCGAGTTGGAGCGCTTCGGCACGACGTATCTCGTGCGCGGCCACGGCTATATCAAGTCGCTGGACGACTTGCGGCTCGTGGTCGTGGGCGCGGACGGGAGCGGCTCGCCGGTGTTGTTGAAAGATGTGGCCAGCAACATTGCGCTCGGCCCAGAAATGCGCCGCGGCGCGGGCGACTTGAACGGTGAAGGCGAAACCGTCGGCGGCATCGTCGTCGTGCGCTACGGGCAAAACGTGCTCCAAGTCATCGAGCGCCTGAAGCAGAAGCTTGCGGAGGTGAAACCGTCCCTGCCGCCGGGCGTGGAAATCGTCACGACCTACGACCGTTCCGACTTGATCCACCGCAGCATTGCCACACTCAAGCGCACGATCATCGAGGAAAGCATCATCGTGGCGGTGATCGTGATCGTCTTCCTGCTGGATTTCGGTGGGGCGGCGCGGGCGATTGTCACGTTGCCCATTGCCGTCGCGCTGGCGTTCATCCCGATGTATTTCATGGGGCTGACGGCGAACATCATGTCGCTGGCGGGCATTGCCATTAGCATCGGCGTCCTTTGCGACGAGGCGGTGGTGATGGTGGAGAACGTCCACAAACGCCTGGAACATGCGCCGCCGGGGCTGACACGGGCGCAGCGCCAGGAGATCATCATCAGTGCGTGCAAGCAACTCGGCAAACCGCTGTTCTTCGCGCTGCTCATCATCACGGTGAGCTTTCTGCCCGTCTTCACATTGGAGGCTCAAGAGGGGCGGCTCTTCAAGCCGCTGGCGTTCACGAAGACCTTCACGATGGCCTGGGCCGCGTTCCTGAGCATCACCCTCGGGCCGGCGCTGATCGTGTTGATGACCGGGGCGAAGGTGATCCCCGAGCACCAGCACCCGATCAGCCGCCTGCTGCACCGGCTTTATTATCCGTGGGTCAGCGCGCTAATGCGGCGGCGGCTTCTGAGCATTGCCATCGCAATCGCGGCGGTCGGCTCGGCGATTCCCATTTACCAGAAGCTCGGCAGCGAATTCATGCCGCCGCTCAACGAGGGCACGCTCCTCTACATGCCCACGACGTTGCCGACGGTTTCCATCACCGAGGCCACGCGGCTGATGCAGATTCAGGATCGCATCCTCAAGCAATTCCCCGAGGTGGCAAGCGTACACGGCAAGGCCGGCAAGGCGGAAACCGCGACTGACCCGGCGCCCATGGAGATGTTTGAAACCGTCGTGCAGCTCAAACCCGAGATCGAATGGCGCACCGTGCCGCAGCGCCGCTGGTATTCGGGTTGGGCGCCCGAGTGGCTGCGTTCCACACTTTGCAAAGTGTGGAAGGACCGACGGCCCATCACGTGGGATGAGCTGGTGCAGGAAATGGACGAGGCGCTAGTGATTCCCGGCCAGGTCAACGCGTGGACAATGCCCATCAAAGCGCGCATTGACATGCTTTCGACGGGCATCCGCACTCCCGTCGGTATCAAGATTCTCGGCGCGGACCTCAAGGAGATTTCACGTATCGGCGAACACTTGGAGGCCGTCCTGCGCGACGTGAAGGGCACGCGCAGCGCCTACAGCGAACGAACCGTGGGCGGCTTCTACCTGGACATCACCCCGAACCGCCGCGAGATCGCGCGCTACGGCCTGAATGTTGAGGACGTGTTGATGGTCGTGGAGACAGCCATCGGCGGGATGGCGATTGACCGCACGGTGGAAGGCCGCGAGCGCTACTCCATCAATGTCCGTTACGCGCGCGAACTGCGTGACGACCCGGAGAAATTGAAGCGCATACTCGTGCCCGTTGGCACGATGGAAACGGGGAAACGGGGAGGCGGGGAGGCGGGGATGAACTCCGGTTCGTCTTCTCTCCGTGTCTCCGATTCCTTCTCAGCGCAAGTTCCCCTCGGCCAACTCGCCGATATCCAGATCACCACCGGCCCGCCGCTCATCAAAAACGAAGACGGCGCGCTCACCGGCTGGGTCTATGTGGACGTTGCCGGCCGGGACATCGGCAGCTACGTGACCGAAGCCAAGCGTGTCGTCCGTGAAAAGATTGAAGCCGCCGGCCTGCTCCCCGCCGGTCACCGGCTCGAATGGACGGGCCAATACGAACACATGCTCCGCGTCCGCGAGCGGCTGAAAGTCGTCGTGCCGCTCACGCTGCTCATCATCTTCACGCTACTCTACCTGAACTTCAAAAGCGTGCCGGAGACGTTGATCATCCTGCTCTCGAT
>CAZJTM010000227.1:0-9654 GCA_964548925.1 uncultured Verrucomicrobiota bacterium | reverse complement strand
CCAACACCGCGTTCTGGTCCGCGTGCAACGCCTGCCCGGCCGCCCCCGTGCCCCGCCCGCCACAGCCAATCAAGCCCACCCGCAGCGTGTCGCTGTTCTCCGCGCCAAAGGCCTGACGCGTCAGAAGGGCGGGCGCCGCCAGCACCACCCCCGCCACAGCGGAGGTCTTCAGAAATTCCCGGCGGGAAGGGAGTCTCGACACAAAGGATCTCAATTCATTCATAATTCGATTCAGTTAACCTATGTTGACCCAGAAGAGCCCATCGCGTCCGCACGCTCCAGCCGGGGATCAAATCCCGGCGGAAACCCCGGTCATGGCGGCATGAAAAACCGCCAGCTTGTGAGGTGACGGCGCTTTGCGATCTGCGGTCAACTGCACGCGGCGCACCCGGCGCACCATCGACGACTCGCCGCGTCTCGGCTTCGGGCGTCTCATTGCATCCGGCGGTTTCACAAGCGAGTTGGGTTGGACCTTGGATGCCAGATCCGTTTTGAGCTGGATACTCAATGGCCGTTGACCGATCCTGGGTTGCACCAGAGCCGGTTCTTCTTGGGGTCCTTGGCTTCGGCGGCCCAAGTCTCGTACTTGATGAACTGAACGCTGCTGCTGAGGTCCAGCACGATGCCCCCTTTCTTGCCGTGTCGCTTGCCGAGGCCACCGTCCACTGCCGGGTCCGGATAGCTGGAAGCATCGTTGTAGCCGTAGCCGTTGGGACGGTCATCCGGCTCCCACATCATGAACGAGTCCTGCCGGAACATGGCCTGCTTGTAAGTGTTCCCGTCCGGAGCGAGTGCGCCATAACCGCAGACCGCGCCGTTCTGCACGTAGGTGGACAGCTTGTTGACCCGGGCCCTGAAGTTCATCGTGTTCGTGCTGTCCAACGGGCAACGGTAGATCACCATGTTCTTGAGGTAACCCCAGAGTTGACCGCCCTCGTAGGCCAACTGGTGATTGCTGACATAGGGGGCGGAGTACAGGTTGGGAACGGCACTGCCTTTCGAGGGGTCATAAAGCCAGCCAGCGACCCAGGGCGGATTCCAGTTTGGGAAGGGCATCTTGTCGCCGTTGTCGCCGGCATACAGATGCGTCGCCATACCGATTTGCTTGCAATTGTTGACACATTTGGTGCGTTGGGCCTTCTCTTTGGCGGCGGAGAGCGCGGGCAGGAGCATGCCGGCAAGGATTGCGATGATGGCAATGACCACCAGCAGTTCAATCAATGTAAAGGCGCGATTGTCCGCGCGCATGGGTTTCGTCCGGAATTGCATTTGTTCGAGTCAGAAACCACCGAGGCTCTGCCCACGACCATCGTGGCGAGAGGCACTCAGAAATCTCGAGGCCAATCTACGGGATGCGGGATGGGCTGTGCATCCCCCGTTTTAGTGAGAGCCAACTTCCGCGTTCCTCCCCCATTTGTGGTATGGCCCAGTCCCCCGGTTTGTGGTGAGGTGGCGTGGAACTGCTATCGCTGAAGCGGCGAGGTATCTCGCTTACGGTGGCAGTGCTGAACTCAAACACAGGCAAGAAAAAGTATCGGACGACCCAACAGCATTCCTGCGAAACCATCAGTCCCTATGAAAAGAAATTCCCTCTGTAAACCACTCCGACCACAGATGGCGCTTGCCGCCGTGCTCGCGGCGGCTGCCGGCATCCTGGCCAGTGCGAGCGCGCGTGCGGATTACCCTTCCACTGTGCTGGGTGACGGCCCCGTGGCCTATTTTCGGCTGAACGAAACCGGCGTGCTTCCCACGTTGGACCAGGCCGCGAACCTCGGTAGCCTTGGTGCTTTGGGCACCGGACTCTACTCTGGCACGGCGATTCACCCGGTCGCCGGGGCCTTGGCGGGCGAGACGACCACTGCGGCGCGCTTCTTCGGTGACAACGGTCGCGTGGCCGTCCCTTTTGACGCCGCCACGATGGGCTCGGGCGTCTTCACGATCGAGGCTTGGGTGAGACCTGCGGTGTCTCCACCTCCCAGCGGCCAGTCCAGCCTCGCGGCGGTGCTTTCTTGCGGCAAACTGACCGAGCCTCGCACCGGTTGGCTCATTTATCAGGCCGCGGGAGGTTGGAATCTACGCGGTTATACTGGGGTCGGCACCGGTACATCCTTCAACATCACGGGTGGCCCCACACCCGTTGTGGGCACTTGGTATCACCTCGCGGCGACGTTCGACGGCTCTATCGCACGGGTCTATGTGAACGGAGCGGAAGCGGCAGTCAGCGGCACGGTGACCACCTACGCGGGAAACACGGAGGGCGTGCTCTCGGTGGGCAGTCGCAGCGATGTGGCCTTCCCGTACGCGGGCGATGTTGACGAAGTGGCCTACTACACCACCGCACTAAATGCCGCCACCATCGCGGCCCATTACGCGGCGGGAACAAACACCGCACCCCCCACTCCGTATGCGACGGTGGTCGGCGCGAGTTCTCCGGCGGTCTATTTGCGGTTGAACGAGCCGGCCTACGCCCCGCCCGTCGCGGTCAACAGTGGCACCCTCGGCGCCACCGTCAATGGCGCCTACCGATACTTCAGCACCACGGTTCCCGACCTCAGCAGCCCAACCTATCCCGGATTTGCTGCCGACAACCGCGTCCTTCAACCCAGCGGCACCAACGGGATCGTCGCGGTCCCGCCGCTCAATTTGAACGCGAACACCGTGACCCTGGAGTGTTGGATCAAGCCCAATGGCGCCCAGCCGGATTACGCTGGCGTTTTCTTCCACCGAGGCAGTGCGGGCGGGACCGCGACGGGCATAGACTTCAAAGGAACCACCGGCCAGCTTGGCTATCATTGGAGTGACCAGGCCAACACGTACGGCTGGGATTCCGGTCTGATCCCGGCGGATGGTGTCTGGAATTATGTCGCCCTCGCCGTGACGCCAACCAAGGCGACCATGTACATGTATGACGGCACCACTTGGAGTGCCGCCGTCAATGAAGTGGCTCATCCGGTACAGGCCTTTGCAGATGTGACTCGTCTCGGGGCCGATCAAGATGCTGCTCGCTTCTTCAGTGGTTGGATTGACGAGGCGGCGATCTACGCCAAGACGCTGTCGGAAGGACAGCTTCGTACTCATGCGCTGGCCGGCTTCGGAGATCCCAGCCATAGCCGACCGACCTTTGTCAACGACCCGCCCATCCTCAGTCCAGCCGATACCATTTACTCCACTACGCCGTTCAGCATCACAGCAGATGTCTATGGCGAACCCCCGCTCGCATTCCAGTGGCAGCGGAACGGCGCGGCTCTCCCCGGAGAGACATCCGCCACCCTTAGCCGCGCGGCGGCCACGCTCGCCGATGCCGGGGATTACACGGTGGTCGTCACCAATGCCTACGGATCGGTGGTCAGTTCAGTGGTGACCGTGACGGTCAATTCCGCTGTTCCGCCCACGATTGACGTTCAACCGGTCAGTCGGCAGGTCTATCCCGGCGGCACCGCCCGGTTCTCCGTCAGCGCCAGTGGCACTCCGCCCTTTGCCTATCAATGGAAGCGCGCCGGGGCCGACCTCCCCGGCGCCACCAACGCCAAACTCGTTGTGCCGAACTGCACGGCGGCGGAAACCGGCACCTATCAGGTGGAAGTTTCAAATGTGGCCGGCAAACGGTCCAGCGCCACGGTCAACCTTGCGCTGACGACACCCACGGCGGGCACGTACGAGGCCCTGGTGGCGGGGATGCGTCCGGTGGCGTACTGGCGGTTGGGAGAAACCAGCGGCACACGGGCTTTCGACTACGCGGGGGGATATGACGGCACCTACGTGAACGTCGCCCAGGGCCAGAGCGGCGCGATTCCCGGAGAGGCCAACGGCGCCGCTGGATTTGACGGCGCGAGCGCCTATGTCACCACCGGCGAACCACTGCTGAACAACCGCGCCCAATTCACGGTGATGGGTTGGCTTAAGCGGGGTGCTCTCCACTCCGGTCGGGGCGGCTATTTCGGCCAGAATGACCTCCTCGAATTCGGGGATGCGTCCAGCGGCGCAAGCATCGAGGCATGGATTGATGCTTCAGGTGGAAACATCATTACAGCGTGGCCATGGCCAGATGATCAATGGGGCTTCATTGTGCTCACGGGTGACGGCACGGTCAGCAAACTCTACTTGGATGGCAAACTGGCGGGGTCGCTTGCCAGCACGGTATCGAGCTACGGCACGAATGGCTTCAGCTTCAACATCGGCGGCGGTGGCATCTTCAACAGCCCCAACGTGAACATGGACTATTTCAACGGCTGGGTTGACGAGGTGGCGGTGCTTGACCGCGCCCTGTCCGTCCAAGAAATCTGCGCCCTCTATCTGAAGGGCACGGCCTATGCCGGCCTCTTCGAACCCTCGCTCCGGCTGATCCGGGGCGCCGGGGAACAGGTTCTCACCAATGTGAACTTCGAGGGCGCGGACGGCGGATTCACCGTGGAAACCCCCGGCGGGTCCATCGAAGCGGCATGGTTCCACGACGGAGTCAGTTGGTACAGCCAGGGTGAGAACACGGGCTTTGGAAATGACAATGCCTCCTATCTGATCAGCCCCCCGATCACGGTCACGAAAGCGGGCGTGGTGAAGTTGACTTTCGATCATCGGCACAGTTTCGAGTTGGACGCCACGGTCTGGGACGGCGGCGCGGTGGAAGTCAGCATCAACGGCGGCCCCTGGACCTACGTGCCTGCGGCGCAGTTTGAGCAAAACGGATACACCGGCGTGGTTGCGAGCGCCCCGGCGCTGCTGGGCAAGCAAGCCTTCACTGGGAATTCGGCGGGGCATCCGGCCTATCTGACCAGTTCCTGCCTGCTGGCCGGCGCCCAAGCGGGGGACACCGTCAGTGTGCGCTTCGTGGCCGCGTATGATTACGGCGCCACGGGCAATCTCACGCCGCCCGGATGGCAGATCAGCCGCGTTCAGCTTTCCGAAGGCCTCGGCGGCGCCGCACTGGCCACCTGTCCGTGCAGCACGTTGGAGCGAAAGCAGGGCGACATCGTCTCTGGGACGTGGGTGGATCTTGGGAGCGGTTCCATTGTGGTTCGCACCACGCAAACCAACCAACAGTACTTCCGAATCAAACGTTGATCACGGGTTGAGTTGAGGCGGCCGGGTGGAAACGCCCGGCCGCCGGGTTGATGGGCAAGCAGGCGGGCCGGAGAGTTTTCTCTCCGGCCTTCTTTCTTGTGCCTTGCTGGCGGGAAGCGTCCGAACAACGAAATGCCGTCGCACCAATAGTTGCAGGTTCCAAGCTGCTGGTTCTCGCATTGCCCACCTTCCAACCTGCCACCCGCAACCCGCGGCCCGCCTTCGGCTACCGCCCAAAATACTTCAGCACCGCCTCCGTCCGGCTGTGGACATGGAGTTTCTCGTAAATGCTGCGCACATGCGTGCGGACGGTTTCAAAACTGATCTTCAGTTGGTCGGCAATCTCTTTGTAAAGGTGTCCCTTGGCCAGGCCAGCCAGGACTTGTTCCTCCCGTTCGGTGAGCAACGAGATTTCTGGTGAACGGCCGGGTTCCTTCAGCCCAGGCAGGTGATCCACCTCTTGAAAGAATTGGACCACGCGCCGGGCGACCTGCCGCGACATGGGCGCCCCGCCCTCATGCACTTCCCGAATCGCCTCCAGCAACTTGGCCGCGGGCGTGCGCTTGAGCAGATAACCTGTCGCTCCGGCCATGAGGGACTTGAAGACCTGCTCGCTGTCGTCGTACACCGTCAGCATGAGGATGGGCAGATCCGGCACCAAGACTTTCAGCCGGCGGACGCACTCCGGGCCCAACATGCCCGGCAGGTTGATGTCCATCAACACCACGTCCGGCCGGTTGGCGGGGATGCCCGCGAGGGCGGCCGCGCCGTCGGCGTAGGCGGCCTGGCAGCAAAACCCGGGCGTGCCGTCAATCATCCGCGTGAGATTCGCGCGCACACCCGGATCATCTTCCACCAACGCGACCTGAATTGCTTTGTTCACCTTCCGGTTACTCATACGTCTTTCGCCCGGTGCCGCACCATACCACATTCGGGGTAGCCGCCACGATTTCCGAATCGCGCCCTTACGAGCCCAGCGGAAACACGAAGCGCACTTTTGTGCCCCGGCCCGGTAGCGAGGTCACCTCGGCGTGCCCGCCTTCCTCGGCAAGACGTGCGCGCATGTTGCCGAGACCGTTGCCGCCCGGCGCGATAACTGCGGCGTCGAAGCCGCAACCGTTGTCCTCCACCTCAATGAAGACACGGCCGCCCTCCAATCCCAGCCGCAACCAGACCTCCGTGGCCCGGGAGTGCTTGAGCACGTTGTGGAAAGCTTCGCGGACGGCCAGGAACACATTGTGCCGCACCTCGGCCCGCAAGGGCAGGCTGGGGAGCGAAGCGGGGATTTCCTGCCAGCAGCGGATGTTGGTGTATTCGAAGCACTCGTCAGTGAAACGACTCACGTATTCTGCAAAGCTCGCGAGATTGTCGTTCTTCGGGTTGGTGGCCCAGACGATCTCGTCCAGCGCCTGCACCGCCACCCGCGCCTGGTTGCCAATGCGTTCGAACAGATTCCTCACCCGCGCCGCCTCGCCCGTTTCCCCCTGGCCCATGTCGCTGAGTTGCGAAACCTGCGTCAGGATGCCCCCGACGTGATCATGCATGTCCTGGGAAATGCGCAAACGCTCCCGTTCGACGGCGTGCTGCATCTGCAGCCGCGCCAACCGGCGCTGATACCGCCGCCGCAAGACTGCTCCCAGCGCTCCCGCCGAAAACGCGGCCACTCCCAAGGCAGCCCCCGCGCGGAACCAGCCGGTCTCGTAGAAGACCGGCAGGACTGTGATCGCCAACGATGCTTCCTGGCCGCTCCAAACCCCGTCGGCGTTGCAGGCTGTGACCCGGAACACGTAATCTCCTGGTATCAGCCGCTGGTAGTAGGCGGCACGCCGCGCCCCGGCTTCGACCCAATCCTGGTCCGCCCCCTCCAAGCGGTAGCGGAAACCGACGCGTTCCGGTGCTTTGAATTGAATTGCGGTGTACCGCAGTTCCAAGGCGCGCTCGCCCGGCGGGATCACCAGGCGAAACCTGCGGGACGCATCCAACGCCTCGATCTCCTCCGCCGCCCGCCCGGTCCCGACGGGGGTGGTTCGTCCGTTGACGAGCGCTTCTTCCAACATCGCCTCCGGCACCGCCGCTGCCGCTGAATCCTCGTGCGGGTTCACGAAGACCAACCCGCGCACGGTCGAAAAACATAGCAATCCTTCCCGGGTCTTCAAACCCGCAGGGCAGAATCCTCCCGAACACTCCTCGGCGGGCATCCCGTCGTTCGCGCCGTAGGATCGCGTGTGGATGAAGCCAAGCCGTCCATTGGCGCAATCCGCGAGGTCCTGCTTGCGCACTTTGAGGATGCCGCGACTCGTGCCCAACCACAGATGGCCGAAGTCGTCCTCAATGATCTGCGACACCGTGCGGGCGTTGAGTCCGTGGGCCTCCGTGAAACTGGCCACCACGCCGTCCCGCCAGCAGCTCAACCCGCCACCCGCCGTGCCGATCCAAATCGTGCCTTCCGCGTCCAAGTGAAGCGCACGAATGGAGGGACTTCGCAGACCATTGGTCACTGTCAACACGGCATCGTCACCTCGCCGGATGCGCCGTAACCCGCCGCCGCCCGAGCCCACCCAGACCCAGCCGTCCGGCTGCACAGCCAGCGCAGAGATGGGGCCGCGGGCAACCCGCTGAGGGAATTCCTCAAAACGACCGTCGTGCCAGTGGACCAGCCGCCCTTGCAGCGTCCCGAGCCACACGCCGTCTTGGGAATCCTCCTGCAACGCAGTCACCGAAGACGCCTGAATCCACGACTCGTTCGTCACGCAAGCGACCAAGCGGTCCTCCTTCCAGCGCAACAATCCGACCGCCGCGCCCCACCACACGCTGCCATCCCGCGCCGCCAGCACGGATTCCACGTGCGCGTAAGTGATTCCGAAGGGTTCTGGGCGGAAAGGAACGAGGTGATGTTCGTTGCCCCGATAGATGCCGCCGCCCGTTGTCCCCACCCAAAGCATTCTGTCAGCGGTCTGCGCCACTGACCGCGTGTAATCGTTGGTCAAGCCCTGCGCCACGCCACAGTGCAACAGTCTCCGCCGGTTCAGACGATTCAGTCCCCCCGTCCGCGTCCCCACCCACAAGTTGGATTCCCGATCCAGCAACAGGCTGCGAATGTCATTGGCCGAGAGTCCGTCGGTTTGCCGCACCACGCGAAAGCGCTCGCCGTCGAAGCAGTACAACCCGTCATCAAGCGATCCCGCCCAAACCCGGCCCTCCGCATCCTCCGCAAGACAGGTGACGTAAGCGAATGGCAATCCGTTGGTTTCCCCATAGACCCGCCACACGTCTTCCTGGCGGCAAAGCACCATCCCATTGCCAATGCTCGCCCAGAGCCAGCCCCGTCGGTCCTCCATCAAGCAATGCGCGCCGATCCGCGGGTCCGCGAACGGCCCCGGAACGAGCGCGAGCCGTCCCTCGCGCCACGCATGAAGCCCTTCCCCGGAGGTCGCGACCCACATCCCTCCTTGCCGATCTTTCAGCAACGCCCGGATCGGAGCCGATCCCACCTGGCCGAACGCCGAATCTTCCACCAGCCGGCCATGCTGGAGAAACCGCAGCCCCGCTCGGGTCCCCACCCACAGCCGCCCCGTCGCATCCTCAGCCAGCGCCGTCACAATGTCACTGCCGGCGCTCCGCGTGACGGCGGGAACGACTTCGCAGCGGTTCCCGACCATTTTCGCCAATCCCCCGCCGTAGGAACCGATCCAGAGCGCGCCCTGCCGGTCTTCAAAGACCGCTTGAATGTCCACGCTCTGCAGCCCTTCCTCCAAGCCAAACACCCTGAAGCGCACGCCGTCGAACCGCGCCAAGCCGTCGCGCGTGCCCAGCCACAAGTAACCATCGCGTGTCTGCGTGATGGCCGTGACGGAGTTTTGCGGCAGACCCGCCACGGTGTCCCAAGCGCGGAACACAAGCTCCGCCGCCGGGCCGGCTTCAGTCGCCGCCACCGCCATGCCTTGAACCACGGCGAGAGCCAGCGCGGACATCGCGCCAATGGTGAATCGGCGGCGGATGGACTGGGACTGGTCTATCATCACCACGCTCCCAGCCTGCCATCGTTGGCTGTGTTGCTCAAGCCGCGCCGCAGGATCGCCGGATTCCCATTCTGCTCATGATCGGGGCGCCGCCGGGTTGTGGGCCGCCTGCTCCCATTCAGTGAATTGCCGGCTCAAGGCATTCCAGCTCTTTTTGGGCGGGCGTGGCCCTTTGACCCATTCCACCTGCCGCCCGCGCCAGAGCGAGTATATCGCGGGAACGATTTCCAGCGTGAGGATCGTGCTGGTAATCAAGCCGCCGATCATTGGCGCGGCAATGCGTTGGATGGCCTCCGCTCCGGCGCCGTGCGCCCACAACGCCGGCACGAGGCCGAAGGTAATCATGCAAACGGTCATCAGCTTGGGACGCACGCGTTGCACCGCGCCATAGGTGATGGCTTCGAACAAATCGTGCTGCGTGTTCATGCGACCGGCGCGTTGCCAAGCATGGAAGGCTTCGTCCAGGTAGATGATCATCACCGTGCCGGTTTGCGCCGCAAGGCCGGCCAGCGCGATGATACCCACCCAGACGGCGATGCTGAGGTTGTAGCCGAGCAGCCACAGCAGCCAGATGCTG
>CAZJTM010000226.1:0-9716 GCA_964548925.1 uncultured Verrucomicrobiota bacterium | reverse complement strand
ACGAACCCCAGACACGCCAGGCTCGCGTTCACCCCAACTGGCTAACGATTCTGGGACGATTTGAGTCCATACATCCCGATTGACTTTGGCCGGCGGAGGTTTTAGGCTACGTCCGTAATTGAGGTTTTTACCTCGGTTCCTCCCGACCCGGTGTCGATTGTGCATTGTCGGCACTGGGTTTTTTATCGGTGGGTTTCCACTTCAATCCCAGATTCAGCAACGCGGGCAGAAACGTCAATCCCGCCAGCATGCAGGCGGTTGTCCCGACGGCCATGACCTGGCCCAAGCTGGCGATGCCTTGGTGTTGTGCCAGCATCAGACTCCCGAACCCGGCGATAGTGGTCAGCCCGGAAACGAGGACGGCCTTCCCCGTGCTCCGCGCCAGGATGCCGGGGTGCTGTTCCTCGGCAAAGCGATTCAAGATGTGAATCCCGTTGGTTACGCCGATGCCGATGACTAGCGGCAGCGTCATGATGTTCGCCGGGTTGAAAGGCACGCCCCGGAAGCCCATCCAGCCGAGCAACCACAGCGAGCCAACCGCCACCGGCACCAAGGCCAGCACCACCGCCCCCAGACTGCGAAAGTGAAGCAACACCAGCAACGCAATGGCCGCCAGCGAATACCACGCCGCCTCTTCATAGCTCTGCTTCAACAGGGTGGTGTACTCATAGAGCTGCACTGGCGTGCCGGTGGCATTCGGGTCCACGGTGCGCAACTGGGCGACGAACTCCGCCTGATGCGCGCGTTCCCACACGTTGGTCTTCGGATAGACCTGCAACAGGTGTTTGCCGGTCACCCCCACAAACCGGTCGCGCAACGTTGGCGGCATGTCTTCGATCCGCAGCGGGGCGCGGTCGTCCTGGGTCTGCAGGGCGTGAAATGTCTCCCGGACATCGTTGAACAGCGCTTGCTGAAAGAGGGCCAGCTTGACGCCGTGCGCCGCAGTGGTGGCCGGAGCGCCCGCCAGGATCGTTTTGCGCAAATCGCCGATCGCCTCGCGCAGCGCCGTCAATTGCCCGCGCAGTTCCGGCTTCTGATCCTTCACCTCATCCAGTGCCAGCCCGAGATAGCCGTGCAAGCCCCAGAGGGTGCGACTCAACTCCGGCACATCCACGGGCCGCGGATCGGCCTCGGCAAAGCGGATGTCCCGAATCGCCGCCTTGATTTGCCGGACCAACTCCAGCTTGTGAGTCTGGTCTTCGTGAATGAACCGGCTGAGCGAGTCCACCCCCGCCACGGCGGGCAATTGCTTGATCCGCGTCTCCATCTCGGCCGCCTGCGCCAACGAATCGGCCACCACCGCGCCAAACAACACTGATTTGTCCGCCGACGCGATGAGCTTTTGTTCGAAGACTACCGCCGGCAATCCCGCGCTCTGCAGGTTCAGCAAGTTGTAATCGAAATAGACCTTCCGTGCTTGAAGGGCTGCGCCAACCCCGAGTCCGAGGGTGACCGCGACCACCACGACCGGGCGCCGCAACCAGAGTTGCTCGATCCGCGCCCGCCGGTCCGGTTGGCCTGCCTGGCGGTGATCCATCACGTTCTGCCGGCCTCGCAACAGCAACACGGGCAACAGCGTCAGCATGGGAATCAGGCACACCAACAACCCGAAGCCGCAGATAATCCCCATCTCCTGAATGCCCTTGAATTCGGTGAAGCCCATGGCCAGAAATCCCCCCGCCGTGGTGAAGGCGCCGGTGAAGATGCCTTGCCCCGTGAAGACCAGCGCCTTGGTCAGCGCCTCCGCTTCCGTCAGGCCGTGATGCAATCCCTCCTCATAGCGCGTGACCAGATGCACGCCAAAGTCAATCGCCAGCCCGATCAGGATCGGCACAAAGGTGATCGTCAGAATGTTGAGGTGGCCCACCACCAGCGTGGCGAAGCCCAGCGTATAACCCAACCCCACCACCAAGCAGAGGGTCGCTTTGATCGGGCGACCGGTTTCTTGATAGCCGTAGATGAAAATCACGGCGCAGAGCGCCAACGCCACCAAACTGGCCAGAGTGGTGTCTTTTTGCGATTGCGCCATCTCGTCTTTCTCCAGCACCGGTTCGCCCGTGACGCCGACGTTGACCCCGGGAACCTCCGCGCGCGTCACCTCCACCAGTTCGCGCAACCGCCGCACGGCCGGCCCGCTCAGGGCCTCAGACTTCGCGTACGCCGTCACCAGGTAGAGCCGCCCCTTGGCAAATGTGATGTAACTCCCGTGTTCCGCCGCTTCGCTGGCGTTGAACAACGCCTCAATGCCCGGGGACGGCGGGAGCCCGGGCCGGAGCAGGCTCGCAGTCGCCTGCGACACGATCCGCTCCAGCGCCGGCAACGCCTGCACCAGCGAATCCGTCTCCGCGCTCGGCTGCCGTCTTGCCAGGCGAAACCGCGTGTTCACCCCGTCGAACAACGACACCAAGTTCGTCGTCCGTGTGAACTGCTCGATGAACGGGCGATACTCGCGCAAGGTTTCCTCCAGCGCGCTCAGCTCCTTGGTTGGCACGAACAGCAGCGCCTTTGCGCCCAGCATCTTCAAGTCGCCCTTGTACAGGACCGACTGGAACAGGTTCGTCTCGCCCTCCAACCGCGCGCCGAGCCGCTCCACAAACTGCCGGTTGCTCTCCGGGCTGTCGCTCTCGACCACCACCACCAAGTCGTCTTGCTTCGGGAACTCCCGCCGGAAGTTCAGAAAGTTCTGGTGGTACTTCTTGTTCGCCCCGACCAGATTGCTCCGGCTGGTGTCAAACTGCAGGCAAGCCACGGTGTAGAGAACGCTGACGGCGAACAGAATGACCTGGGGGTAGAAGAACCACCGCGGATAGCGGCAAATCGCCCGCGCCAGAATACCCAGACACCGCGCGATGAGACTGTCAGCAGTGAGCTTCCTCATGGGAGGGGGACGAACGTGCTGCCGGCTGGTCAGGGCCGGGTTCGGACGCGGGCCGGAGCTTCACGGTTCACTCCGGGAAGTCCGCGTTCGCATACACTTCCTTCACGTCATCGTGCTCCTCCAGCGCCTCGATGAGCTTGTTCACGGCGGCCGCGGCCTCTGCGTTCGCCAATGGCACGGTGGTCGTCGGCAGTTCCGTCACCTCCGCCACCGCGCACTTGATGCCTTTGCTCTCAATCGCCTTGTGGACCGCCTCAAACTGCCCGGGTTCGGTGATGATTTCGTAGCCGTCCGCGTCGGGCTTGAAGTCCTCCGCGCCCGCCTCCAGCGCCAGCTCCATGAGTTGGTCTTCGCCGACGGCCTCGCGCGGGACCACCAACTGCCCCTTGCGCTGGAACAGCCGGCTCACCGCGCCCGCCGTGGCGATCGAACCGCCCGCCTTCGTGACAATGCTGCGGATTTCCGACGCGGTGCGGTTGCGGTTGTCGGTGCTGACCGGCACGAGCATCGCCACGCCGTGCGGGCCGTAGATTTCGTAAGTGAAATCCTCAAACTGACTGCCCTCGCCGCCGCCGGTGGCCTTGGCGATGGCGCGATCAATGTTGTCCTTGGGCATGTTCGCCGCGCGGCACTTGAGCAGCACCATGCGCAGGCGCGCGTTCATGTCGGGGTCGCCGCCGCCCAACCGGGCGGCAATCGTGATTTCACGCGCCAGCTTCGAGAAAATCTTCCCGCGCTTCGCGTCAATCGCGCCCTTGAAGTGTTTGACCTTCGCCCATTTGCTATGTCCTGCCATACGTTTCCGTGGATTTCAGATTTGAGATTTCAGATTGCCGGCGCCGGCTCGACTGTCACTGCCGTTCCGTAACAAATCACCTCGGTGATGCTCGCCCCGATCTCCGTGGCGTCGTAGCGCACGCCGATGACCGCGTTCGCGCCCAGCGCGCCGGCGTGGGCAAGCATCTGATTGAACGCGTCCTCCCGCGTCCGTTCGCACAGCGAGGTATAGATCGAGATGTTCCCGCCAAAGATCGTCTGGATGCCCGCCCCGATGTTGCCGACAATCGAACGCGAGCGCACCACGATGCCCCGCACCACGCCGAAGCCTTTGACCGTGCGATAGCCCGGCAATTCAAAGGCCGTCGTCGTCAAGGGATGGGTTTGACTCATAACGCCGGCATTCAACACCACCCTGCGGCGCGGATGAAGCCAATTCTTCGCCGGCGAAAGGCCGCCGGTCCAAGGCGGCATTAGTTATCGCTCGGCCAGGAGCCAGCCGGCCAGTTCCCGAAGCGAGGCGATCTCGCAGGTGATCACAAGACCATTCGGGCGGGGCTGACTGGTGGGATTGAACCAACAGGTGTCCAGCCTGTAGTTCACGCCGCCCACGATGTCCGAACTCCAATTGTCGCCAATCATCAGAACCTCCGCCTTGGGTGGATTGCCCAACCGCGCGAAGGTCGCGTCAAAGAACTCCCGGGCCGGCTTGGCGGCGCCGATCTCCTCCGAAATGATGAGCTCGGCGATGCAATGGCTGAGGGCGGAGCGCTCGAAGCGGCGGCGCTGCACCGCGCTCAGGCCGTTCGTGACAATGGCCATGCGATAGCGGAGCCGCAGGGCTTGGACGACCTCCAACGCGCCATCCATCAGTTCGGCGCAATCCGCGATGGCATCGAGGTAACGGGCGCTGAACTCCGCGGGCGAGTAATCCACGCCGATGGCTTGGAACAACCGCTCGAAGCGGCGCACCTTGAGGACCTCGGGCGTGATTTGCCCGCGCTCCAGGGCTTGCCAGACTTCCTGGTTGAACCGCCGGTAAGCGGCCAGATGCTCCGGCTGAAACGCCACGCCGATCTGCTCCAAGGCGCCGGCGAGCGCCACGCGTTCGGCGCTGAAAGACGCCGCACTCCAAACGCTGGCGCGACTTCCGAACGGCTGTGGGTGTCAGCCCATCCCTTGGTCTACCGACATCCCGCTCGCGGCCCTACTTTGTGGCCAACGGCCAGACCCAGTCGCCCTTCTCCCGGTCAGCCGATCCGTCTTTGTTCAACACGACTTGGCCGCCATCGTCCTTTTCGTTCCAGCCGACGGAGTAGAGCAGGAACTGGTCGCCTGCGGTCCGGCGATACTTGAGCGGTTGGCCGCCGATGACGTCCGGCGGGAGTTTCTCCACGAATTGCGGCACGAGGGCATCGAGAGCTTCAGGATACCTGCCGTGTGCGAGGCGATACCGCTCCAAGCCGCAGACGATGAGCGCTTGGTTGACCAGCGTCTGGTTGCGGGCGGTGGTTCGGGTTGCCCGCGCGTAATTCGGCAGGGCGACGGTGGCCAGAATCGTATAGGGAGAGCGATGGGTGGCGAGGCGTTCGAGTTCGCGGTTGGCGGCTTCTGCCACGCCGGGTTTGATAATCCACTGCTCCGTGTCAAAGGATTCGGTGGCAGTGATGGTGGAGGATACTGCGAGATTCTGGTAGAGCCAACCCTGCGGGGCGACTTTCAATAGCAGGTACACCGGATCAGTAATCCGCGTCCAAAGGTTAATCCCGGAGTGGCCGAAGAAGACTCTGGCCAGCTCTCCTGCCGAGGAAGTTTCGATCGTATAGCGAACGGCGGCCGGCTCCATGCGAAAGGACTCCGCGACCGCAGATAGGACGTTGACTTCTCGAAGCTGTTTCTGAAGCGCGACCAACTCCGGCTCGCGCCACGCCTGCAGCCGGAAGCCTTCAGCGATGATTCCCGCATCAAGTCCTGTGATGGCGACATCAATCATGGCAGCCACAAGAGTGGTAGGCTTGGCGGCAAGAAGACGACGCAGTTCGAAGTTGAGCGAGAGTTCGCGAAAGGCCTGTTCCGACCGGCCGAGCAAGAGGCAGCATTGCGCCCGCTGGGCGGCGGTTTGCGCCAAATTGCGAATGGCTACGAAGTTGACGATGGGAACCTCGAACGGGCGCTGGTAATCGTCGTCCATCCGGATGTGGGGACGCTTGAGCGCTTCTCGGATCAAATCGAGATGCATACACGGGTCGCTCCCATTCAGGTATTCCTCAGCGGAGAGCGTGGGTTTTGGGGCGAGCAGGAGTCGGAACGAATCCGCTTCTCCATCGGTCTCGATTCTTAGACAACCCAAGTCGGCGGCGAACAGGCTGGTGGGCAATGCGCTCGAAAGGTTGGTGGTGTCACGCGGTCGGTCCGTTTGGAGCACGATCCGCGAGGGCTTGATCTGACTCAGTGGCTGGCGGGTGAGTGACGCGCCCCCCTCCACCCCCGCTGCGTTCGGCCCGACGATGGCCTGGACGAATCTGCCGAGACGCTCCGGCGCGCCCAGCGTGTCGAATGCAACGACGGTATCCGCCTTGGTGGTGGCGGTCATGTCAGCCGGAACAACAATCACGCGGGCCAAAAGGACTGGTCCGTTGGAGCCGTTGCGCTTCGCCAATTCCATCAAGGCAGTGCTCGTGCCCACCTTCAGTTTCATTTCTTCAGGCAGGCTCGCACCCGGTTTGGGTTTGATGAACCACTCGGCCATCTTCGGCGCCTTGATGATGTTCTCATCGTCCGGGATGGGCGCAGGGATGCAATCCTTCCAGTCCAGGAGTTCGCCTTTGGCTTTGAGGTCTCGCTTGCATTGTTCCCACGCGCGTCTGCCGCGCCAGTTTTCCTCGGCGTAGAAGACGGCCAGCAAGGTGGCGAAGATGGCTGTGCCAACCAAGGTCCGGCGCATGGCGCGCCACGAAAAGCACCTGCGGAAGAGTCGGCCAGCCCAAGGGGGTTTCGCGGGGGTAGCGGGACTTGAGAAGGTATTCATGGGAGAGTTCAACTCAGGAGCACAGCAACTCCAACCGGCGTTCGCTTCGAGGTTGCTCAGCCGGCTTGCGGCGCGGCGGCGCGGCGGGGGAAGGTTGAGGCGGCGGTCCGATCAGTTCGGCCAGCAAACGCTGTTGCTCGGCAAACGCCATCTGCAACTCGGCGGGTGGAGTTTTGGACTTAGCGAGCGTGGGTCGAGCGGGTTCGGTTTGGGTCAGGTTGAAAACTGCCAGCGCCACCCACGCAGCGGCCAAACCCGCCCAGGTCCGGCGGCAGGGCCAGATCAACTCGCGGTAGAGAAGCCCAAGTCCGTGACTTATCGTAGCCGCGAACGTGAGCTCGCGGATCGGAGTGGTCCGCCGATTCACATCGGCGGCTACGCGGACAGCTTCGCGTCGGATGCTGTCGAGCTTTGGTTCAGCAGCTTGGTGCCGGGCCAACAGTATTTGGCGTGGAGTCTTCATATGCTTCGTTCCTCCAGGAGTCCGCGCAGCGCCTTCTTGCCGTAATACAGTCGGGATTTCACCGTGCCGAGGCTCGCGCCGGTGATGCCGGCAATTTCTTCGAGCGAGAAGTCCTCGATGAAATGGAGCAGCAACGCCTCGCGTTGTGGCGGTGGCAGTTGGTTCAACGCCTGCATGAACTCGGCCTCTTGTTCTGCGCGGATGAGCAGTTCGCTCGGATCGTCGGCGGCGGCGGCAGGCAAAGCTTCAGCGAATTCGGTGTTCAGCGGTTCTTCCCGTCCGCTCCTGCGCCAATGCTGGATGCACTTCTGGTGCGCGATGCCGAAAAGCCAGCTCCCGAACTTCGCATCGTCGCGCAGGCCGCCGAGGTGCCGCGCGGCGGCGATAAACGTCTCCTGGACGATATCCAGGCTCGGTTGCTCGGCGCGGACCAGTTCGAAGACGTAGGCATATAGCGGCAATTGATAGCGCTGGAAGAGGGCGTTCCACGCCGCCGGTGAACCGGCGCGGGCGTCGGCCACCGGCAGTTGTTCGGGCGCAGCCACTGCCAGCATTTACACCCAGAGGAATGCGCGAGGCGAGAAAAGGTTCAACGGAAAGATTCCTTGGCGAGTTGCCAATCAGGTCAAGCAATTCAAGGCGACGGTTGCGGGGCGTGGCTTCTCAACAACCATTGCACGGCGGCCTCCTCGCCCAGCAGGTTCATGCGGTTGCAGAAGTTCACCAAGTCCGGCGCCGCCAGCGTCGGTAAAACCGCTTCGGCCTTCGAGCGCGCTTCCTGGATGGATGCGCGACGTTGTGCGATCGCGTCGAGTTGGCTCTGCGCCAAAGGCCCGGCGTTCCCGATGGAACTCCCCGGGGTCATTGCCTCCAAGATGCGGAGTTGGATGGCGCAGCCCACGGCTTCGTGAACCAGCGAGAGTTGCCCCGGCTGGGTGAGCCGCTCGCCCAAGCCGAACCCGATCTGCAGGGATGCCCGGGCCGACTCCTCGTCGCCGTTCTGCCGGTACAGTTGTGCCAGCTCGATCGTTCTCAGCCCGGTTTGTTTCAACTCGGCCAGATGAGGCAGCGCCAAGCCGAAGGTGGCCGCCGCTTTGGCTTCGGCCTCGGACCGGCCAGCGGCGCGGTAGGCCTCCTCGGCGTTCTGGATGAAATCCAGCGAGTAGTCCTGAAACTTGCTCTTTTGTGCGGCGGCAAGAAGTTGTTGCACCGCCGCATCCGTTCGACCGGCTTTGAAGTCGTCGAACGCCAAGAGGTAGTGCGCGAGGGCATTGTCGGGCGCTGACCTGGCAAGAGCTTCGAGCCGCAGTCGGCGCTCCGGCGAAGCGGGCTCGGTGTGGGAGTAATCTTCGGCGCTGAAGAACGCGGCGAAATTCACGCGGGGATCGTCCGGGTTCTTTTCCAAGGCCTCGCGCAACAACGCGTGATCGCCCGTGGCTTCAAACGCGCCCAGCAGGCTCTCCACACTGCGCCCGTTTTTCTGGAGGAACGGCTCGACCTGCTCCCGCGTCAGGCGTGGCACCTCGCCGTTCAATAACCGGGCGAGCAGGCTGTTCGCCGGTTGGCTGTCTAACGTCGCCTCGGGGGTTGGCGGCGCAAACGGCAACCGGGGCGCGGGCAGGCGCGGTTTACACTCCGTCGCCGAACCACCGTTCCGGGTTGCTTCCGGAGGCAACCTCGGCGGAGGGGGGCGAGGCGAACGATGCACAAGGCCCCACGCGATCAACAACACGGCAGCCGCCCCGATTCCAAACAAAGCTCTCATCGTTTGCGATTCAATCAGCCACAAGTTGGACCGGCCTGAGACGAAATCGTTCCGTGCAGGAGGGAGAGTCCACTGCCAACCGCGAGGTTTGTGGCGAAGCGTGCGCTGGGTGTTGGTCGCCGGATCTGCGCGGAAAGGTCTGCGGAAGCCATCTATTTCGCGGGAGGCCGCCACGCCCAGTCGCCGCGTTCCCAATCCACGTTCGGTTTGGAGCCCTTGCCCAAGACGACCAAGCCGCCTTCATCGGTTGCGTTCCAGCCCACGGAATAGAGCACAAACTGGCCTTCTGCCGTGCGGCGGTATTTGAGCGGCTGGCCGCTGATGACGTCGTGCGGAAGTTTCGCGAGAAAGTTGGGTGACAGCACGTCGAGAGTCTCCGGATAGCTCCCGTGGGCGAGGCGATAACGCTCCAACGCGCAGGCGACGCGGGCAAGGTCCACGCTCGCCTGGCCGATGGCGAACTTCTTCGCCGCGTTGCCCAGTGCCGGAATCAGCATGCGGGTAAACCAATTGTAAGGCGAGATTCTGAAGCCCTGGCACGCTTGGTCTAATCGTCCAACGGTGGCGGGTGAGACGGTGCGGGCTTGTTGATCCACCGCCGGTTGAATCAAATCTAGGTGCATGCGGCCGAGCGTCAGTTTGTTTTGTTCAAACCAACCAACCGGCACCAGCAACCGGAAGAGCAGCCGGCGGGAGAAGGGAACGGACGATCCCACGTTGACGCCATCAGAGACATCGAGCGCATTCAGGTCGCCTTCACGTCGCACATAATCCACCGTCGCAATCGAGAGGGCTCGTTCTCCGC
>CAZJTM010000225.1:0-9729 GCA_964548925.1 uncultured Verrucomicrobiota bacterium | reverse complement strand
CAGCAGATTGAAACCGAGGCCGTGGAGCGCAGCGTGGATGGCTTGACCGCCACCGAAACATTTCGGGCCATCGTCCGCCGCGTTCGGCGGATGGTGCGGGACCAAGCCACCTGCTGGCGCCGGCTCCTGGTGCCGGAGTTGGCAAGAAACGGCATCCGTTTCCTCACCTGGGCGGACTTGGACGAGGCCGACCGCACGTGGCTCGAACGCCACTACCGGCACGAAGTGCTGCCGGTGCTCACCCCGTTGGCGATTGACTCGGCCCATCCGTTCCCGCAACTGCTGAACCGCTCGCTCAACCTCATCGCCCGGGTGGAAGCGGACTCCGGCGGCAAACCGGCCTCCCAACTGGCGGTGGTCCAGGTCCCGCGCGTCTTGCCCCGGCTCATCAAACTGCCCCGACAGGACGGGCGCATGGATTACGTCTTCCTCGGCCAACTCATTGGCCACTTTCTGAGCGACCTGTTCCCAGGCACAAAAATTCAGGGCTGGTGGCCGTTCCGGGTCACGCGCAACAGCGAGCTGTACATTGACGATGAGGAGGTGGCGAACCTCCTCGCCGCCGTGGAGCAGGAACTGCAGCGCCGCCGCCGGGGCGATGCCGTGCGGTTGGAGGTCGGGCGCGGCTGTCCGCAGGACGTGCTGGCCGAACTGCTCCGGCAGTTGCGCCTGGACGAGCACGATCTGTATGTCGTGGACGGCCCGCTCAACCCGGCCCGCCTGATGATGATTTGCGAGGGCGACCATTCGCCCGAGTTGCGATACCCGCCGTTTGTCGCGCCGCTGGCCAAACCCCTGCGGGGCTGCGACGACCTCTTCGCCGCCATCCGGCAGCACGACATCCTGCTGCATCATCCCTTCGAGAGTTTTGAGAGCGTGGTGGACCTGCTGCAACAGGCGGCGCGTGATCCCGCCGTGCTCGCCATCAAGCAGACGCTGTATCGCACGGGGGGCGACGCGCGGATCATCGGCGCGTTGATGGACGCGGTGAAGAATGGCAAGCAGGTCGCCGCCGTGGTCGAATTGCGGGCGCGCTTTGACGAGGCGAACAACATCGAATGGGCGCGCAAGCTCGAGGACGCCGGCGTCCACGTGGTCTATGGGCTGGTCGGCTACAAGATCCATTGCAAGGCGACCCTCATCGTGCGCCGCGACAGCGATGCCATCCGCCGCTACGTGCATCTGGCCACCGGCAACTACAACGCCAGCACGGCGCGGCTCTACACCGATACCGGCCTGCTGACCTGCCGGCCCGAGTTCGGCGAGGACGCCACGAACCTCTTCAACCTGCTCACCGGCATCTCCCAGTTCCGCCCCCTCCAGCGGTTGCTGGTCGCGCCGTTTGATCTGGCCGCGCGGCTGGTGGCATTGGTGGACCGCGAGGCGGCGCACGCCCGGAGCGGGCTCCCGGCGCGCATCGTCGCCAAGATGAATTCCCTCGTGGACCGCCCGATCATCGAGGCGTTGTATCGCGCGTCGCAGGCGGGGGTGAAGATAGACCTCATCGTGCGCGGCATCTGCTGCCTGCGGCCTGGAGTCAAGGGTGTGAGCGAGCGCATCACCGTGCGCAGCATTGTGGACCGCTTCCTGGAGCACAGCCGGATTCTCTACTTCGAGAACGGCAGCCAGCCCGAGGTGTATCTGAGCAGCGCGGATTGGATGCCGCGGAATTTCTACCGGCGCATCGAAACCGCGTTTCCGATTCTGGACGGCAATTTGCGCGAGCGCATCACGTCCGAGCTGCTCGCGCTGCCGCTGGCCGACAACACCCGGGCGCGGTTGCTGCAGTCGGACGGGAGCTACCGCCTGCCCGCGCGGCGCCGCGGGGTCAAGCCCCGCCGCAGCCAGTTTGAGTTCATTGCCCTGGCCACCAACGGTTGTTCGTCACCGGCGAGGCCCCGCTCCACGGAAGGGCAGCCGCCGACGGTCAAGCTCGCGAAACGGCCGTTCTGAGGCGTCGCATGCCCCCCGCCCTGCCCACCTTGCTGGCCCGCACCCTGGCCGGAAGCCTGCGGACCCTGCGGCGGCGCTACCGCAAGCGGCTGGAGCGGTGTCAGCGCAAGTTCTCCGAGGCGGCGGTCCACGAACTGCGCATCGAAACGCGGCGGCTCCTGGCGATGCTGGACCTGCTCCGCGCCCTCCAGTTCAGCCGCGCCCTCCGCAGACCCCGCAAGGTGCTCAAGCGACGGCTGGACGCGTTCGACGCCCTGCGCGACACGCACGTCTGTCTCGCGCTGCTTAAACCGCTGCGGCGCGAAGTTCCGGAGGCGCGCGTCCTGGACCCGCTGTGGCGGCGGCAGGAACAGCAGTGGATTGCCAAGTTGCGCCACGAGATCAAGGCGACGAAGCAGTCCCGATTGCAGAAGCGACTGAAAAGACTGGAAACGTCCTTGCGAGACTCCGCCACAGCGGCGCCCCGGCGCACCGCTGAGACGCTGGTCCTCGCGGCCCTGCGCGAGGCGTTTGCCAACGTGGTGGCACTGCGTCGGCGCGTCCGGCGCCAGTCCCCCGCAACAATCCACCGGCTGCGCGTGGCCTTCAAACGAATACGCTACAAGTGCGAGCTGCTGCGGTCGCTCCTGCCCGGTTTCACAAAGAAGCATCTCCAGCGCATGCGCGCGTTTCAGGCGCGGATGGGCGACATCCAGGACATGGAAGTCTTGCTGGCTGCCGTGACCGTGGCGGCGGAGCGCCGGCACTTGCCCCCCTCGGTTGCCCGGGGCTTGCGCAAGACCCTGTTGGCCCGGCGGCGAGATGCCATTGACCGTTTCCTCGCCTCGGTGGACGAGTTGTCCACCTTTGATCCCACGCGCTTCGCGAAATCCGAGGCGTCCGCGAAAACCAGTTCCCCATGAAACTCTACCTCCTCCGCCACGGCGAAGCCGCCGAGTTTGGCGACCCGCGCTATCCGAACGACGCTGACCGCCCTCTGACCGACCGCGGCGCGCAGCGCACCAAGGCCCTCGCGCACGCCCTGCGCCGCTGGGACATCGCGTTCGACGTGATTGTGTCCAGCCCCCTGGTGCGGGCGCGAGAGACGGCGGAAATCATGGAGCGCGGGTTGCGCCTGCACGATCGCCTGGACTTCAACGACCACCTCGCGCCGTCGGGTGATTATGGCCGACTGGTCTCCAGCTTGAACGAAATGCGACCCGCTCCGAAGAGCCTGCTGCTCGTGGGCCATGAACCGCACCTGAGCGGACTGATTTCGTTGCTCTGCACCGGTGGGCAAGGCCTGCTGCTCACCTTGAAGAAAGGCGGGCTGTGCCGGCTGGAAGTCGAGCGCCTGCGTGCGGGCCGCTGTGCCAGCCTGGAATGGCTGCTCGCGCCACGCCTTGCCGCCGGCAAACGTCCAACAAGAAGGTAGAGCCGGCTCAGCGACTCCATTCGTAGGCCCACCCTCGTGCGGCGACTTGTCGCGCCATGCCCTTCAGTTCGACGCTCACGGCCTCGTCCTCGAAGTTCTCCACCACCCAACTGCCGTCGTCGAACAAATAGAGGGCCACCCCGGCCGGCGCACGGAAACTCGTCTTGAACGGGCGGAGCAGCGGTGTCCGCATCGCCTCCACCTGGTCCTGCGACCAATCGAGCAGCGACTTGGGCGAACCTTTGACCTCCAGCACCCGCACGTTGGCCGCCTTGAGGTTCACCTGATTCGTCAGTCGCGCCACCAATCCATCGGTAAGCAAAACCGGCTTGCCGGCTTCGATGAACGCAGCAAGCCTGCCGGCAAACTGCGCGTCCTTTAGAGCGTGGACGGAGAAGAACGCGGCCGGCGCATTGTTTGGAAACTCGTGGCACGGCACCAACGGCAACCCCAGCATCCCGACAAAATCGAATACGCGGGCTTCATTTTCGGGATGACTGTTGGCCGGCTTGTATGCCGCGATCCCCACAGGCCGACGACCTTTGACCTCTTTGGCCACGGCGAACAACTCGGGAAGATGTGTCCGCAATGCCTCAATGTTCTTTGGCCCGGTGGTGCCCTGCAGGCCGCCGTAGCAGAACAGGAACGACTCCCGCGCGCCACCCAGGATCGTTTGGCGGGCCTGCTCCACATAAGTCGCTTCCGTCGTGCCCAGCCAGTCATACCAACCGCCGCCGCACTTCGCGCCGCCGATACCCCCAAGCCAGCGCATGATGAAATACGCCTCGTATTGCACCGTGCCTCCCCAGCGCGCGTCGCCGTAATCGCGCGTCTCCGTGCCCACCCAGATGCGGTCATAGTCGGCCGTCTCGCGCAGCACCTCGTAGCCGCGGTTGTGAAAGTTGTCATACCACTGCGGGTACTTGATGATCAGCGCGGCCTTCGGGTTGACGCGCCTGGCGCCTTTCAACACGTTCTCTTGCGAGAGGCGCACCATCAACTCGCACCGATAATCCTCCCAAGTGTCGCCCGTAACCGGATACGTTTTGTCGCCAATCTTGACCGTCTTCGCCAGCCGGGCGGCCTCGCACTCCGGACAGGCGCAATCGGTGAACCAGAAGTCATCAATCATGATTTCGTCGAACAGCCCGGCGGTGAATTCAAAAATGGCGCGCACCTTCGCCTGTGTCGGCAGATCAGTATAGCAGGAGATCGTGGACTTCCAACCCGTCGAGGACTTGCCCACCTGCGTCGGAGTCACGCAGCCGGACACGTCGAAGCCGGCCTTTGTAAACCGTTCCTTCGCGCGTAGCAACGTGGCGCGCTCCGCTTGGTAGCCATCCCGGAAAGTCTCCAAGTAAACCTTCGTCACCGCAGTCCGGTGGCACCAGTCAATCGCCGCCTCGATGCCAGCATCACTGGCGAGAAACTCGCGGACGTTCTGAGCGGTGAACAGGGTGGAGAAGCGATGCACGGCGAGATGCTGCCGGGCGAGTTCCCGCGCGCCGGCCGCGAGCTGCGGTTCGGCTTTGGTTTCAACGGCGGTGGCGGGCGGCAAACCGGAGAGGAGACACGACAGCGTGACAATGCGGAGCGGAAGTTTCATGTGCGTTCAGATGGTTGACCCAACTGGATTATTCATTTCGGCATCGGTTGGCAAGGGCGTTCCCGGCCAAGCCGGGGGCAACTCCAACGTGCTTCCGGCGTCCTCGCCGGAAGAACCATCTCGATGACGGGCTGAGAATGGACCTTCCGGCGAGGGCGCCAGAAGCACGCTGAAGGCCGGTGAGGATTGGGGGTGACTCGTGGCGCACTGAAACCAGCCGGAATCGAACCGCTGCGTTCGTCCTCGGTGCAATTTGAGTGCTGCGCCCGGCGGACCGGTTGCGGTCCGGCTACCCCGTGGCGTTCAGTTGGAACAATTCGAGCTCGAACGACTCCGCGTACTCCGCCGGGACCTTCAAGCGGGCCGCAGTCTGGCGGTTCACGCGCAGAATCCGCTCGTCAATCCCGTGACCGCGGGTCCGCAGATTCCGCTGGTGCTGCGTCTGATGAAACCTCAGCAACCGTCCTTTCCACTCCGCTTCGGCCTCGGCGAACAAGGTCATCACGTCGTCCCGCATCACCAGAGTTTTGGGATCCCGATTGAACAACGCCGCGAGCGGCCCGGGGTGGGCCGCCACGACTTGCCGGAACAAGGCATCTGTTCGCCGGTGCGCGGCGTTCGTGTCGTTGCGGTGCGGCAGAAACACCACGTCCGCCGGATGGGCCAGCCAAAAAGCCCGCAGCCGCTCCAAGTTCGGCTCCGATGCCTCCAGATGCCCCTCGGCGTCTTCCTGCAATCGCAGAAACGTCAGCCGGTCCTCCGGCAACCCGAAGAACTGGCAACTGGCCCGCTGTTCTGCTTCCCGGATGGCCGCCTTGCTTGCGTTCGTGAGATTGGGCTGGAAGCCATCCTCCACGCCGCTCGCGCCGGAGGTGAGCACGGCCACGTCAATCCGATTCCCGTTCTCGCGGAACCGGCGCATCGTGACACCGATGACATCGAAGTCGTCCGGGTGCGGCGCCAACACGAGCACACGAAGCTCCGCTGAGAAAGCTGTCGCATCAAAAAGCAGCGGCCGCTGGGCGCTGTGGAAGGGCTGAAACTGGGTTGCCTTCATGCGATTGCTTCCTCGGGAAGGTGCGCACGTTGCGCCGTAGGACAGGCTTCCAGCCTGTCTCCATATTCAGTCTGATCGACGCCTTCTTGGAGCCGCATGTTCCGCTCCGCGCTCACTGGCAAAAGAGTCGTCCCCCAGCTCGACGAAGCAGCAAGCGCAGCATTGCCGACGAAGCGCAGGAAATGCGGAGAACCCCGAGAAACGCCGAGAAACCTAGGCTCTGTGAAGCTCCGCGTCCTCGGCGTTTCTGCGTTTCGTTGCCCGGACAACATACCTCCGCGGGGTCGTGGCACGACAGTTTGAAACAGGCTGAAAGCCTGTCCTACGACCATCTTGGCCGAGCGCGCCATCAGCTTCGCGTCACCTGCAAGCCGGTGTTCGAGAGTTCCAACGTCACGAAGCGCGCCCGGCTGTTCGGCGGATTCTCTGCGAGCCGGAGCTTGATCCGCTCGGCGGCAATCTCGTCCTTGGCAAACATCAGCAGGTAACCGCCGCCGCCGGCTCCGAGCAGTTTCGCCGCTGACAGGTAATCGCCCGCGCGCTCAAAGATGGTCTGCACCTCCGGCGGATTCGTGCCGCTGTCGAGCGCCTGATTCAGCCGCCAACTGTTGCGGATGCCCGCTAGCAGCGCCTCGAATTCGCACCGCTGAATCGCCCCGGCGGTCACGTCGGCGTTCGCGCCGATCTCGTCAATCAACCCGAGATGCGCGGGCGAGTTGAGGAAGATGCCGCGCACGATCTCGGCCAGAATGTTCTTCGCCAGCCGCGTGATGCCGGTGTAGTAAAGCAGGATGGACTTGTTGGCGTAGTCGTGCTCGAAGAGATGCTGTGGCAGCCAGCGCAACTGCGGCTTCTGGCGCAGGCCCGGCGAGGTTTCCACCATCTTGATCCCGCGGTAGATCGCACCCGCCTGGTCCTGCCAGCCACCGCCCGTCGTGAGCATTTGCTCCAAGGCCAGCGTGCGCCGGAACAGCACGTCGTTGTCCCAATTGAGCCCGCACAGTTCGCCAATCGCCGCGAGCGTCGTCGCCGCCAGAATGCTGCTCGTCCCCAAGCCACTGCCTTTCGGAACGGCCGCGAGCAGCGAAACCTCAATGCCGCCGCCGAACTCGCGCAACTGTTCCTCCAGCGAACTAAACTGGCCGTTGGCCCGAAAGCGCGGCAGAAAGCCGGCGAGCGCGAACGCGGCCTTCGCGAGACCGAACGGGCTGCCCGGCTTCGCGAACGTGTCGAGTTCCGCGTAAGTCCGCACGCGCTCCTCTTCGCCCAAGTCAATCGAGCGAATGACCAACTCGGGACGCGGGCTGAGCTTGGCGAAGACTTGGATGGGCGGCTGTCCATTCAGGTCCACGGCCACGTTCAGCACCTTGCCCCCATGCTCAATGCAGTAGGGCGGCGTGTCGGTCCAGCCTCCGGCCAAATCCAGCCGCACCGGGCTGCGCGCCCAGATGATTTGGTCCTCGATGACATTGCAGCGCGGCGCGGCGGGCGAGAGTTGCGCCTCGTGGATGATCATCTGGCGCAAGTGAGCAAAGGCCTGCTCCTCGAACTGCTCCCACTCCGCCTGGCCGCGGCGCCGCAACACCGCCGCGCGAAACATCCGGTCATGCACCACCTGCATCGGATCGTCGTCGTGGTTGAACTCGACCGCCGGCAACGCGTCGGTCCCTGCGGCAAACGCGCGCGCGGTGGATTCAAGGTCCAGCCGGTAAAATACGCTCCAGCGAAAATTGCGCATCAGCGGCGCAAGGCAGGCCTGGGCCAGACCGGCGCGCTGCGCGTAAAGTCGGCGCACATTCACTTCGTTCGTGATCGTCCGCGCGGAGAGTCGGCGGAGCGAACACCAGCGCGCCGCAAAATCCGGACGGTTCGCGGGCTGCGCGGCAAACAGCCATTCCAAGAAGCGCGGCTCCAACGCGTCCGCGCCCAGCACCGGAAACAGCGGGCACTGTTGCACGTCCGTTTCCAAGGCCACCCCGCACGCCGCCGGATCCAAACCGCGGGCCGCGAACCACGCCGCCGCCGGACGGCCCAGCCAGCGCGTCGCCTCCTGACCGAACGCGCCGCTGAACGTGTCGCGGAAGCCATACACGCGAACGCAGAAGTCGGCTTCCCCCACCGGGATGACGTCCAGACAGACACCGGGTTCGAGCCGCAAGTCCCAGTCATTCTCCGGCACGCCGGTGAAGACGTGCTCGTTGGCAAGCTTCCATTCCGGCCCCACCACGCTGTTCTCCACCCACAACGTGTGGTTCCGTTGGCGGCGGAGCGGCGGCTGAAAACGGCAATTCTGCAAATACTGGTCCGGATGGCGCAAGCCCACCGCCCCGCCCAGCTTGGTTTCGTCCAGCACCAAGTTTTGCAACTCGGACACCGACTCGATCATCTGCGCGGTCGTCCCGAAGTGATAAAACTCCGCCCCGGGCAGCGGCACGACGGCGCACGAAAGCGCGTTCACCTCGGCGTCCGGCACGCTGGCCTCCAACCCCAAGGCCAGCCCGAACTGTCCGTAGAGTTCGTAGGTTTGTGGCCGGCCACCTGCGAAGGCTTGCGTCGCGGCATCCCAGCCACACCGTCTCAGGAGCACGTTCACCGCCCGCTCGCTGAGCAGCCACATGCCCGTGTCCACAAGGTAGAGATGCTCCTGCGCCAGCTCACGGATTCTCTCCGCCGAGGGCTTCTGCAAGAAGAACCCCAGCGCGTTCGGCTGCTTGCGCGGCGAGAAAAACACGCCGAAATCCTGCGCCTTCTCCGGCGTCACCCACATGCCCAGCCCCACCACATCCGCGTCCGGGAACAGCGGCAACTCACGCGCGAAACGGAGCAACACATCGCCGCTGGTGATCAGCACCCGCGCCTGTTCGCCGGCGTGCCGCAACACCCGCTCATACGCCGGGAGTTGCAAATCGAGGAGCGACTGATTCAATCGCTGTCCGCGGGCCCAGCGAAAAACGGGGATGGGCATGAGCAGTTTGCCGGTGGGCGCGTACGCCGGCAGGCGACGGCTCTGACCGCCCGCGTGGAGCACGAGCTTGCGGTCCGCGCGCAGCCAGTCGGAAAAGGAGGCGTGTGGCGCGGTGACCTGCCAGGCCTCATGGAGCAAATGCGCCGTCGCCCCGCCGGAACCGAGCGGTTGCCCCACCGGGTCGGCCTGCGCCAACCATCGCGGCCGGGGCCGGTCCGCCACAACCTCGAAGGCCTCCGCCATGCGTGGTGGGAGGGTGAGAAGATACTGAATGGCCTGATGATCTGCCGCGTCGCTGCCGCCCATACGCGCCGATGATGGGCCAGCCTCGCCGGCACGTCCAGACGGAAGCGCATACCGCACCAGCGCAAGGAGCCCTTCGATCCAATCCATGAACGCTTTGAATTCATGGGCGTATTCGTGGGGCAACTCTGTTGACCGCCGTTGGAAGGCCCGGCGAACCTTTGACCGCGGCTGAACCGCGTGAGGCGAAGCCTTTTACGCGGCGGCGTTCAATCCGGGAATGTAAAGAACGCGGGGGCGGATTCAGACTTCAGCAACCTCACCGACGCCATCCACCTCTCGGGCTCCGCTCGCCCCCGCGTTCTCTACATTCCTTTGGGATGTTAGGCATCAACTCGTGTAACACAACAATCCAATCCCGTGAACATGTGATTCCTAGGACGCGTCCTTTCAGTTCTCCAAGTCCAGCACAGCAGGGTTCTTGGCAAACA
>CAZJTM010000224.1:0-9808 GCA_964548925.1 uncultured Verrucomicrobiota bacterium | reverse complement strand
TAGCGGCGTCTCGGCAGAGCGCCGCACTCTTTGTGCGCGAAATGAAGAATGGCGGCGTTCTGCCGAGACGCCGCTACGGTCGCGAGGTTCTGAAAGAGGCTCCGTTTTCATAGGTTTATGCCCAGGTGAAACGTTGATGCCCAACTCAACGAACCGCACCCGTGGCGCGGATGGTGAAGGTGCTGCCCTTGGGAACCATCCCCTGATCAATCGTCACATTCCGGATGATCGGGCCGTCGTTGGGGTTGGTGAAAAACGTCGCGGCACCGGGACCACCGTAGGCGCCTATGTCGCAGCGGGTGCCGTCCGGGTTTACCCAGCCAAGTCCCGGCGAGCCGGCATTACGGCAGGGGGAGCCAGGCGCCAAACGGTAATCCTGATTGCATGTGTTGGCCGAGCCGCCGACGAAATCAGGCGTACCAGAGAAGGAGTTCGCCCCCACCGAAATCCGACCGGCTGGTCCAAACAACGACGAGTAGTTCCCAGCGACGTTGGCCGCGTAGTCGTTGTAATCCACGGTGATCTCTCCAAGGCTGAAACCATAGCCTGAATTGTAGCTCTTCACATATAGTTCTAGGCCGAAGCCTGTATTGCCAATCAGAATGTTGTTATGTGCCCGTGCGGTGGGAATCCGGTTCCCCGCAATGCCGGTGCACTCGCCATGAATATGAAGTCCACTCCCTCCGTTGGCGACGGAGATACAGTTGTCCATGTAGAGGATCGGCGAAGCGGTCGTGCTCGTGCATTCGACATAGACACCATGACTCCGGTTCCCGCAGACGATGCAGTTTCTCAAATACAGGGCCCCCTGCGTCGGCTGATAGACCCCGGTCACGCCGCTGGAGATCTTCAACCCCATGAGCCAAACGGTCAGCCCCTGGGCGACGCTGACCGTGTTGCTGCCCGCCGAGCCGTCAATCGCGGTCGTGTGCGGGCCGTCATACCCGATGATGCGGATGCTCTTGAGGATGGACAGGTTTTCCATGTACGTGCCGGGATAGACAATGACGTCGGTGGATCGCCCGTCGTTGATCGCGGCCTGGATGGTGTTGTAGGGGGCGTTGGTGGAGCCGTTGCCGCCCGGGCCATACCGCTGATCCACGTAGAGCGTGGCAGCGTGTGATTGCGTGAAGTTTGCCAGGCCAACAAGGGCCAGGCCCAATAGGGTTGTGGTGATTTTCATGGGAGTTTCATTTGGATTGCACTGGTGGGGATTTGTTTTTGAACCGGTGGAGATGCCGTCTGGCGTTCCGCGCGTGAGCCAGTCATAGCGATTTGTTATGCTTCGACGCGGCCACCACCGATGAGATACAGGCGATTAACGAGGTGAGCAGATAAAGCGGCAAACCGATTATGGCCCCGATCCCGGTCATGCAGAGCAGGAGAAGAACAGCCCCGATAATCATGAACAAGACGCCCAACGAGGTCTTGCCGACGTAGATCAGGCCGATTCCGGGAAGGACATTGAGGACCCAGGCGAGGATCAGATTCTTTTTGTCTGTGGAAGCCATAGTGGTTGATTTGGTTGGAGTTTGTTTGAATTGCTCTTGCCGCTCCGGGCGGCGCTACACAGCCCGAACATGCGGCACGGCTACAGATTGACGGTGATGTCGGTCCGGCTGTGCGAGCCCCAGTCGGCCTCATCACGCTGATGCTGGGCAAGTCCCACCATGGGCCAACATGCTCATCGTTGAGAAGTTTGAGCCGCAGCAGCGAACGTGAGTTCGCTCCATCTGCCTCGCAAGCGAGATGGAGCGAACTCACGTCCGCTGCTACGCGGTTTTTTGGAGGCGGGTCGTTGAAGACAGGCTGGAACGTGGTGAGGAAACGGAGGGCGGCGGCTGACGTGCGCTCCGGGCCGGGGGTAAAGCTATCGCAGGCGAGGCGGGAACACCTTTTTGTCTCGTCGAGCCAACCGTTCCGTTGTTGCTCGTTCTGATTCACGGCGCAGGCTCCGACCGACTGCGCAACACTACTTGGATTTCGAGCTAAACGAGTACAAATCCCCGCCGCTTCCTGTCAACCGCTTTTTTAGGTTCAGCAAATGAGGCAAAGGCGACACGTCTTCTGAATTCGCACCAGCCGCCGGTTTGGAGACATGCGATACAGCGGCCTGGGAAGTCTGCGCTACGATTGAAGCATGACCACATCCGCCCGCGTCCCGTGCGTCATCATGGCGGTGTTGCCGATCCTGATCGCGGCAAGTCACTTCCCAAATCTCCAGGCACCCTCCAACATCTTGTCATAGACCTGTGCGCGGATTACTCTCCCGGCATGACACTTCTGCAAATCAGGGGGCCGGAGCCCGTGGCGGAGCAGTTCATCAGCGAGGCGATGGCCCGGAGCAAATCGCCCGACGCGCTGCTGGCGGACTTGGTGGCGAATACGGCGAAAGCGGCCGAGGCCGCCGGCTGGACTGAACACCCCGCCCCGGACAAACCGGCTCTGCCGGGCAATGCGGTGGTCCGCAGTCGGGAGGGCGAGCGCCGGTGATCTGGCAACCGATGAAGACCAGCGAACTGCTGCCGCCGTTGTTGGAAGAGGTGCGGTGAGTATTTGGCCATGACCACCTCCGCCCGCATTTCCTACGTCATCATGGCGGTGTTGCTGATCCTGATCGGCTGGCTGCACATGGCGACGCTGGTGTTGACGGGGTTGTTCGGCTATTTCGCCCTGAATTTCCTGAGCTTCGGGCGGAGCAAGACGCTGGGCGTGATCCTGTATCTGATTCTCGTGGCGGGTTTGGGGTCCGGGCTGTGGTTTTTCTCGCGCCACACTTACAGGACGTTGCCGAAGATTGTGGATGACACCATCCCGGCGGTGGCCAACTACGCTGAGCGGCAGGGCATCGAACTGCCGTTCACTGATTACGCGAGCTTGAAGACGGCAGGGTTGAAGGAGATCAAGGAACGCGTGGCCAACGTGGGCCGCTACGCGCGCGAGGCGGTGCTCCAGATCGCCATGCTCATCATCGGCTTGGTCGTGGCTGTCAGCCTATTCATCAACGCCCGCTGGGATGTGGAGGGTGATCCCCACATGGTTCAGGGCAGCTTGTACTCGACCGTGGCGCGCGAGTTGGCTTTGCGCTTCGCGACGTTTTACCGGAGCTTCGCCACCGTCATTGGCGCGCAGATCATCATCTCCGTAGTGAATACCACGCTGACCGCCGTGTTCTTGATTTGGAATGGATTCCCCTACGCGACCGTGCTGATCATGCTGACGTTCCTGCTCGGCCTGCTGCCGATCATCGGCAACATCATGAGCAACACCTTGATCGTCGGCGTCGGTTTCACGATCTCGCCGAAGATGGCGCTGTTCGCGCTGATCTTCCTCATCGTCATCCACAAGCTGGAGTATTTCCTGAACAGCAAGATCATCGGCGACCGCATCAAGAACCCGATGTGGCTGACGTTGATCGGGCTGGTCATCGGGGAAAAGCTCATGGGCATTCCCGGCATGATCCTCGCCCCCGTGGTGCTGCATTACATCAAGGTGGAGGCGTCGAAGAACAAGCTGGCAGAAACCAACGTGTCAACGACCACACCATCCGAGAAAGCGGCAGTTTCCTGAAGCCCGCACTCCTCCGGACCATTTGATGTCCGACCAGACTCCATTCATCAAGCAGCGCGCCCCGACGCTTTACGTGATTATCGCGATCAAGCTCGGCAAGGGCCTGCTCCTGTTGCTCGCGGCGCTGGGCGTTTACAGCCTTTCGGACGAGAACCTGCCGGCTGCGTTCCGCCAATTGCTGCTGTTCCTCCATCTCGATCCCGAAAAGCAGTTCTTCGCTGATCTCGGCGCCAAGATCGGCGCCATCTCCACCGCGAACCTGCGATTGCTGGCCGGCGGCACGGTGCTCTATAGCCTGTTCTCGTGGGTGGAAGGCATCGGGCTGATCTTCCGCGTGAGTTGGGCGGGCTGGCTGGCCATTGGTGAATCGGCTTTCTTCGTGCCGATCGAAATCTACGAGTTGATGCATCGTGTCACCCCGACCATCGTGCTGGTGTTGGCGTTGAACATCCTGATCGTCTGGTATCTGTTTGCGAACCGGCAGCGGCTGTTCCGGCATCATCACGCTCACTGATACGCTTTCCCGCGTGACCGCCCGCCCTTCCTGTGGCAATGTCCGCGCGTGACAACCACCGAAGCCATCCGTTTGCTCGAACAGTTCCGCGCCGGCGGCGTGAGCCGTGACGCCGTGGTGCGCGCCTTTCAAGCCGCACCCACTGCCGATCTCGGCTTCGCCACCGTGGACACGCACCGCGGACTGCGGCAAGGCTTCCCGGAAGTCATCTTCGGCGCGGGCAAGACGCCGATTCAAGTCGTCGCTATCGCTGATCGCCTGCTCCAACACGGCGGGCGCGTCCTGATCACGCGAGTGTCGGCAGAGCACGCCCGGGCGCTGCGGAAGAAGTTCAAGGCCGCTGTCCATCACGCAGCCGCCCGCTGCGTGACAATTGACCGCAAGCCGCTGCCGAAACGGCGCGGAAGCATCGCCGTCGTCTGTGCCGGCACGAGCGACCTGCCTGTGGCCGAGGAAGCCGCCGTTACCGCCGAGATCATGGGCAACCGCGTCGCGCGTGTGGCGGACGTCGGCGTGGCTGGCTTGCACCGGTTGCTCGGGAAGCTTGCTGTGCTCCAAGAGGCGAATGTGGTCGTGGTTGTTGCCGGTATGGAGGGGGCGTTGCCCAGTGTGGTCGCCGGCCTCGTGGACAAGCCCGTGATCGCTGTCCCGACGAGTGTGGGCTACGGCGCGAGCTTTGGCGGCGTGGCAGCGCTGCTCGGCATGCTCAACAGTTGCGGCAGCGGCGTGACGGTGGTGAACATTGACAACGGCTTTGGCGCCGGCTTCGCGGCGAGCCAGATCAATGCGCTGGCCTCACGTTCTTAATCTTCATCGTAATTTTGCTCTTAATCTTCCCAGCACTGAAGGCCTTCAAGGAGATCAAGATGAAGAGGCTCTTTCAAAAGTTTGCGGACGCGCCGCGTGAGGGCACGCGGCCTACAGGCAACGGGCAATGGCTCACTGCTTGCAGGCTGGCTGCCCTCAGCCGGCTGGCGTTTTCAAAGAGCCTCTGAAGATTACGACCAAGAGCCAGACACCATGAAAACCCTTTACCTCGACATCTTCAGCGGTATCAGCGGTGACATGTTTGTCGCCGCGCTCATTGACCTGGGCGTGGACGCGCGCCGGCTGGAACGCGAACTCCAGAAGCTCAAGCTCGACGGCTATCACCTCCACGTCGCGCGCGGCGAGAAGTCTGGCATCGCCGGCACGAAGTTCGACGTGCATCTGGCTCATGATCACAGCCACGATCATGACCACGACCATGAACACCAGCACCGCCACTCACACGATTACGAACATGCCGAGCATGACCACGGCAAGGAGGAACACGGACATCACCATCACGATGACCAGCGGACGTTCGCAGACATCAAGAAGCTGATCTCGCGCAGCAGGCTTTCCCCGTGGGTGAAGCAGAAGTCCATCGCCGTGTTCCAGCGGATTGCGGACGCCGAGGGAAAGATTCACGGCAAGCCGGCAGCCCAAGTCCACTTCCACGAAGTCGGCGCGGTGGATTCCATCGTGGACACCGTGGGCGGCTGTCTCGCGCTCGAAATGCTTGGCAAGCCGCGTGTGTTGGCCGCCCCGGTCGTCGAAGGCACGGGCTGGATTCGCTGCGCGCACGGGCGTTTCCCGATTCCCGCCCCAGCCACGCTCGCCATTCTTGGCGAACGCGGTGTTGGCCTTACGCAGTGCGACGAGCCGCACGAACTCGTCACGCCCACGGGCGCGGCGTTGCTGGCAGAGTTCGCCGAGAGCTTTGGGCCCATGACCGGCCTGGTTGCGGAGAAGATCGGCTTTGGCCTCGGGACGCGGAACAACAAGACGCGACCCAATGTGCTGCGCGCAGTGCTGGGACGGAAATCCGAAATCCGAAATCCGAAATCCGAACCCGACACCCGCAAGGCAGCGCACGATTGGGAAACCGACCGCGTGGCCGTGCTGGAAACCAATCTCGATGACATCAGCGGTGAAGTGCTCGGGCACTTTGTCGAAACGGCGCTGGCGGCGGGCGCGTTGGACGTGTTCCACACGCCGATTCAAATGAAAAAAAACCGCCCGGGCGTGCTGCTCACGGTCCTTTGTGCCGAGGCCGAAGCGGACCGGTTTTCGGAACTGATGCTGCGGGAGACGACGGCTTTCGGCGTGCGCCGCACGCTGGCCGAGCGGCACAAATTGCGGCGGGAGACCGTAGAAGTGAAGACTCCGCATGGCACGGTGGAAGTGAAGCTCGGCAAGTTGAACGGCCGGATCGTGCAAGCGAAGCCGGAGTATGAGTCGTGCCGGAAGGTTGCGGCGAAAGCCGGCGTTCCACTGAGGCAGGTTTCTGAATCGGCGTTCAAGGCCCTCCAGCGTGGATGCTGACGCGGCGGCCAGCGACGGCTGACGCGGCGGTGGTTGGTTCGGCGAATCTCAGATTGCGAGCGCCACCGGAATGGCCTACCGTCCGCCGCGATTTGAAATCGAACATCGCCAATCTGTAATAACCATGAGTGTGTTAATCGTCGGTTCGACCGCGTTGGATTCCATCAAGACCCCTAAAGCGGAGAACCCGCGGCTGCTCGGCGGCTCGGCCAGTCACGCGGCCGTGGCGGCCAGTTTCTTCGCGCCCGTGCGGCTGGTCGGCGTGGTGGGCGGCGATTTCCCGAAGCGGTATCTGGAGCTCTACCGCCGGCACGGCATCAATCTCGAAGGGCTTCAAGTCAAGCCGGGCCAGACGTTTCACTGGTCCGGCGAATACGAGTCGAACATGAACAACCGGCGCACGCTCAAGACGGAGTTGGGCGTGTTCGAAACGTTCTCGCCGGAATTGCCCGCGCCATATCGGGCCACGCCGTTCGTCCTGTTGGCCAACATCGCTCCGGCGCTCCAGCACCATGTTCTCGACCAAATGCGCCGGCCGAAGTTCGTGGCGGCGGACACGATGGATTTGTGGCTGAACATCGCCCTGAAGGATCTGCTCCGGCTGCTCCCGCGCGTTGACCTGTTTGTGCTCAACGACAGCGAGGCGCGGCAACTCGTGAAGGAGGCGAACGTGATCCACGCGCTGCCGAAGTTGCACGCCCTCGGACCGCGGTATGTCATCATCAAACTGGGTTCGCACGGCTCGATTCTGTCCGGCCCGCGCGGCCTGTTCTTGTGTCCCGCGTATCCGCTCAAGAAGGTGGTGGACCCGACGGGCGCGGGCGATTCCTTCGTGGGCGGCTTGATGGGTTATCTCGCCGCCGGCGCGGGCGGCGTGGACACGCGGCTCCGCCAGGCAATGGTGCATGGCAGCGTGGTGGCGAGCTTCTGCTGCGAGGGCTTTGGGCTGAACGGGACGGCCAAGATCAAACGCGCGGACATCGAGCGGCGAGTGAAAGAGTTGGGTCGGCTGACGAAGTTCTAACCCTAATGCCTTTGGAAATTCCATTGAGTGAAGAAAGTTCTGGCCCCCCGTTGATCATCCGCCACTTACACTGGGGATGCAAAAACATCCTCAGTCCCGTCGGACGCGTTCGCGCTTACGCTGGCCGGGCTTTGCCGAACTGATGCGCCGTACGTTGCGCCTCCGGGCCACGCGCTGGCGGCAATCCGGAGGCGTTCTGGCGCGGCTGGCGGCTGCTGGCGCTGGATGCCACGCCATTCAGCCTGACCAACACTCCGCAACCGCGGCGCGGTACGGAAGGCCAAGAGCCAACCAGGTCGAGCGGCCTTCGCCAAACTGACCGTGGATGTGTCTCTGGAAGTCGGGCGGCTCAATCCCTAACCGCCGCGCTGGGGCGGCAGGGCCCGTCGGAGGGGGAGCTGGCGCGGGGGGCTGTTGAGCCAGTTGCCCAAGGGCGCGTTCTTGCTGGCGGAGAGTCCGGACAGGGTGACGCTCAAGTTGTATCTGGAGTTGATTGCGGCGGTGTTGTTTCAACTCAACACCGGACGGCGGCCCAACCGGCGGGTGCTCGAACTGTTCCAGTAGCATCAACTGGGCTGGGCGAGCCCGGAAGATTTCATGGTGGGGTTGCGACGGGAACAGGACCGCATAGACCTTCGCCGACGCTCCGGCGGAGCCGCTTGTGCCGTCGCGCCCCCGCCGCGCGGAATCGTTGCTCGCCGCGAACCTCAAATCACTCTTCGGTTCAACCGCGGGCCGAACACAACTGGTTGGAAACCTCCGCTACAAGCGGCGGGCGGGCGATGTGGCTGGATGGAGACTGGAATATGCAGCTTGGCAGGCAAGTTTCACACCCGGCATGAAACCCCGGCAGAGCGTAGCCGCCGCCATGAGGCGGCAGCAGTTCTCATTTTGACTCGGCTCAGGAGGAATGGCGCTGGCGGATTTAGGGGTGGAACGGCAAACCAGATGTCGCGCGGATGTAGGCTGGCGGGATTGGAGCAAAGCGCGGCCTCACGCCATTGCGGGCGTGTTTTCTTCCGGGAAGGCCGGTCTTAGCGTTTTTGAGCGGCGTAAGGCCCGATTTCCAGACCCTTCATCATGAAATCCATCAGCCGTTCCCACGTCTCGAAATACAAATACGTGGCCAGCGCTTCCAGGTGTTGAAAGAATTTCCGTCGCGCGCCCACCGTGGAACGGATCAGCCGACAGTTCTCATGGGTCCATTCCAGCACCGTGTGCAGGCCAAAAGCCAGCAGGTTCATCGTCCTTAACAGGCTGGCCAGATGCTGCTTGCCGTGACCGAAATTGTGCTCCAGATGATAGCCCCGGTTTTTGAGCACGTTGTTGTTTTCGTTCTCGATTTTCCACCGCGCCCGCCCGGCGGCCACCAGCCCCGCCACGTGGGCCTCGGTGAGCTTCCAGTCGGTGATGAAGCTGTTGCGGTAAAGCCCCACGCCTTCAGCATCGGGGAGGGTCAGTTCGCACCAGTTGACTTTCAATGCGTCGTCACTGTCGGTCAGTGGCACGCCATTGGCCCAGTGATACTGGTGGTGTTCCCAGCGGTTGGACTTGCCTTTGATCCGCAGTTTCAAGCGCTGCAGTTCTTTGCCCTCCTCCAGCCCTTGGATCCAGGAACTCAAGTGGCCGTGGGAGGCGGGCTTGCAGGTGAACAGGAAATGAAAGCCCTGCAGCAGCACCTGCCGGCAGAACGGTTGGTGGGCGTAGAGATCATCGCCCAGCAAGGTATCGTTGCCGCTGGCGTAACGCCCGGCGTGGGCGGAGAGCCAGCGCTGGGCCGCGTTGATTTCGCAATCCTGTTTGACCTGCCCGTCCTGCGGCACGATGAACTCCGGACGCAGCGGCACGACCTGGCCATGGCGGGGACTGACGATGACCGGCATGATGGCGCTGTGGAAATGCGTGCGGTGGCCCTCGGCGTGCCGGATACAGGAACCGTTGGGGCAGTGGATGTTTTTGGATTGGGAGGAAAAGTACCAGGTGGCGTCCAGGGCGATGAGGCGGGGGGCACCGCGGCATGGAGAGGCCCGTGCGCCGGGCAAACGCGGCGGCGGACAACCCGCTGCGCTCGAACTCGGCCAGGATGGCGCGGCGTTGTTCCCGGGACGTGCGCACCCGGCCTTGGGTATCCAGCGTCACGGGCAACTTCGCCGCCGAAGAGGAGGCGACTGCAAGAACGGAATCAGAACTACTCGGAGTTATCATAGCTCTGATAGCTATGACACTTACGGGAACCCTTGACCAGAGGCGCTACCGTTGACGCTTACAAACTGAGGGCTGGGTTAGGCATTCCATGGTAAGCGTCAGCCGGGGTGCAGATGGCTGAACGGGGGTTGGAGTGGGTAAAGTGG
>CAZJTM010000223.1:0-9869 GCA_964548925.1 uncultured Verrucomicrobiota bacterium | reverse complement strand
GAGCGCCGCACTTGTGGGCATTCCAAACTGGCGGCGTTCTGCCGAAGCGCCGCTACGTTGCCACCGCCCCTTCGCCCTCCTCGCCTTGTTCCTCACGTTCGTTTCTGCTCAAGCCCAGAACGAACCGCTCACCTTCGGGCGCGATGCCAAATCCGGCGAAGTCATCTTCCTCCGCAACGAAGCCGCGTTCACCCCGACCGCACTCGCCCGCGCCGCGCAGGCGCCGAAAGTCACGCCCACCAACTCCGCCGCTTACGCCGCGCTCCCCGGCGGCGTCAACGGCGTGGACCCGGTGGCCGTGGCCGATCAGTTCCTCGCCCGGCATGGCCAGCACTTCGGCGTCACGGATGTCGCCGCCCAACTGGCGCCCCGGCAGATCGAGGTGGACAAGCTGGGCATGAGCCATGTGCGCTACGAGCAACGGCACGGCGGCATCCCCGTCTGGGGCGCGGAGCTCATCGCGCACGTGGGCGCGCACGGCTTGGTGAGCACGGTCAACGGCCGGCTGGCGAAGAAGGTGCAGGCGGGCACGGAAGCGCGGGTGACGCAGGCAACGGCGGAACAAGTGGCGGAGGCAATGTTCCGGGCCAACCACCCCGTCGTGCCGGACTTGGAAGTGAAGACGCTCGGGCTCTACATCCTGGCGCCGGTGATTGAGGATCAATGCGGCTGTGCCAAGGCGAACGGCGGTGAGACGGGAACGCTCGTGTGGGTGGTGGAGGTGCTGAGCGAAGCGGTCTTCGACGGCGACCATTACTTCGTGGATGCCACTACCGGCCAGGTGGTGAAAACGGAGACGTTGGTGAGTGGGTTGGACAGGAGAGTGAGGGACTGTGGGCCTGAGGAAGTGTATGGTCCTTGTTACCTCGACCAGCCCTTCATTGTGGGGCAGTTTACTTACACTCTCGGTCGCTCAGAGGGGAATCCGGCTCGTGGACCTTCGCCGATTCCGTGGTGCGCCGGGTCTCTTGATGTGGACATTGCTTATGACTCCATAGCCAGTTTCTGGACTTACCTCTCGTCGCGATTCGGAAGGAATGGACCTAATGGGACAGGTGGCGTGCAGGCGCGTTCATACGCAGAGGCCGTGGTCCTCACGGACTATTGGACACCCAGGTGTCCTTCTCTGGGGGCTTGGTATTTGGTCACCGGGGCAACCTGTTATTGTCGGGGATATGTGAGCCTGGAAATCGTCTCGCATGAGTACACTCACCTCTTGCTCGACTCTCTGATGGGAAACAACACCGGTCTTACGTACGCCAACGAGCCGGGTGCCATTGATGAGGCCGGTTGCGATTTTCTTGCTGAAGCGGTCGAGAAGTTCCTATCGGGCTACACGGACTGGAATTACTACATTCCCCAACGCCCGGAAATAAGAAGCCTCTCCAATCCGTCGCAGCACGTATCCCGGTTCGGTCAACAGTTCCCTGCGACGTTCTATTCGGGAGGGTACTATTGCGGCACGGACGACTATGGCGGCGTTCACGTTAATTCCTTGGTCGTCAGCCACACGTATTACTTGGCTTCGGAAGGTGGGGTGGAGAACGGTTGCACAGTCACCGGCATTGGCTTGAGCAAGATGGAACAGGTCCTCTACCGGGCGATGGATTACTACTTCACGCCGAACATCACCTTCAACGAGCTTTACCAGGTGATGCAGCAAGCCTGTCGGGATTTGTATTCGGAGAGCGACACCGCGCAGTTGGTAGCGGCCATGCAGGCCACGGAACTGGACCAGGCGGGCGCGTGCTCCGGCATTCCCGAGCGCCTGCCCTACGCCAGCACCAACCAGGTCAGCCCCCAGATACGAACGCAGCCCCAAAACCAGACGTTCACCGCAGGCACGAACGTGTCTCTCACTGTGGCGATCTACGGTTCCTACCCGCTCACCTACCAGTGGTTTCGCGGCGGGACGTTGGTGTCCGCTTCCACCAATGTCGCGGCCAATTCGGTGTTGACCCTGACGAATGTGTCGGCGGCGGACGCTGGCGACTATATCGTCATCGTGACCAACGCCTACGGCGCGGCTACGAGCCAGGTGGCGACGCTGATGGTGAAGTTACCTGGCCAGGCCTTGCGCCATCGCTATTCCTTCGATGCAGACGCCAGCGATTCCATCGGCACGGCACACGGACAGCTCATCAATGGAGCGAGCCTTTCGGGGGGCGCGGTGCAGTTGAACGGCGTCAATCAATACGTCAACCTGCCCAACAACCTGCTGACCGGTTACACCTCCATTACGCTCGAAATGTGGGTCACGGATACGGGCAGCGGGAACTGGGCGCGGTTGTATGACTTCGGGAACAGCAGCGGCGGGGAGGATTTCCCGCTGGGCAACAGCACGCAGGGGACGCAGTACATGTTCCTCTGCCTGCCGAGCGATGCGGGCAATCTGCGCGGGGCTTACACGGTCACCGGGGGCGGTTCGGGCGAGCAGGTGGTGCAGTGGGCTGGGCAGCGGCCACCCGTTGGACAGCAGGTTCACATCGCGTGGACGTCCGATGGCGCGACGCATACCGGGGTGCTGTACGTGAACGGGGCGGAGGTGGGCCGGAATACGGCGTTGACCCTGACGCCGGCGGTGCTGGGCCCGACCGTGAATAATTGGCTGGGGCGGTCGCAATGGCCGGATGCGTTGTTCAAGGGGAGCATTGCGGAGTTCCGGATTTACGACACAGCGCTGTCCTCGAACAGCATTGCGGCGAATTACCTGCTTGGACCGGATGCCTTGTCGCGCCCGACGCAGCGGATTTCAGCGCAAGGGAGCGGCGTGCGGATCGAAGTGGAGACGCAGGTGGGCTACACCTACACGCTGCAAAGCGCGACCGCGCTGGACGGGACGAACACGGTTTGGACGGATGGTCCGGCGCTGCCGGGGAATGGCAATTGGCAGACCTTCGAGCAGCCGGTGACCAACAGCGCCCAGTTCTTCCGCACGCGGCGCACCGGGCCGTGAGCCAGACCGCCTAAAGGCGGAACTCTGGCAAACCCCGGTCAGAGTCCCGGCTTTAGCCGGCATATTCGTCAGAGTTCTGCCTTCAGGCGGTTTGCCTTGTCGCCTTCTCGCTCGACAGGGCCGCCGACAAACGACAGTTTTCCGCCATGCCCCATCCCCGCTATCTGTGGCGGCAGCTCACGCCGGAGCAACGCGCCGACCTGCTGGCGTGGCGCAAGAAACAGGAGCGGCCCTGGCACAGTCCACCGCACGCACGCGTTCCGCAAACCTGCTTTCACCTCAGCGCCGCCTGTTTCGAGCATCAGCCCTGGATCGGCGTCACGCCAGAGCGGATGGATTCCTTTTCGTCAGCGCTGCTGGAGATGCTGGGAGAAGTCACCACCCAACTTCACGCCTGGTGCGTGTTGCCGAACCACTACCATGCGCTGGTTTCAACGCCCGACAACCTCGCCCTGATCACCGCGGCCGGGAAGTTCCACGGGCGCACCTCGCACGCCTGGAACGGCGAAGAGCACTGCCGTGGACGCAAGGTGTTCTTCCGGGCGATCGACAAACCCGTCCGCTCGGATGGCCATTTCTGGGCCACGCTGAATTACATCCATCACAATCCGGTGCATCATCGGTACGTCACGCGTTGGCAGGACTGGCCGTGGAGCAGTGCCTGCGCGTACTTGCAGGTGACCGGTGAAGCGGAGGCGCGGCGCGTTTGGCAGGAATATCCGATCCTCGATATGGGCCGTAACTGGGACGAGCCGGACGTGTAAGCGTCAGAGTTCCGGCTTCAGCCGGTCGCGGGTCGCAGAATTTCCACGGCGAGTTTTGCTGGGTCAGCGCTTCTGGAGAGCAATGGCTCCCAAGAGACGGGCGATCGTGTCCCGCACGTCGGCGGGCAAGCTCGAATCGGCATGCAGCTTCTTGAGATCCTCGGCAACACCGTTTGGCACGACGCCTCCCTTGACCATGGTGTCGATGGAGTTCAACGCGCCAAACCTCAGCAGGCGCGCACGCGCGTCCTTCGGATCGCCGGAGTCCAATTGGACGACGGGCTTGAACATGACGCGGCGCAAGACCTCATACAGGGAATCCACGGCGGCGGGGGTCGTCTTGTTGGCGACTGCGCAATGGCCGATGGCTTGGATGGCCGAGTTCGCATAGGCGAGATGGGTGAATTGCGTTTTGCCATCGAGAATCTCGGTGACTACTTCGACGACTTTCGCCGGGTCGGCCAACTCCCCGATGCGTTGCGCGGTCCGGGCCCTTGCGGTCGGATCTGGATCCAACAACCCGACGTGGTCGGTCTTGGCCAGGACGTCTACGACTTCGCTGGTAAGGCGCGGTTTGGGTTTGCCATCGGCAGCGACGGCGGGGGCCACCGCAGATAGCCAGGCGCCCACGGCCAACACGGCGACTCCAGTCACGAATGTTCTGCTCATAATGTGATCCGCATTGCAAGGGCGTCGGGACGCCCTCAAAGGTTGAACTGAAAGCAGCTTATTCCCCGGGCTGCTGCGAGCAAGCGCAGTCTTGCGCCGGGTGTTGTTCCCGGTGGCCAGGTTCCTCACCGACCGTCGCACCACGCCGTGAGGCCGAACTGCGAACGGTGTCCGCTCGCAGTACGCCGCATGACGAGGGCAGGCTGAGCTTTCGCAGACCTCGCGATCGGCGGAGTGCGGCGCATCGGAACGCCACGCGGTGCGATCGCCAGGGCGTGGACTCCGACACTCCCCAGCCAGCATCCTGGCTTCAGCCGGCCTGTAGATCGGCGCGCTCATCCGGCTTTGGATGAGCTGGCCGTAGCCACGCTGCCAGGAGGATAGCCATCAGCAACGCCAACCCCAAGACGCACACCACCGCGGCGCCCGTTGGCACATCGAAGTGATACGACGTATAGAGCCCTCCGATGCTCGAAACTGTCGCGACGCCCCAGCCAATCGCCAACCCCATGCGCAACGATGGCGTCAGGTAGTTGGCACATACCGCCGGCACGATCAGATACGAGAACACCAGCAACACGCCGCCCACGCGCACGAAACTCGTCACCACCAGGCCGAAGAGCGCGTAGAACAGGAAATCCCACGCGCGCACCTTGAGCGAGCCAGACCGCGCGTGCTCGGGATCGAACGACAGCGCGATGAATTGCCTGCGAAAGAGCACGTGCGTCAGGCCGATGGCGCCGTAGAGCGCCGCCGTCTTCCAAACCTCCGACCAACTCACCGTGAGCAAATCGCCCACGAGGGTTTTCTGGAGTTCTTCCTTCCCGTGTGGGCTCTTGCTCAACAACAGGATTCCCGCCGCCGCCGCGACGACATAGACGATGCCAATCAACGCCTCCAGTGGCACACGCGCGTGTTGGGGCGGGCGCGTGAACGTGAAGATCAGCGCACCGCCCAAGGTGAAGACCAGCGACCAGTAGTAGCCATGCAGGTCCGTCGCCTCGTGGCCCAGCAGCAGGCACAGGCACGTGCCGAGGGTTGCCACCTGCGCCAGCGCAAGGTCCACGAAGATGATCCCGCGCCGGACAATGTGCAGGCCGTAATACACGAGAATCCCCGGCAGGAGCAGGCATGCGACCAACGGCTTCAACATCACTTGGAATGCTTCCATGCCGCGCTCCTCACTTGGCCTGCGTTGCCAGCGCTGTCGCCACACTGTTGACGAGGTAGTCCATCATCTGCACATAACCGCCCTCGCTGCCTTTCGCGCCGCCGGGATACTGCGTTACCGGCACGACGGTCGCGCCCGTCGCCGAAGCCACAGAATCGGCCGTCCTCCGGTCCAGGTAAGGGTCGTGGAAAATCACCTTCACCTTCTGTTCCTTCATCTTCGCGATCACTTGCGCCAGGTGCGCCGGCGAGGGCGGGATGCCCGGTTTGGGTTCGAGAAACAAGTCAATCTCCAAGCCAAACCGCTTGGCGAAATAGGGCCAGGAGTTGTGGTAGGCCGCGATGCGAGCCCCCTTGAACGGCTCCAGTTTCTTCTGCCATTCAGCCAGCTTTGCGTCGAGTGTTTCGGCAAACCGTGTGTAGTTGGCCTGGTAGGTGGCGGCTTGCTCCGCATCCAGTTTGGCAAACACATCCGCGATATGATGCGCGGCAATCTTCGCGTTGACCGGGTCCACCAGAAAATGCGGATTGCCCGCCGCGTGAATGTCGCCCTGCGACCGATCCAGCGCCGTCGGAACTTCCAGCATCTGCACGCCATCGCAACAGCGGACGTCGCCCTTCGCGGCGGAGACGATTTGGGCGTTGCGCGCCCCAGCCAGTAACGGCGCAAGCCAGGCCGACTCCAGTTCCGCCCCGCCGTGCAGCAGCACGTCGGCCTTGTTCAACTTCACAATGAAACTGGGCTTGGCGTCCACGAAATGCGGGTCCTCGGTGGGCCGCGCCAGCGTGGTGATGTCCACCAGTTTGCCGCCGATTTCCTGGGCGATGGCCGCCAGGTCGGGGGTGGTGGCAACGACGTTGAGTTTCGCTTGAGCTGCGGAGGGCAGGAGGGCGAAAGCGAGGGCGGTCAAGAGCCGAAATCCGAAACCCGAAATCCGAAACAAATCCGAAGCCCGAAATCCGAACAGGCCGGCCAGCCCAACGCGGGGTTGCAGTGGGTAGCCGCAGCCATCGAGAATCTGAGATTCAGAATTCGAGCTTCCTTCGAGTTTCGAGAATTCGACATTCGGATTTGGGCAGAAGGGCAGCGTCTTCATATTCGTGTCTATTCGTGTGATTCGCGGGTCAGAACTTGTGGGCCGCATGCGCGCCCAAGACCAGCTCCCACTGCAGCCACACCGAGTGATCCACACCGATGTCCGTGCGGTCGTCGTAATTGTATTGCAGCCGGAGCTTTGAGTATTCGCTCGGATACCATGTCAGGTTCGGAGACAACCGCCACCGCTCGCGCCGGAGCGGATCACGCCCCAGCGGCTCGCCGCCGTAGGTTAGATTCATCCGCTCGTAGTCGCCCCGATCGCCCGTAACGAAATCGTAGCGCAATCCGGCCACCCAACCTTTGCGGAATCCGTAAAGCGCCTGCGCGTAAAAACCGTAGTCGGTCACGGTCTCCCGGGCCAGAAACGCGGGATAGCCGGTAGCAGCATCCACGATCGGAGCGTCCTCGCCCGCCCAATCGAACGCGCCCAGTTCATAGCGCCGGAGCAAGCCCTCCGCTTGAAGTGATACAAAGGGGAAGCCCGCGTGGGCGTTGGCCGGTTTCCATTTCCAATACAGGTCCACGCCGTAAATCTGGGTGGTTGTATCCCCTGCCCCGCCGCTGGCGTTCGGCCCCAGCGCCGCCGAAACTCCCGCCAGCAATGTTTGGGTTTCCGTCAGATCCAGCGACACCGCGTAGCGCGGCGTGAAGAGCAAATCGCTCAAGGAACGGACCCCGCGATCATTGTCCGCATGCCGATAGCCAAAGGGCAGGACTTCCTCCGCCACTTCGCCGCCGTGGTGATGGTGGCCGCCGCTCCGGAAACCAGCCGCCGTGTCACCGTGGCTGTTCTGGATGGCCAGGAACAGCTCCGAATAAAACGGCGTGGGGACGAGCCACGAAACCCGCGCGCCCGGATTGCGCAGCCCGTCGGGTCCAAGGAAGCGCGCGTTGACCAGCGGGGAGTCCACGAACGCCCACGTGTGCGGATGCTGCGTGTTCAGTCGCCCGAAATCCGTCATGAACTGTCCTGCGCGCACCTGTAAGTTGGCTGGCAGGGAAATTGTTTCCAACCACGCCTCCTCCAGTTCCACGAACGATTCGCCGCCGGAATCAATCGAGAACAAGATGTTCGCGTTCCCGCGAAAGTACGGGTCCACCGCGCCTTGGAAACTCGCCTCCAGGCCCTGCAACGTGAAACCATTCTGGTTGGGATCGTGCCCGCCGAGTTGCGTCCCGCCCTCGATGTCGTCCGCCGTTGAACCGCCAACTGCAAACGTCCCCACCAGACCAATGTCCATGTAAGCGCCGCCTTTGCCCATGCGCAGCGGATCTGTGGGCGACCACGTTCGAGCAGCGGGAGCCGCCGCGGTTGGCTCCGTCGCGGGCGGCGCCCCGCCAGCGACGGCAGTTGGCGGCAGCGACCGTTCCGCCTCACGTCTCTCGACTTGTTTCTGCAGCGCCTCGATCTGGTGCTTCTGCTCTTGCACCACGCGGTCGAAGTTCGCCTGCATCTGCTCGATTTGGCGCTTCAGTTCTTTGATTTGATCGGCGTCTTGCGCCTGGCCGCCCCACGGCAATGCCAGTACCAACGCGGACGCCAACACTCCGAACGAAACTGTCTTCATGCCTTTCATGTCTTCTCGAAAATGGGTTTCAGACGGCGCGAACTCATGCCCGCGCCAGGGGTTCATTGAAAAACGAAAACTGACCGGAGCAACACGCCCCGGCGACTTCAGAGGGAAACGGGGGAAAGGGGCGGACCTCGACCGGGCGGGAGCAAGAGGCAGAAGGAGCTCAGGCGAACGGCCACGCAAGGTTGCACGCGCTGGGCAACAGAAGGCTTGAAGGTAGCGGCAACCATCGTGTCCGCCACGGCAACCTGCCCATGCAGGAGCAGACAGACCGCACAACTTCCCGAGGCGGAATCCTCACACTTGTGCAAGGCGTTGTGAAGGCTCTGTCCGGCGGCGACGAGGGTGAGAACCAACAATAACCCGGCCAGCAGCCCGGAGATCGCGGGCGCTGTCCTCGCCGGTATTGGTCGCAGCCAGTGCAAGCGCCCTGAATGAAACACAATCCCGGCCGTCGCACAAGTGCATTGGGCTGTTTACAAGGCCCACGATTGACTGGGGAGCGGATGGGATCGCGCGCCTTCTCAATCTTGTGGATCGCCGAATCCCATTCGACAGTACGGCCCAACTCCCGGAAATACTGCTGGAAACTGCAGTGGGCGGATTGGAAATCCGTAATGCAACAGGATGGAATCCTGCGCAAGCGGCGTTCCCGCCGACATGACTGAGGCGTTGCCGCGCATGAAAACTCCACCATTGCCCGCGCGCCGGGCTTTCCGCAATATCTGCGGCTCTATGGCGAGCAGTCGCAGGCAATATCCGTTTCACCTAATCGAACCCAAGTGGCAGCAAGCTTGGGACGAGCAGCAGGCGTTTCGTGCATTCAACCCCGGCGAAACCGTGCCAGCCGGGCATCCGTTTGGCGTCCGTCACGGGTTGTCGGGCAAGATTGCCGACACGCAGAGCCTCCCGCCCAAGTTCTATATCCTCGACATGTTCCCCTACCCGTCAGGCGCGGGGCTGCACGTCGGGCATCCGGAGGGTTACACAGCCACGGACATCCTCGCCCGTTACAAGCGCGCCTGCGGCCTGCATGTGCTGCATCCGATGGGTTGGGACGCGTTCGGCCTGCCCGCCGAGCAATACGCCGTCAAGACCGGCCAGCATCCCCGCGTCACCACGGAGCAGAACATCGCCAACTTTACGCGCCAGATCAAAAGCCTCGGCTTCAGCTACGACTGGTCGCGCGAGGTGAACACGACGGATCCTGACTACTTCAAGTGGACGCAATGGATCTTCCTCAAGCTCTACAACTCGTGGTTCAACCCGGAGACGAACAAGGCCGAGCCGATTGAGACGCTGCAGGGTCCAGCAGACTGCAGAACTGAAGAAGTGCAGCGCGGTTTTCGCGATTCAAAACGCCTCGCCTACGTCACCGAAGCTCCGGTCTGGTGGTGTGAAGCCCTCGGCACGGTGCTGGCAAACGAGGAGGTTGTGGACGGCAAGAGCGAAGTGGGCGGGCATCCCGTCACGCGCAAGCCGATGCGTCAATGGATGCTCCGCATCACCGCCTACGCCGAAAGACTTCTGACTGACCTCGACACAATTGACTGGAGCGACTCGCTCAAGGAGATGCAGCGGAACTGGATCGGGCGCAGCGAGGGCGCGGAGGTGGATTTCGCCGTAGCGGCGACTCG
>CAZJTM010000222.1:0-9936 GCA_964548925.1 uncultured Verrucomicrobiota bacterium | reverse complement strand
AACGGTGGCTCGAAGCGCGGCCCAAGCCCGCACCCGACGAAGACGAATAGCCAGTTGGTTGCGGTGGGCGGGCCGTGTCCGCTCGGCCGTCTGGGGGAGCGAAGCCGTCAACCTCCAAAGTTCCCGCCCTCACGACTCAACCGGCGAGCTTCCGATTCTTGGCGCGCGATTCCTCGGCCAATTTCTCTTTGAACCGGTCCAGCGCCTCGGCCAGTCGTGCGTCGCCCACCGCGAGGATTTGCATCGCCAGCAACCCGGCGTTCCGCGCGGCGCCAATGCCCACGGTCGCAACGGGCACGCCGGGCGGCATTTGCACGATGGAGAGCAGAGAATCCATGCCGTCTAGGCATTTGCCAAGGATCGGCACACCGATCACCGGCAATGTCGTGAACGCCGCTGTCACTCCGGGAAGATGCGCCGCTCCGCCCGCACCCGCGATGATGACGCGCACCCCGCGCTCGCGTGCAGAACTGGCGTACTTCTCCAGGTCGCGTGGGGTGCGATGCGCGGAGATCACCTTCGCCTCGCACTCGACGCCGAATTCGGCGCAGACCTCGGCGGCGGCTTTCATGATCGGCCAGTCGGAGTCGCTGCCCATCAAGATCCCTACTTGGGGTTTGTCAGTCATGCTTTTGCTCATGCGTTTTGATCTGCGTTCATGTTGCACGGCGGTATAGCCGAATGCATGCCGGTTGCCCAACAGAAACTACACGCCAGCCGGTCATTGTACGCCGGGGGGCGCGCAACGGACCGGCTGGCACAAGTTCCTTTCCCGTCTGGAATGAACGCACTTTCTATTCCAGCCGAATGCGATAGAAGAACGGTCCTTTGCCAACCGCGTTGGTGTCCGTAAACGTGTTGAGCGGTGGGGTGGCTGGTAGGTTGGTACCCACGACCCAGTTGAATCCGGGCGTGAGATCGGTGGTTCGCTCCAGATGGTAAACCTTGCCAAGCTCACTGGACCAGCTCACCACGGTGCCACCTGATGTGATTTTCATGGAACGGATTCCCAAGAACGAGAGCGCATTGGTCGGGATTGTTCCGGCACGGTATTCCGACCAGTTTAAGAAACGGTCGTTGTCAGGATCGCCGGTACGCGTGGCGGCGGTGGGGCTGCCGAAGTACATTTGCTCCCACCAATCCGGCAACCCGTCCCCGTCAGAGTCGAGGAGCACCTGCGGACCCGTCATCAGGTTGGTGACGCCGACGGCTGGCGTGCCCAGTGTGTCGAACGCCTGGAAGCGGTACGTGTAGTTCGTGCCAGCCGGGAGGTTCTTTGACAGGGTGAAGACGCGGCCAGCGGTGATCGGGCTCGCAGAAGCTGCGGTCAGGGCAAACGGGCTGCCCGGCAGACTTACGCCATTGGTGAGGATATGCACTTTGGGCCAGCCGGCCTGCGGCAGATCGCCATCGGCGTCGCTGTAAACGACACGATAGACGAAGTTGTCCACCGGCGTGCCGACTTCCGGCGAAACCCCATCGGCCACGTAACCAGACTCTCCCGTCCACGCCAGCACCGGCTGGTGGTTGTAGGGCAGGACGGTGAGCGTGATGCTCTCGCTGTCCGATTGGGTGCCGTTGCTCACTTGAAATTGAACGCCGGGATAGGTGCCAGCGGTGCCGCGGGCAGGCGTCCAGCGGAAGGTGCGGGTCGGCGGATCGAACGTGGCGCCGGGCGGCAGGTTCGCCGCCGAGTAGGTCAGGGTCTGTGAGTTGTCCGGATTGGAAGCCTGCAGCACAATCACGTAGCTCAAAGTCTCCGTGAGTGTTCGGTCGCCAATGGCCGCCAGTTCGGGCGCCGGCGTGAAATCCGCACCCGTGATCCGCAGCGTGTAGGGACTCGCCGACACGCCGCCGGCTTCGTCGCGCACGCGCACATAGTAGTAGCCTCCAGCAGTCACGGCCCGGGAGAGCACGTTGGTCCCGCCAACGCCCGGGTTGGTTTCCACCCAGTTACCCAGATTGTTGAGGTTGGCGTCATAGATCCACAAGTGCGGTCGGAGTTCCGGGGGCACCACTTCGAGGGACAGCGCCAAGGTCCCGGGTCCGCGCAGGTAAATGCGGAACCAGTCCTCATCGTTGCCGGCGAACAAGAACGCATTGACCATGGGCTGACCGAGCCGGGTGGCCGTGGCGAACTCGTTGTTCGGCTCGAAGGGGTCCACCACCGGGGTATGCTCGACCCGCAACGCGTAAGGCGCGTTCGTGGCGTGGCTGTCGCCCTGATCGTGCAGCCGCACATAGTAGTAGCCGCTTTCGATCATCTGCAGGTCGAGGACGTTGGTTTCGCCGGGATTGGTGGTGCGCCGATATCCCACCTGTCCGGAACTGGCGTTGTAAACCCACAGTTCCGAAAGCAGCGGGGCTTGCACGCCGGAATGGGTGATGCGGACGAGGCCCGGCGCGTTGATGTAGAACCGGAACCAGTCGTAATCTCCGACCGGCAGGATGGTCCCGCTTACCCAAGTGGCCAGCGCGATGTCGTTGGCCTGGCTGATGGAACCGTTGTTCTCGCTTTCGGCCACGACCGGGCTGAAGGGGGGCAGATAGCCAAACTGACCGCCGCTGATGAGCAACTGGTACGGCGTGAGTTGCGAGAGGCCGGACACGTCCCGCACCCGGGCGAAGTAGATTCCTGCAGCGGGGATCGTGGTTTGAACCACCACCGCGTCGCCCGGATTGTTGGCTTGTTGATACACGCCGAGCCAGGATTGGTCCGGCGAGAAAAGCTCGATCAAGGGGAGTGAAGTGGGCGGGGGGTTGGTAACCCACAGCCGCAGCACCGCCCCGGATTGGCAGTACACCTTGTAGTAATCGTAATCGCCGGCGGGGAAGGAGAAGGCGTTCACCACGCCGTTCGTCAGCAGCGTGGCGCGACCGATCTCGTCGTTATCCTCGTGCAAATCCATGACCGGCGTGAAGGCGAAGTGCAACGCAAACCGCTGGGCGCTGGCCTGACTGCCGGCGTCAACGACCCGCGCGAAATAGGTTCCCAGGCGTTTGATGTCATACCGCACGGTGAGTGGCTCCCCAGTATTGATCGCCGTGCCATAGACGCCCAGCCAAGCCATGTTGACGTCATAGATTTCGATTTGCGGGCGTAAGTTGGCCGGCAAATTCGTGGCCAGAATGCTGAGCCGGCCTGGTTGCGTCACCTCGAACCGATACCAGTCCCGATCCCCCGGCGGAGATATGATGGCGTTGGTCAGCATGGTGTTCAGCGATACCAGCGTCGCTTGGGCAGCGGAATCGTTGGGCTCGGTCGCTTCACCGCCCGGAGTGAATCCGCACCGCAGGGCATAAGTCGTGGCTTGGACGCGCCCGCCCGCATCCAGCACCCGAACGGTGTACCAGCCTGGATTGACATAAACCCCGTAGTGGAGGTAGTCGCCGTCGTTGTAGGCGGTCGCGTAGAGGCCCAGCCACTCCCCGGCCGGCCCGTAGAGTTCCACCTGCGGCCGCATCGTGCGTGGCAGGGCGTTGAGTTGCATGAGCAAATAGCCGGTGGTGCCCACATGGATGCGGTAGTAATCTGAGTCGCCAGCCGGGTTGATGCGCCCGGTGATCCACGAATCCACCGCGAGCGGGAAGGCTTGCGCGGCGCTGTTATTGGGTTCGTCCTCGGTCTGGATCGCCGTCGCCACGACGAGGTCGCGGTACACGCGCGCCGACCAGTTGCCAGCGCTATCCTGGACGCGCAACCCGATGCGATGGACGCCCTCGCTCAGACTACTGGTCACGAGCATGGCGCCGTTGCCCAGCAGACCGTCGCGGTCGGACCACCACTCGTAGCCGCTGACGGTTTGGTCCTGATCCACACCGCTCCCGCTGAGGCCAACGCCTTGTCCCACCACCGTGGGATTGGGAGACAGGCCGCTGATGCTGGCGAGCGGGTGATAGACGCTGAACGAACCGCCCAGGATCGTCAGCAAATACGGGGCTTCCGAGACTTGGTTATTGTCGCGGTCGCTGATGGCGACGTAATACGTCCCGGGCGTGGTGACGTTGTACCGCAGTTCCATGGTGTCCCCGAGGTTCAGGGCGGTGGCTGAGCCCAACTGGTTGTTGCTGTCGTTGAAGATCCGGATCACCGGTTGAATGCCCTCCGCTTGGGAAACCTGAAGGCGCACCCATCCGGCCTGACTGACCGTGAAGCGGAAGTAGTCGTTATCTCCGGCGGGATAGATCACTGCGGCGAACTGGTTGGTGCCGGCCCAGTCGGCGGCGACACCGAAAGAGTTGTTGGGCTCCGCCGGATCGCGCATCGGTGTGAAGGAGGCCAGCAGGTGATACGCGCTCGTGGCATGGTCATTCCAGCCGCGATCATAGAGTTGGACCCGATACCAGCCCGGCGTTACCGCTTGCCAGGAGGCGTCGAGTGGATCGCCGCTGTTCATCCGCTCGGCATTGAACACCTGGCCACCGTCTGCATTGAAGACTGACAGGCCGATTTGAATTGCGGACGGCACGGGTTGCACTTCAAACCGAACCCATCCTGGCTCATCCACCCGCAGGAGGAACCAGTCGGAGTCACCATTGGGGAAAATGGCGCCGTCTGCCGGTTGGCCGAAGTTGAGTGGCGTGGTTTCGGAGAACCGGTTGTTGGGTTCGTTCGTGTCCTGAGCCGGATTCAGCGTGAGCGTGAACTGATAGTTCCCCGAGGTCGCCGCAGTTTGGTCGCGGATCAGCAAGTAATACGTGCCCGCCGTCCTGATGGGAACGCTAAGCGGGATATCGTCGCCGCGGTTCTCCGCATACCGTTCAGCAAGCAGCGTTCCGTTGGCATCGTAGAAGCCCACCACACCCAGCAAACCGGCGGGGGCATCGAGCGCCGCCGTCAGCAGCCCCGGGCGATCCACCGTGAAGCGATACCAGTCGGAATCACCTGCGGCGCCGCAGCTCCCGGTCACCAAGCCGCCGCCGACCGCGATCAAGCTGGCCGAGGCCCATTCGCTATTTGGCTCCGATTCGGCCGCACCCGGTGTGGACGGCGGCACGTAGGCGAGGTTGGCATTGCTGACCGAGAGCCGGTACGAGGCGAAGGGCGAGCCGACGTTGTTGATGTCGCGCACGCGGAGGTAGTAGTACCCGGATGCGCCGGGCCATTGCAGCGTGACGGGCTGGCCGTTGGCCGGTGACTGGGCATAGGTCAAATAGGAGAGGCTCCCGTTGTAGAGATTGAACTCCGGGCGGACTCCCGCCGGCACTTGATCCATCGTGAAGCCGAGCGTGGCGCCGGGGACGGCATACACCTTGTAGAAGTCCTGATCATCCCACCGGAAGAAGAAGGCCTGCACCGGGCTGGCCGTGAGGGGCGAGGCAGAACTGAAGTCGCCGTTTGCTTCGAAAACATCCACGACCGGTGTGAAATCGAGCGCCAAGGTGTAGGGAACCGTCGCATTGGCCTGGTCATCTGCGTCAATCACCCGGAGGTACCACGTCCCCGGCGCCGGGATGTCATAGACGAGGTTGACCACCTCGCCATCGTTGTTGGCCGTGCTATAGACGCCGAGCCAGTTCTGGTCCCGGTCGTAAAACTCGATTTGTCCACGCAAGTCCGAGGGCATGTTGGTCAACGCCATGACGAGCCGGCCCGGGTAATCCACCGTCAGCTTGTACCAGTCCCGGTCGCCGGCGGGATACACGAAGGCTTCATTTCGACTGCTAGCCGCGACCAAAGCGGCGGTCCCGTCCGAGTCATTTGGCTCGAAGGCGTCTTGAACCGGCCCCAGGTGGGCTTGGAGTGTGTACCGCCCGTTGGGTCGCCAGTCCGCATCAATCACGCGCAGGTAGTATTCACCGGGCACGGTGATATCGAGAGCGAACTGCACCGAGTCCAACGGATTGGCGGCGGTGACGTAACGGCCCAGCCACTCGATGTCGCGCCCGTAGAACTCGAACTGGGTTCGCATCTGGTTGTCCGGAGCGGACGGGTTGATGATGTCAAACACCAGGCGTCCGACCTGCGGCACGTAGATCCGATACCAATCCACGTCCCCGGCGGGGTGGATGGTTCCGGAGTAGAGCAGGTCGAACTCAAGCCGGGTCCCCGCGCCGGCCACGGCGTTCGGCTCGATTTCCTGCGGCAGGGTCGAGCCCACGTAGAGAATCGTGGAGGTTTCCGGCGACCAGTTTTGGGCATTGTCTTTCACCTTCAGGGAGATGATGTGCCGCCCGATGCTAAAGTCCCGCTTGTCGCTCACCACGGCCGACTGGCTGAAGACCCCATCCAGCGACGAGCGCCACTCGTAGGCGATGACGCTGCCGTCCTGATCCGTGCCATGGCCGATCAACGTCACGGGATCGTTTGTGACCGCTGGATTTGGCGTGACCGAGTCAATGAAGGCCAGCGGGACGTAGGAATTGAACCGGGCACCGGTGATCACCAGCGTGTACGGATCCACCGAGAGACGGCTGTTGGGAGCGTCCAAGATGCGCAAGAAGTAATCCGCAGTCTCCGGGACAGTTTGTTCGAGAGACAGCTCCTGACCGTCGTTGCTGGCCTGCTTTGAAGCCAGCAGCGTTCCATGGCGGTCGTAAATGCCGACCCAGGGCCGGATCGTGGAGGGCACATCCGCCACGGTCACGCGCAAGACCGCGCCCGCATCGGCGCTGACCTGATACCAATCCGCGTCGCCCGCCGGGAAAACGTACGCTTGAATGCGATTCTGCTGGGCGAGGCGCACCGCGTATTGCTGGCGGTTGTTGTTTTCAAAAGCGTCCACCACCGGCGTCGTCGAGACGGTGAACTGATAGGCCCGTGGCGCCGGTTGCTGGACCGGCGAATCCACCAGGAAGTAGTAGGTCCCCGGTTCAACCAAAAACGTGTCCAGCACCACATCATCCCCCGGGTTCGTGCCGGTGCGCGAGTTGATCTGGCTTGCATCCGACCGATACAAGGAAACCCGGCCCCGCAGCGGGTCCGGAACGTCGAGGCTGGCGCGCAACAATCCGGGCGTTGGCAGCACGACCGAATACCAGTCTCCGTCCCAGTTGGTGCTGACGCCGCCCGAAACCGCCACGCCTAGGGCCACGCGGTTGGCGGCGGAGATTTCGCCGTTGGGTTCGACTTCCGCGCTGACCGGAAGCTCGACCGGCACGTAGCCCGGTTGCCCCCCCGCCACCGTCAGGGTGTAAGGCTGAGTCCAATTCGCGCGGCCTTGGGTTTCGATCACCCGCACAAAAATGAAACCCGACTTGCTGAACTGGTTGCTGATCGTGATCGTGTCGCCGTCGTTCACCGCCGTGGCATACACCCCGATCCAGTTGCGGTTCACGTCATAGAACTCCACCTGCGGACGTGCCGTGCTCGGCGGAGTCACGGTCGCTGTGACGCCCGCGCCCGCCTCGACCCAGACGGCATACCAGTCCGGATCGCCGGCTGGGAAAAACAGCGCGTTCAGGCTGGCGTTGGTCAAGCGATAGGCCTGGGCCATCGCATCATTCTCCTCAAAGGCATCCAGCGCCACGGCGTTCGTCGCCACCAACATGTAAGTCAGATTGGTGTTGGCCTGACCGCGAACGTCCTCGATGGAGACGTAAATGAAGCCCTTGGTCGTGACATCCAATGCCACCGTCACATCGCTGCCGTCCAGCGGCGCCGTTCGGTAGATGCCCAGCCAATCCCAAGTGTGATTGTAGCAAGCGGCCTGCAGGAGCAGATTGGTGGGTACATTGCTGACCCGGAATTCCAGATGCCCCGGCTGGTCCACATAGACCCTGAAGTAATCCCGGTCGCCCACGGCATTGATCTTGCCCCGCACGACGTGGTTGAGGGCGATCTCATTGGCCCGGCTGAGGGTGTCGTTCGATTCGACCTCCGTGCTCACCGAGCTGCCGACATACACCAGCGCGCTCACCTCGGTGGACCACAGGCCGGCATTGTCACGCACGCGAAAGTAAATGGTGTGCGTTCCGAGGGACAGCGTGGTCGTGGAAAAACTCGCCTGCGTGCTGAGCGCGCCGTCCAGGCTGGAACGCCAGTCATAGCCCGTGATTGTGCCGTCCGCGTCCACGCCTGAACCGCTGAACTGAATTGCCTCTCCCTGCACGATCGCCCCCGGCGCAATCGTGTCTATGCTGGCCACCGGTGCCGAGGCAAGGAACGTAGCCCCGAGGATGGTCAGCGTGTATGGCGAAACCGCTTCATCATTGTTCCCGGCGTCGCCGACCGCAATCAGGTACCGCCCCGCAGCCGGCACGCTGTAGGTCAACGCGTAGTCCATGCCGGGCGATCCCGCCCCGGAGGCCAGGCCGCGCTTGGAGAGATCATAGACCCAGATTTGCGGCGTGATGTTGTCAGCCACCTCGCTCATCGTGATCGTCAGGTTCGTTGGGCCGCTGACGTTGACTTGGAACCAGTCCCAGTCGCCCGTCGGGAACACATAGCCCTCCAGGCGGTTCAACTGCGTGATCAACCGGGCATCCCCATAATTGTCGTTTGGCTCATAGGTATCTGTGACGGGGGTGAGTTGCGTCTGGAACTCGTAGGTGTCAGCCGAGGTCAGATCGGCGAGGCAGTCCACCGCCAGGTAAAGCGGGGCCGACGTGCGAATGTCGTAGGTCAACGAAAACAACTGTCCGGCGCCGCCCGCCTGCCCGCCGACCAAGCCGTTGCCCGAGTCATCATACAACTGAAAACGCATGGCCAGCGCCGCCGGCGAGCGCGTGCAGGCGACCGACAACTGTCCCGTCTGCGTGGGCACAAAACGATACCAGTCCCGGTCGAAAGCTGCCGCGATCCGCCCGGACACTGCCGCGCCGACGTTGACCAGGTGGGCATCTCCCAACCGGTTGTTGGGTTCGGTTTCGCTGGCGACCGGTGACTGCGGCGGAACGTAGCCCAATGTGCCACCACTCACGGTCAGCGAGTAGGCGTTGGTGTGGGAGAGTCCGGCCGCGTCCACCACCCGGGCATAATACATGCCCGAGCGTTGGACCAGGTGGCTCAGGTTCACCAGATCGCCGGGGTTGACAGCGGTGGCATACACGCCCATCCACGCGAAGTCCGGGTCGTAGAGCTCGATTTGCGAGCGCATCGCGGGCGGCGACTGGATCGAGAAGGCCAGCGTGTTTCCCGTCGGCGCATAAACCTTGAAGAAGTCGCGGTCGGAACCATCGAAGATGAAAGCGCTGGCCGGGCTGGCCGTGAGCAGCCGCGCCTGCCCCGTCCGGTTGTTGGGTTCGGAAACCTCGGTCACCGGGGTAAACCGAGTCTGTAGCACGTAGCCGGCGGGCGCGAAGTCGGAGTCCGCATCAATCACCCTGAAGAAATACGTGCCCGGCTCCGTGATGTCGTAAGACAAGTGCAGATCGTCGCCGTCATTGATGGCCGTGGCGTACACGCCCATCCAGTCTGCGTGGCGGCTGTAGAGCTCGATTTGGCCGCGCATATTGGCCGGCGGATTAGCGAGCGAAAGTCGCAGACGCCCCGCGCCGGGCACAACGACTTTGTACCAATCCTGATCCCCCGCAATCCCGATCGCGGCATTCACCGTGGCGTTGCTCCCAACCGCGCTGGCCTCCCCGAGGCTGTTGTTGGGCTCCACCTCCGAATCCGCTCTCACGGTTTGGGGCAGAATCAGCCCGGTTGCGCAAAGGACTGCGAATAGGGTTCTTCTCTCAGGCGTGAGGATTCGACCGATGGTGTGTGCTTTGTTCATAGGACTCCCAAATAGGTTGGCGTTGCAGTCATCGCGAAGGGGTGAGTTGGCGATGAGATCATAGCTACACCAACAACCCACCGCCCGCTTGAGGGTAATGGTGGTGCGCGCGTTTACAAGCATTACGTTCGCATCCACGCCACTTTCGGACATGGGAGGGGCGGTTGGTTGCCTTGGATTCTCTTTTACCGTGATCACTCCAGGCGGCGGGAAACAGCGGCATCTGCATATCCCCGTCCCTCTAGTTCGTTTTTGCGGTTTTCACTATCTCGCG
>CAZJTM010000221.1:0-9944 GCA_964548925.1 uncultured Verrucomicrobiota bacterium | reverse complement strand
GAGGGCGGGGAAGCCGAGGTTGAGGGCATTGCGCGGGACGTGACGGAGCGCCGGCGATTGGAGCGGGAGATTCTCGAGATCAGCACGCGCGAGCAACGGCGCATCGGGCACGACCTGCACGACGGCTTGGGGCAGTATCTGTCGGGCATTGCGTTTAAGGCCAAGTGCCTTGAGGAAACCTTGCACGCGGAGGCGCCGGGGCGCGCCGCCGATGCCCAGGAACTCGTGCGCTTGCTCAACAACGCCGTCAGTCAGGCCCGCACCTTGGCGCGCGGTTTGGATCCCGTGGAAGCCGAGGTCGGCGGCTTGGTGCCGGCCCTCCACAAGCTGGCCGACGAGAGCGCGAAGCTCTTTTCACTGGAGTGCGGCTTCGAGAGCAACCTGCCCGAAGTGACGCTGGACACGGGGGTGGCCCTGCATCTTTTCCGCATCGCGCAGGAGGCGATCACCAACGCCGCGCGGCACGGCAACGCCCGCCGGATTGCCGTGCGCCTTTACGCCGGCGCCCACGACTTGCGCCTGGGCATCGAGGATAACGGCTGCGGTTTTACCGTGGGCCAGCGCACCGAGGCCGGGCTGGGATTGCGCACGATGCAGTATCGCGCCGAGACGATCAACGCGGCGTTTCAGGTCCAGTCCAGCCCGGGCCAGGGCACCTCGGTGGAATGCGTTTTACCGCTGGCCAAACGAACATGAATCCAATCCCCTATTACGAGAAAGCCACGCCATGAGCACGTCCGCTAGCCATGAGAAGAAAGCGAAAATCCTCGTCGTGGACGACCACCCGCTACTGCGCGAGGGAGTCATGCAATTGATCAACCGACAGCGGGACTTGTGCGCTTGTGGGGATGCCTCTTCTCTGGCCGAGGCGCAGGCCGCGCTGGAGACGCTCCAGCCCGATCTGATCCTCTTGGACCTCCGCCTGGGTGGGGGCGACGCCCTCGAATTCATCAAGGCCTCGCGGGCGCGCTTCCCGAGGGTGCGGATTCTGATTCTTTCGCAACACGACGAGCCGCTCTACGCCGAGCGCACCATGCGCGTGGGCGCGAGTGGGTACGTCATCAAAGAGGAGGCGCCCGAAGAAGTCCTCACCGCCATCCGAACCGTCCTCTCCGGCGACACCTACGTCAGCCGCCGAATCGCCGCTCTGGTGCTGCAACGCATGATCCCCGCCGCCAAACCCGCGAACGCGCCCCGCTTGGAGGACCTGACCGACCGGGAATTCACGGTGTTTCAACTCATCGGCAGCGGGCTGGGCAGCCGGGAGATCGCCGAGCAACTGGGGTTGAGTGTCAAGACCATCGAAACCCACCGGGAGAACATCAAACAAAAGCGCGGCTTGAAGAACGCCGCCGACTTGGTGCGCGAGGCAACCGATTGGGTGCGCCAGCATGGCAGTACGGGCGGCTAGTCTCTATAGATCATGTTTGTTCCGGCCTGCCTGAGTTGCCCGCGACGCCCCGTGACCAGACCGTTCAAGCTTTGAAGGCAATGGGAAGTGAGATTGCCATTGCGTGCTCACTCGCACCATTGGGCATGAGGAGTTCCCGGTTACGGGAAAGAAACTGGCGGGTTCGTGTGCGAGATTTCGCCTGAATCAATGACGAACTTGCAATGAACGGCGGACAAACACCACCGAGGAAAGCCGAACGCGACCTCTTCCTCGAGGCCCTCGAGCGGCCCACGCCCGAGGAACGCGCCGCCTTTCTGGACGCGGCGTGCGCCGAGGAGCCGGCGTTGCGGGCGGCGGTCGAGACTTTGCTGCGGAATCACAAAGAGGACAGTTTCTTGGAAACACCGGTCCTCGCCGCCCCGCCGGCGGGCACGGCTGCGAAGAGGCGTTCCGATACGGCGACGGACGTGATTCCCGGCGAAAAGCCCGGCGATCAAATCGGCCACTACAAGCTGCTACAGCAGATCGGCGAGGGCGGTGTGGGCGTGGTCTTCATGGCGGAGCAGGACGCGCCCGTGCGGCGGCGCGTGGCGCTTAAAGTTCTCAAGCCCGGGATGGACACCAAGGCCGTCATCGCGCGCTTCGAGTCAGAGCGGCAGGCGCTGGCGTTGATGGACCATCCAAACATCGCCAAGGTGCTTGATGCGGGCAGCACGGCCAGCGGGCGGCCTTTCTTCGTCATGGAACTGGTGCGCGGCATCCGCATCACCGAGTATTGCGACCAAAACCGCCTCCCCACACGCGAGCGACTCACACTCTTCATTCAGGTTTGCCAAGCCATTCAGCACGCGCATCAAAAGGGCGTCATCCATCGCGACATCAAGCCGTCGAACATTTTGGTGACGCTCCACGATGGCGTGCCGGTGCCCAAAGTCATTGACTTCGGCATCGCCAAAGCCGTGGACCAGCGGTTGACCGACAAAACGGTTTTCACCGAGTTTCAATCCTTCATCGGCACGCCCGCCTACATGAGCCCGGAGCAAGCGGAAATGAGCGGGCTGGACATTGACACGCGCACGGACATTTACAGCCTGGGAGTGCTGCTTTACGAGATGCTCACGGGCAAAACGCCGTTCGACGCGCAGGAGTTGTGGGCATCGGGCTTGGACGGCATGCGGCGCAGGATTCGCGAGGAAGAACCGACACCGCCCTCGACCCGTCTGCGCATGTTGCCTGAAGCCGAACAGACGACCACCGCACAGCGACAGCAAGCCGAACCGGCCAAACTGACCAGTCTGCTGCGGGGCGATCTGGACTGGATTGTCCTCAAAGCCCTGGAAAAGGACCGCACGCGACGCTACGCGACCGCACATGACCTGGCTCAAGACATCCGCCGCTACTTGGACAACGAGCCGATTCTCGCCCGTCCGCCCAGCGCGAGGTACCGGTTCCAAAAACTTGTCCGTCGGAACAAGCTCGCTTTCGCTGCAGCGATCGCGGTGGCCGCGGCACTGCTCACAGGTTCGGTCATCTCGACCTGGCAGTTCATCGAGAAGAACGCCGCCTACCGGCGTGTGGTAAACGCCGAACAGGAGCAGAGTCGCTTGCGCGTCGAAGCCGAGGCCGCCCGGAGCGCAGCGGAAGCCCAAGCCTTGCTCGCCCGCCGCCAGGCGTACGCCGCCGACATGAACTTGGTCCAGCAGGCCTTGGCCGCAAACAACCTCGGACGCGCACAGGAACTTTTGAATCGCCATCGCCCACCCGGGCAATCTCAAATCTCAGATCTCAAATCTCCAATCCCCGCGGACCTGCGCGGCTGGGAATGGCGTTACCTTTGGCAGCAGTGCCAGAGCGACGCCCTGTTCACGCTCTGTCAGCTCTCCAACGAGGTTTCTGCGTTGAGCGTGTCGCACGACGGGAAATGGGTGGCGGTTGGCGAGTCTGGTGATCGGGGGCTCTCGATCTGGGACTTGCGGGCGCGTCAGGAGGTTGCTCGTTTCCCGGTAGGGGAAGTCGGCGAACCCTTCGCGTTCTCGCCGACGTCGCCATTGCTGGCGCTTTGCTCAACCGACCGCCGCGAGGGACTTGGCGACAAGAAGCGTGGGAGTCAGGTGCGCTTGTGGGACGCGACCAGCCGCCGGATCGTCGCGGAGATGCCAGTGAGTGGCCCTCTCAGTGCCTTGGCTTTTTCGGCGGATGGCAACAGGCTGCTGACGGCTGCGGGGAACACCGAGTTCACCGTTTGGAATGTCGCCGACGGCTCCAAAATGAGCAGCCTCACGGTTTCCGACGCGAAAGATTCTGGAGGCCGACCTCCGTGGGGAAACCGCGCGGTTGTCACACGTGATTTCAGTCTGGCCGCGCAGGCGCTCGGGGGTGGGCGCATCCGCCTTGTGGACCTGACCTCGGGCCGGGAACTCTGGACCGCGCAAGCCGCCGAGGAGAATGTCACCGCGCTGGCCTTCTCACCGGATGGAAAAAGACTGGCCTCCGGCGCGGGCTTCGTCGAGTCCACCATCCGTTTGTGGGATGTGGCCAGTGGCCGTGAATTGGCACGACTCCAAGGCCATCGCACCTACGTTCGAGCCCTGGTGTTCTGGCCGGACGGGGAGACGCTCGCTTCCGCCAGCGGCGATCAGACGATCCATCTCTGGGATGTGGACAGCTTGGATTCCTTTCCGCCCCTGGCCAATCCGCCCGGCCTGAATCCCGCGCGGTCCAAAGCCGAATTTCGGCATCGCCCGCCACCACCGCGGGTGATGGAACTGCGTCCCTCCGCCACGCTGCGCGGGCATCGGCTGGAGGTGTGGAGTCTGGCGCTGTGCCCCGACAACACCACGCTGGTGAGCGGCGCGAAGGATGGCGCGGTGTGCGTGTGGGACACGGCCACGCTCCGGGGTGAACAACCCCACGTGACCTTGCCGGAGCCGGTGCGGGCGTGGAGTTTCCTCCCGGACGGTCAGGCGATTCTCGCCCTGGACGAGCGGGGCCGCGTCGCACGCTGGCACGGCGCTGAGTTTCAGCACAGCCAGCCGGTGTTGGAACTCGGGAGCAACGTCCTGGCCGCTTGTTTTTCCCCCGACGGCCAGCTTCTGGCCGCAGCTTCGCCGGAAGGCACGATCCAGCTTTATGATCTGCAACGCGGTGAGCCACTGCGGGCCATTGCTTCCGGCGATGGTTGGGAATTGCCGGTGGCGTTTCTCTCCCGATCCAACCACTTGCTGACACAACAATTCCGCGGCGGCGACTTTCGGGTGTGGGAGGTGACCACCGGGCGCGAAATCCGGCAGTGGCAGCCTGCGGCGCCGGCCTTCCCGTGGAAGAACACGGTCTCGTCGGAGGGACACTGGCTTGGCGTGATGAACGGCGACGGAGTGGTGCAATTGCTCGATCTGGTTTCGGGCCAAGAGCGAAGGTTGGTGCTCAATTTGAAGCAGGTGAACGGCGCAGCCATTTCGCCCGATGGGCGCAGGCTGGCTGCGGTGAGCGTTCTCGGCATGGGGCAGCTCTGCGATCTGACAACGGGACAGGAAATCGCCACGCTGCATGGGTTTCTCCAGGGTGCGCACTCGGTCGCGTTTTCTCCCGACGGCAAGCGTCTCGCCATCGGCAGCAACGGGAATGAAGCCATCAAGCTTTGGGACGTCGAAAGCCGGCAGGAGTTGCTCACCCTTAAAGGCCGGGGATCCATCTTCAACGCGACCACTTTTTCGCCGGACGGCAATGTGCTGGCCTCGTGCAATAGCCAGGGCCTCCTGCACCTGTGGCGCGCACCCTCCTTCAACGACATCGCCCGAGCTGAAGCGCAACGCCACTGACTTGAAGCGCCTCAGCCCGCCGGACAGTTTCGCGTTGTATATCCGACATGAAATTGTCCGGCTTGGTTCAGGCTTGGACTTCCCCGATTCGCCGTCGCAGCCAGGCGCGCGAGTAGGTCCAGAGCCGCTCAGCGGTGCGGAGGGGAAGGCCCAAGGCAGCGGCGGCTTCTTCCATGGTCATGCCCACGAAATACCGCAGCTTGACGAGGTCCGCGCAGGTTGCGTCCTCGGCCGCCAGCAGGTTTAGAGCTTCATCCACGGCCAGCATTTCGTCGGATGGTGCGGTTTGGACGATGTGGGCTTCGTCCAGTTCCTCGCGTTGGGCGCCGGCGCCGCGTTTGAGGGCGCGCTTGCGTCGGGCGGACTCGACGAGGATGCGTCGCATGGCTTCAGCGGCCACGGCGAAGAAGTGCGCCCGTCCGGCAAACTGCTCGTTGCCGTCGCCGATCATGCGCAACCAGGCTTCATGCACCAGCGCAGTGGGCTGGAGGGTGTGGCCAGGTGATTCCTGCGCCATTTTGTGGGCCGCGATCCGGCGCAGTTCGTCATAGACGAGCGGCAGCAAGGCCTCGGCGGCTTGGGACTCACCCCGCTGCATTGCGTCGAGCATGCGCGTCACGTCGCTCATGCGGCGAAGCATGTCCGAGTTGCGCGCCGGCGTCCAGCGGGGATCGGCGAAGAATCTTGGCGGACTTCGTTCCTGGCCTGCGCTTGTCAGAATGTAAGCGAAGACATGAAGACATTGGCGTTTGCACCAAATCCTGAATTCACGAGGACAAAGCTCCTCGTCCGGCCGCAACCTTTTGCCAGTCCTCGCCGGCCAGACCTGTCAATCCCTTGAAGGCTACCATCCCAATGGCGCAGTTGAAAACAGACTCCGGTTTGCGGCGTGTGGTCGCGGTCCTTGCCGGAACGGTGCTCATCGGGGCGCTGTTCTGTGGCGCCGCGGCATTGCAGCCAGTTTCGCCGGGCTCGTCATCCAGCCAGTTTCTGGACTCCGACCGCATTTACGGACTGACCAACGTCTGGACGATTCACTTGAAGTTCGCGCCCGACCAATGGGAGATCATGGAGCCCAAGGGCGGTGGCAATCCATTCTTCGGTGGCGGGCGGCCGGGCGGATCGGGCGGCGCTCGCGAAGACCGCGCGCTTTCTCCCGTGATGATGAGCCAGGGCGATTTCAACCGTGACGGGCGAATCTCGCAAGACGAGTTCACCAAGCTGGCCGGAAAGTGGTTCAAAGCTTGGGATGCCAACGGAACGGACATGCTTGATGAAGGGCAATTTCGGGCAGGGCTCGAGGCCATCCGCAACCCGGCGGGGGGCAGCATCGCCGGAATGCTATTGGCGCCGGAAGGGAAGCGCAATGGCATCGGCGCCGCGCTGGGATTTGAATTCGAGTATGTGCGGGCCGATCTGGAATTCGAGGGCCGGCTGTTGCGGGACGTGGGCGTGCGCTACAAGGGCAACGGCACCTTCATGGAATCGCGCGATTCGCTGAAGCGTTCGCTCAAGGTCGAGCTCAATCATTATGCGAAGGGTCAGAGCTTGGGCGATGTGCGGACGCTGACGCTCCAGAACAACGTCACCGACGCGAGCCTGATGAACGAGGTGTTGGCCTACCGGCTCTACCGGGACGCGGGCGTGCCAGCGCCGCGGACGGCCTACGCCAAGGTGTTTGTCAGCGTGCCGGGGAAGCATGATCGGCAATACTTCGGCCTGTATTCGCTGAGTGAGGCGGTGGACAAGCGGTTTGCCGAGCGGCATTTCGGGACCAAGCGCGGGGCAATCTTCAAGCCGGTCACGCCGTCCCTGTTCACCGACCTCGGCGCCGACTGGGCCGCCTACAACCAAATCTACGACCCGAAGACGGCGCTCTACGACGAACAGAGGAAGGCGGTGATGGAGCTTTCGCGCTTCGTGACGCAGGCGGACGACGCGCTATTCGCGGCGCGCATCGGCGAGTTCATTGACCTGCCCGAGTTCGCGCGGTTCATGGCGGTGATGGTCTATCTCTCGGACTTGGACGGCATCCTTGGTCCGGGACAAAACCTCTACCTGCATCTGCACCCGAAGACCGGACAGTTCCAGTTCATTCCGTGGGATCAGGATCATTCGTGGGGGCAGTTCAACCGGGCCAGCCAGGAGCAGCGCGACAAGCTGAGCATCCATCGCCCGTGGCAGGGTGAAAACTTCTTCCTGGAGCGGATGTTCAAAGTGGAGGCATTCAAGAAGCTCTATCTGGCGCGACTGGAGGAGTTCGGCAAGACGATCTTCCGGCCCGAACGGTTGGCGCGGCAGGTGGATGAAATCGCCGCAGTGATCCGGCCCGCAGTTCGAGATGAATCGGAGGCAAAACTGGATCGTCTCGAGAAGGCTGTGGCGGGTGAACTTCTCTCCGCACCGGGCCCTTTTGGCGGTGGCCAGATCAAGCCAATCAAGCCATTCGCGAAGGTGCGCACGGAATCGGTGCTCGATCAACTCGCGGGCAAATCGGAAGGGCTGGTGGCGGACGGTGGTTTTCCGGGCGGCTTCGGCGGTGGAAACGGCTTGGGCATGTTCAGTCGGCCCCTGTTGCAGGCGCTTGACAAGGACAAGGATTCGTTCGTGACCCAAGGCGAGTTCACCGAAGGGTTTGCGAAGCTCTTCCAATCGTGGGACACCGGCCAGCGCGGAAGTCTCGACTGGGCGCAACTGCGGTCGGGAATCGAGAAAGACCTGCCCCCGCAGAGCCAGGGATTTCCACCTTTTGGCGGCGGACCGCCGGGAGACCCAGGACGACCTCCAAACCGGTCCGGCCAAAGGCCGACGCCAGTGACCGAGCCATGACGCTCCCTCTGAACCAGCCCTTTCAGTAAACCTGCCCCGTAGCGCCGTCACGGCAGAACGCCATCAATTCCCCCTGTGGATCAGACGCGCGGCGTCCCCCCGCCGCGCGACATCTGCGGCCACCAAGTATCAAATGGTGTGGCGTCACCGCCGCCCTGTTGCTGGTCCCGCTCGGGACACGCATCCGCCGCTGAAAAAGTTGGCGGGCTTTGCCTGTGGCCTGCGCTAGTATGGGCGCAATCAAGACATGCTCATGAAAATGGAACGTCAACTTTCGGTTCGCGCCGCTGCACTGGCGCTCGCCACCCAGGTCGCGGTCAGTGCGCAAAATTTCGACTGGCCTCAATGGCAGGGGCCGGATCGCAACGCTATTTCCAAGGAAACCGGCCTGCTCAAGGAATGGCAAAAAGACGGGCCGCCTCTGGCTTGGAAGGTTCAGGGACTTGGCGGCGGCGATGGCGCATCTGCCATCGCGGCGGGCAAAATCTTCGGCATGGGCTGTCGAGGCGAGGACGAAGTTGTCTGGGCGTTGTCCGAGAAGGATGGCAAGGAACTGTGGACCGTGCGCCTCGGGCCAGCGGTGCAGCAGCGGATGCCGCAGTCGAAGGAGGGCCCGGGCTGCACGCCAACCGTGAATGGCGAACGGCTTTATGTGCTGGGCATGGGCGGCGACCTGGCTTGCCTGCAAGTTGGGGACGGCAAGATGGTTTGGCAACGCAACTTGGCGAAGGACTTCGGCGGCGTCGTGCCCACTTGGAGTTACCGCGAATCGCCGCTCGTGGATGGCGAGAGAGTCATCTGCACTCCCGGTGGAGATGATGCGACCTTGGTGGCCTTGAACAAGTTGACCGGCGAGACAATCTGGAAAAGTCGGATGCCCGGCGAGGCCGGGAGTTCTCCCAGAGAGCCGGGCGACCGTTCCGGTGATCCTCCTGGTGATCGAACCGGAGCTCCCGGCGGTGGCGGCGCGGGCGGATTTGGCGGTGGTCGGGGTGGCTTCGGTGGTTTCAGCCGGTCAGGGGCTGCATACGCCTCGGCCATCGCCATTGAGTTTGGCGGGCAGCGGCAGTACGTGCAACTCGCCGCCGAGGCGCTCGTGGGCGTGGCCGCATCCGATGGGAAGTTCCTATGGCGGTATGACACAGTCGCCAACCGCAATCGCATCAACTGCTCCACGCCGATCTACCACGATGGGCATGTCTTTGCCGCCTCGGCCTACGGCGCGGGCGGTGGCGTGGTCAAGTTGAGCAAGAACGCGGACGGCGGCATCAAGGCGGAGGAAGTCTGGTTCTCCCGGAAGATGCAGAATCACCACGGCGGCGTGATCCTCCACGACGGATTCCTTTATGGCGCGAACGGCGGCAATGAAGGCGGCTACCTCATTTGTCTCGACTTCAAGACTGGCGAGGTCCGTTGGGATGGGCGCGACGACCCGGAACGCCGCGCGCCCAAGGGCTCCATCGCGTTTGCGGATGGCCGCTTGTACTATCGCACCGAGAAGGGCACGATGCTCCTGATCGAGCCAAGCCCCAGAGGGTATCTTGAGCGGGGCCGGTTTGAACAACCTGAGCGCACCAAGCTCCCTGCTTGGGCACATCCGGTCATCGCCAACGGCAAACTCTACATCCGCGACCAGGAGGTCCTGTTTTGCTATGATGTAAAGGCGCTTTAGGGTTTGACTACATTTTCCATGCGGTTAATCCCGTCTTAATTCGGGTGGACGTAGAGTCGCGACGTGAGCAAAATGCTCCGCGACATGCAGCGAAGCTCAAAGGTCAAATCATGAATCCAACCGCAGACGCATCCACGGGCGGAGTCAACGCCCCGACCGCCATGCCCCCCAAACGGGCCCGGGCCGCCAAACGCCGCGGCTCCTGGCTCACACGCAGCATCCTGCTCATCGT
>CAZJTM010000220.1:0-9945 GCA_964548925.1 uncultured Verrucomicrobiota bacterium | reverse complement strand
GTGTAGGTCAACAGGTTGGCCGGTAAATCGGAATCTGTTGCCTTGTTGATCACCGTCAAAAGGGCGAGTTCGTTGTTCGTACGGCTCACCTGCGGCGGCAAGAGCGGGGCAACATTTACTTCGTTCACCGTCACGGTGAAGGCATTGGTCGCCTTGAGTGGCGGCACGTTGGCGTCGGCCACGATCGTCTTCAACGTGTAAACGCCCGGTCCCTGCGCCTCGTCCGGCGTCCAAGTGATCACGCCCTCGGGATTAACGGCCGCACCCGCTGGCGGATTCTCCAGCGTATAGGTCAGCAGGTTGCCCGGGAAACCCGCGACCGTTGCGGTGTTGGTCACAATCAGCAGAGCCAGTTCGTTGTGTGTCCGGTTGTCCTGCGGCGGCAAGACCGGCGCGGTGGATTGGACCCGCACAAACACCGTCGCTCGATTGTTGATCGAAACGCTGTCGAATTCCACGGCCCCCACCACCGCTGCGTTTGACCAATCACCGGCACTGGCGGCTTCCGTCGTGATTGCGATGCGCGCACCCGCGCCAACCGCGAGCTCGCCCAAGTTGGCCGTCACCGTGCCGCCGCTGTAACTGCAACCGCCGGCGGTTGAATGCGCAGAAACAAAGCTAAAGCCGGGGGGCAACGGATCGGTGACGGTGACCGCCGTGGCCGGGAGCGGGCCGAGGTTCGTAACCGTCAGGGTGAACACCACCGCGTCGCCGGGCGACACCAGGCCGGAAGATGCCGTCATGGTCAATTCAAGATCGGTGGCGGCAATCGCCCCTTGGGCGACCCAGGCAAACACGTCGGCGGCGGAATTGAGATCGCCAGCCACCAGATCGGCGGCGACGCCCTCGAACACGACAATGGCCCCGTTGGCGCTCATTACGGGCGTCCCGGAAGCCCCATTGCCCGCACCAAACCCTGCCCGGTTCCGGCTCAACAATTCCGTAGTGCCGCCAATCAAATCGCGTCGGAAGACATTCGGTCCCGGCACAACGAACTGCCCCGGCACCAAGTCGGACGCCTCGCTCTGGAACGCCACATACCGGCCATCCGGGCTGATGGTGGCCCGGTCGGAGTCACCGTCGCCGCCGCCGGCACCCGCGCAGTTCACGCTTACCAGCGTGGTCGTGCCCGCCACCAGATCGCGCACGAAGACGTCGCTTGTCGAACCATTCCCGTCGTTGGCCACCAGATCGCTGGCCCGACTCGTCAGCACCACGTAACGTCCGTCTGGACTCAGGTCGGTGGCCCACGAGGCCCCATTGCCGCCGCCGGTGCCGAAACGGTTCACACTGACGATACGCGTCACATTGGACCAACCATCCCGCACAAACACATCCGCCACGCCGTTTGCGTCGCCAGCCACGAGATCACTCGCCTGGCTGGTGAACACCACGTAGCGCCCATTCGCGCTGACCAACGGGCGGGAAGAAGCGCCGTTGCCCGATCCGCCGCCCGTGCGGTTGGTGCTCACGCAAAGAGTGCGGCGCGTCACACGATCACGCAGAAAGATATCGGTCACCCCGTTGGCATCCCCCGCCACCAGATCACTCGCGTCGCTGGCAAACGTGACATAACGCCCATCCGGAGTGAAGCTCGGCGAGCCGGAGCTTCGGTTGCCGCTGCGCGTCCCGGAGGCATTCACGCTGATCAAATCGTTTGTTCCGTGCGCCAACTCGCGCAGGAAAACGTCCTGCGCCCCGTTGGTGTCCGCCAGCGACGTCAGGTCGCTGGCCAGGCTGGTGAAGACGGCGAGGCGGCCATCGGGACTGAGCAGCGGCGCACCCGAGGCCGCGTTGGCGCTGCCAGTCCGCGTCGCATTGGCGCTCAACAGAACGGTCATGCCTGTCACGCGGTCCCACAGGAACGCGTCGCCGCTGTCGTTCAGGTCGCCCGGCACCAAGTCGGACGCTAGGCTTTCAAACCCGGCGTAACGCCCATCCGCGCTCAACGCCGTCAACACCGAATCCCCGTTGCCCGCGAAGCCGTTGGTATTCGCGCTCACCAGCGTGATCATGCCGCTGCCGAGATCGCTGAGGAAGGCGTCGGCCCTTCCGTTGTCATCCGCGGCCACGACATTGTCGGCCAGGCTCGTGAATCCCGCGTACCGGCCGTCCGCGCTCAACTGCGGCCCGAAAGAACCCGCGCGCGGCGTGGCGCTCACGTTCGCGCTCACGAGGAACATCCCGTTGGAATCCAACTCGCGCGCGAAGACATCGTTGACACCATTGTCATCCCCGGCCCAGAGATTTCCGCCCTGGCAATCAAAGACCGCCACTCGCCCGTCGCGGCTGATCTGCGGCCGATCCGCAGGCGCTGCCGCGCCTCGACCGCCTCCGGCATCTACACTGCAAAGCCGGGTGATCCCGGTCTGCCGGTCGCGCACGAAAACATCGGGAAACCCGGCCAGCTTGGTGTCCTCGGTCAGATTGCTGGCCTGACTCATGAAGACCACCCTCCGCCCATCCGCGCTGAATTTCGCGGATGAGGAAACCCCGTTGCCGCTTCCAGTCCCGAACCGATTCGTGCTGATCAACTCCGTCGTGCCGGTCACCATGTCCCGCACGAAAATGTCCATCACCCCGTTCGCGTCGCCCGCCACCAAATCACCCGCCGTGCTGCCGAACAACACATACCGTCCGTCGGCGCTCAAGTCGAACACCCACGAGTAACCGTTGCCGGCGGCCGTCCCCGCCTGATTCACGCTCACCAACCGCGTCACCCCCGCTTGCATGTCCCGCCAAAACACATCCACCTCGAAATTCTCATCGCCGAGCGCGCTAAAATCCGTGGACGCGCTCTGAAACGCCACATAGCGGCCATCCGCGCTGATGCAGGGTGAAACCGAGTCGTAATTGCCACCTCCCGTCCCCGCCACATTCACGCTGACCATCTTCGTTTCCCCGGCGATGAGGTCCCGGACGAACACGTCGTACCCGCCGCCGTTATCCGGCGACGCCACATCCGGCGCGCTGCTCTGGAATGCCACGTAGCGGCCATCCGCGCTGATCGCCGGTGCCAGCGACCGGCCCGACGCCGAGGCCGAGTTACCCTCGTTCACACTCACCAACGTAAGCGCGCCCGTGGTCATGTCCCGGACAAACACATCCCGGTTGAAGTTATTGTCCGTGACGTCTGTCAAGTCCCACGCGCTGCTGGTAAACACCAGCCGCTGCCCGTTCGTGCTGAAGCAAGGCTGACTGGGGTTCAACGCCGAATTAAAATTCCCGCCGAACCCGAAATACGTGCTCCGGCTGACCAGCCATGTCGTGCCCTCCCACAAGTCCCGCACAAACACATCGCCGAAGCCGATCAGTTCCTGCTCCACCAAATCCGACGCTGTGCTCTCAAACGCCACATACCGGCCATCCGGGCTGATGCGCGGGTTGGCGGCCCCCCGGTTCGCGCTCGCGTCACCCGCCCGATTCCACGTCACCAGCGCCGTCGTCCCCGCGGACAAATCCCGCACAAACACATCGTCCGCCTGGTTCAGATCATTCGTGGCCAAATTACCCGCGCCGCTGAGAAACGCCACGTAGCGGCCATCCGCCGTCAACGACGCGTCCGCCGAAGCCCCGTCGCCCGGCAACGGCCAGGCATCCCGCCCCGCCAGTGACACCCCGCGCACCGTCCCCGCCCACGCCAACGCGTCATCGCTGATCACCACCGTCGTGTTCGTGTCGGACAACACGACCGCGCCGTCAGTGGGATCAAACAACCGCACCGCAAACGACCGGTTGCACTCCCGCACCGCGTTGTCCAGGATCATGATGTCGAACCCAAACGTGTCGTAACCCGGGAGGAATTGGAGGGTGTTGTTCGTCGCCACGTAATCCACTCCCGCCCGCGCGGTGAGATCATACGTGCTGTAACTCACCCCGGCGTAACCCACCGTCCCGCCGATGCGTTGAACCACGATGTGGATGACGCCGACGTTTTCCAGCACGTGTCGGGTCTGCTCCACCAGCCGGAAGATGCCCGGCCCGGGATTCAAGGCCGTTCCCGCCGTTGCCGTGTGATCCGCCGTCGTCGCATCCAATCCCGGCAACACCACCCTGGCCAAGCTCGGCAGCACTCCCCCCGGCGCAACCGGGATGCAAGTGACCGTCAAGGTCGCGCTGCCTTGGGCAGCGATGGAGCCGACCGACCAGTCCAACTGATTGCTGCTCTGCTTCACCGAACCTTGCGAGGCGGTGAAACTCCGCAACACGGCAGCGGCATCCAACCGGTTGGAGACGGACAAACCGGTGGCCATGTCGGGCCCGCGATTCGTGACCGTGACGAGGTACGTGAGAACGGAACCGGCGGTGATCGGGTCCGGCGAGTCGGCAATGCTGATGCCCACGTCCGAGATGCCCGCCGTGACCGTGGAAGCCACGCGGTTGTTGGTGGGCGTGTTGTCCGTTTCGTTGGCGAAAACCTCGGCGGCAATGGCCAAGGGCCCGGACGCGTTTGCGCGGAATGTCAGCCGCACCGTGGCCCCGGCGCCGGTGGTCATCGTGCCCAGCGACCACACCACCACGCCGTTGCTCAGGACACAGGATCCGAGCGAAGGCGTGGCGGACACATAGCTCGCGCCGGACGGCACCGGTTCGAGCAGGACCACCCCCGTGGCGTCGGCGGGGCCCAGGTTGGTGAGCGAAAGCGTGTGCCAGAAATTCGTCGCCAGACTGACCACCGGCGCCGAGTTCGTGAGCGCGAGCTGGAGTTCCACCGAATCATACGCAATGGCCACGCAGCCTTTCGAAAACTCCGACGTGTTGTTTGTGGCATCCGTGGCGGTGGCGGTCACGAAGGCGCCGATCGGGATCGAAACGGGCAGGTCGGCCACAAACGTCACATTGCTGCTGGCCGGCGTGGTGACGAAGGCCGCTCCCAGATACGTCTGCCCTTCGCCAAAGCCGGTGCCGTCCAGCCGGTCGTTGGCGAAAAATTCCAGCCGGAAGGTCTGGTTCGGCATGGAGTTCAACGAGCCGTGGACGGCGGTGCCAGACGGTGAAACCGCCGCGTAAGCCAGCAAGGGATAGTTCTGCAGGCGGTTGCCGCCATTGTCGGGATCACCGGGATCGTTGGCCGTCACGCCGGTTCCGCTGCGGAGGTCAATGCCGAGCGCGCTGTTGCTGTAAATCGAGTTGCCCAGAATCGCGTTGCCGATGCTGTCGTTGATCTGCACGCCGTCGCCGCCGTTGAACCAGATCACGTTGCCCTCGCCCGCGTTCGTGCCACCGATCCAGGTCGCCTGGAGCACGCTGACCGAGCCGTCCACCAACACGCCATGGCTCGTGTTCCCCAACGGCTTCGCGCCGGTCGCGTCCGTGCCGATGAAGTTGCCTTGGACACGCGTGCCAACCGGGCCCGAAGGCGCCAAGCTGATGCCAGGTCCGGTATTGCCGGAAATCACATTACCCGCGCCGGCCAACGCGCCGCCGATGGTATTCGTGCCAGCCTGCCGAATCTCCACACCGCCGGAACTGTTGCCCACCGCCAACGCACCGGTTGCATCCAGCCCGATGAAGTTGCCCTCGATCCGGTTGCCCGTTGCGGTGGCGCTGCTGTCCGGGAAGGTGATCCCCCAGCCGGTGTTGCCGGAGATGACGTTGCCCGCGCCCGGCGCCGCGCCGCCGATCAGGTTGCCGACCGACGCGTCTTCCACGGCGACGCCCGCTTGGAAATTGGGCAACGCACCGCCGCCCGCGGCCGTCAGGCCGATGAAGTTGCCCTGAATCACGTTGCTCCGGCTGCCGCTCAGTTTGACGCCGCGCTGCTCCGGGCTGCCCGTGGAAAGGCCGTTCCCGGAAATCACGTTGCGCGCCGCCGATGACGCGCCGCCGATGACGCAGTTCGTCGCGTTCTGCAGCCGCACGCCGTTCGGGTGATTCCGCCGCGCCAGCGTGCCGGTCGCGTCCGTGCCGATGAAGTTGCCCAGAACCGCGTGGCCGCTGGTTTGTTCGAGGAGCACGCCGTCGCCATTGCCGGAGATGACGTTGCGCGCGGCGGGAGTTGCGCCTCCAATCGTAACAGCCAGCGCGTTGGAGGAAACCACATGCACTCCGGCACCGGTGTTGGTGTGGCTCGTTGAACCGTCGGGATCAAGCCCCAGGAAGCAGCCTTCAATCACCGCGCCGCTGCCACTCCGCACCTCCACCAAGTCATTCGTGCCGAAGCGCACAATGGAAAGACCGCGCACGACACAGCCATCCGCCTGCACCCGCAACCCGTCGTCCATCGCGCCCGCGAGCACGCCGTCCAGGCGAATGCGCACGCTGGCGTCGTTCCCCTCGGCGAGAGAATTCGGGCTCGCGCCGGGCTGGGCATAGCCGTTGATCGTGACCGGGTCACTGAGCACGGGCAGCGGCGTGGCCGGGGCGATGGTGTGCGGCCCCGGGCCCGGGATGTTGAAGCTGATCACGTCGTTCCCGCCGGACAGCCACGCGTTGGCGTCCAAGATTGCCTGGCGCAGCGAGCCGGGGCCGCTGTCGTTCGTGTTCACCACCACCACATTGGTGATCGGCAGCAGGCTGATGGCGGGGATGCATGGGCCAAACTCTGATGTGTTGCCGAACGGGTCGGTCGCCGTAGCACAGACCCGCCGGCCCGGCAATGGCGTCGGCAGCGAAATCAGAAACTCGCCGTTCCCCGCCGCATCGGTGGTCACCGCGCCCGACCCGAGAAACTGCCAGCCTTCGCCGAACCCGCTCGGGTCATTCGTCAGATTGGCGTAGAAATCGAGCTGGAAGGTGGTGCTGGCGCGGCTGTCGAGCACGCCGGCGAACATGATGTTCGTGGCCGAGCTGGTGGCCGCGGTGAGCAAAGGAAAATTCTGCAACTGGTTCGCGCCGGTGTCCGCGTCGCCCACGTCGTTCGTCGTCACGCCACTGCTGGATCCCAGGTCAATCCCCAGGTCCCCGTTCGCGAAAATCCGGCAGCCGCGCACGGCGTTGTTCGTGCCGGCGCTCACATACACCCCGTCGCCTCCGTTGAACGCGATCAAGTTCGCCGCCCCGTCCGCCAGGCCGCCGATGACATTGTCGTGGGCGGACGAGGTGATATAGACGCCGTGGGCAGTCTGCCCCAACGGCTCGCCGGCGCGGCTGACGCCGATGGAGTTGCCCAGAATCTGATTCCAAGCGGTGGCCGCGCCACTGAGGCTCACGCCGTCGCTCTTGTTCGCGGCGATGAGGTTGCCGGCGCCGGGCTCCAAGCCGCCCACGAGATTGCCTAGGCCGCCCGTGAAGGCGACGCCGTCCGCAGTGTTGGCGAGGGCGTTCTCGCCGGAAGCATCCGTACCGATGTAGTTGCCCAGAATCCGGTTGCCGTTCGCGCCGGTTGCGGCCACGGAGACGCCGGCCCCGTCGTTGCCGGAAATGATGTTGCGCGCGGCGGCGCTCACGCCGCCAAGGGTGTTCGTCGGAGATGCGGTGAGATAGACGCCGGCGGCGGCGTTCCCGAGGTCCCCGCCGCCTGGGAGGTCCGTGCCGATGAAATTGCCGAGGATGTGGTTGCCGGTGGCGGAGCCGCCGTTGAGTTCGATGCCGTCGCTGCCGTTGCCGGAGATCACATTGCGGGCGGCGGGGGTGAGGCCGCCGAGGATGTTCCCGGCACTGGCGTTGACCAGGATGCCGTTGGCGCCGTTGCCCGCTTTCGTGCCTGCCGCGTCCAGCCCGATGAGACAGCCTTCTATGACATTGGTGCCGTTGCCGACCAGTTCGATGCCGTCGCCGCCGAAGCGGGTGAGGATGATGCCGCGCACGACGCAGAAACTGGCCGCGATTCTCAATCCATCCGCCCCGGCGCCCGCGTTGGCGCCGTCCAACTGCACCCGCAGCGCGCCGTCAAAGCCGTCGTTGAGCGTGTTCGGGCCGGCCCCCGGCTGAGTGAAGCCGTCCAGGATCACCGGGTCAACAATGGCGGGCAGTTCGCTGGTCAGGGAGATGACTTGCACGCCCGGGCCGGGGAGGTTGAATTGGATGAAGTTGGTCCCGGCACTGGCCAGGGCGTTGTGCTGCTCGATCGCCTGGCGCAGCGAGCCGGGGCCGCTGTCGTTGGTCGTGGTCACTGTAAAGACTGCGGGGGGCACCTCGCTCACAGCGCGGAGGGCGGGAGAGAATTCGGAGGTATTGCCAAAGGGGTCGGTGGCGGTGGCGGTGAGGTAGCGTCCGGTGGCGGGTGTGGGGAGTTGGAGGGTGAACGCGGCGTTGCTGTTGGCGCCGGTGGTGAGGTTGGTCGTGCCCAGGTAAGTCCGGCCTTCGCCATAGCCGGTGGGGTCGGGCGCGAAGCTGGAGTAGATGTCCACCGCGTAGGTCAGGTTGGGCCGGCTGTTGAGGGTGCCGGCGATGACGGTGTGCGTGGGGGTGTTGGTGGCGGCGGTGAGGAGCGGGAAGTTTTGCAGTTGGTTGGCGCCGGTGTCCGGGTCGCCGTTGTCGTTCGCCGTGACGCCGTTGGAGCCGAGGTCAATGCCCAAACCGCCGTTTTCGTAGATGGCGTTCCCCCGGACGGTGTTGTTCGTGCCGGCGGCCACGAAAACACCGTCGCCGGTGTTAAAGGCGATCTGGTTGGCTTCGCCACCGCCGAGGCCGCCGATGGTGTTCGTGCGGGAATTCCCGCTGATGTTGACGCCAGCCCCGCTGTTTGCCTGGTTGGCGAACCCGCCTTCATCTGTGCCGATGCAATTGCCCAGAACGCGGTTCAGGCTGGCGCCCAACCCGTTGAGTTCGATGCCGTCGGAATTAAACACGATCCGGTTGCCCTCCCCTGCCCCGCTCCCGCCCAGCAAATTACCGGCGGCGCCGGTGACGTAGATGCCGTCGGTGCTGTTCCCGCGATCCAGTTTGCCGGTGTCGTCCGTGCCGATGAAGTTGCCTTGGACGATGTTGTTGGAGGCGCCGGCGCCGTTGATTTCGATGCCGTCGCTGTTGTTGCCGGAAATGATGTTGCGCGCTCCACCGGTCGCGCCGCCGATGCGATTGCCGGGAGCGTTGGTCAGCAGGATGCCATTCTGCGTGTTGCCCCGGTCCGCCGCGTTGAGGTCGAGGCCGATGACGTTGCCCAACACCTGGTTGGCGGTGGCCCCGATGCCGTCGAAGGAGAGACCCTGTTGGTCGTTGCCGGAAATGTAATTTCGATCCGCCGGCGCGGTCCCGCCGATGACGTTGCCTGTGGAGTTCGTCACGCGAATGCCGCAGAGGGTGTTTCCCTGGTCGGCGGTGCCCGCCGCGCTCAATCCGATGAAGCAGCCAACGATGACATTGCTGCTCCCGCCGGAAATCTCGATGCCATCGCCTTTGAACCGGTTGATCACGAGCGCCCGGATGACCGAATTGCTGGTCTGGATCTGGAGGCCGTCGGTCGCTGTGCTCGCGCTGGTGCCAGCCAATTCCACCAATGGGACACCCGCAAAGCCAGGCTGCGTGGCGCCATCAATCGTCACGGGATCGGTCACCGCAGGCAGCGCGCTGGCCGGCAGAATTGTCCTCGCGGCATTCGTGACGGCAAAAACGATCATGTCCGCGCCTGCGGCCGCATTCGCGTCAAGAATCGCCTGACGCAGCGAACCCGGCCCGGAATCGTTCGTGGTCACGACACTAAACACGGCGGCGGCGGCCGGCATCAGGCTGGCCATCAGCCCGAGGGTGGCGAGCAGCCGACGGAGTGTCGCGCGGGGGTGAGATCGTAGTTGTGAGTCATTCATAACCATGCTCATTGCGTTCCGCCATGCGGAGCAGCTTTTGCTCCAGTTAACAGCTTCACCACGGAATAGATATAGCAGACTGTGCCCAGTTCTACTACTGCTCAAAGGGGCAGCGCCCCGGCGCTTCGACAATCGCAACAACCTGCTGCGATTCACGACTTGCCGGCATCGGGAAAGCCCGGAGTGGTTCAGCAATTCTCATTACGACGGTGTCCATCTCCGCCGGGTGAGGGCACCCGGCCTACATCCGCACAAAACC
>CAZJTM010000219.1:0-10117 GCA_964548925.1 uncultured Verrucomicrobiota bacterium | reverse complement strand
CATGGCGCAACTCATCTCGCAAGACACGAATGGCTGGCATCCGGGCAGTGGCGAGTTTCGGGTCGTGATGCTGGTGGGCGGAGGCGCGCTGATGGCGATGCTCTCCTCCACGATCCTGGGACTGACAGCAATAGAGCGGATTCGAGGTGCGCGGGGACACTTGCGCGGACAATGGCCTGCGGCGGCGGCGGCGGTGTTTTGGCCGGCGGTCCTGGCGCTGGTGGGCGGCCTGGCGGTACTCTCAGGTGGCGCGAACCGCGAGCCGAATTGTGTGGTTACCGGGGCCGTGCTGGACGCCGAAACGGGAAAGCCCATCGCTGGCGCGCGAGTGGATGACACCCGCTACGGCCCCAACCGCGCTCCCCAACAGGCATGGACTGATGCCAGTGGGCGGTACGAGCTGCGAACCTGGTATGAGGAGCACACGATTTCCGCGTCGGCCCCTGGCTATGAGCCCAAACTCGAAACCCTGCTAACCAAGCCATTCGGGAAGGAGAAGGAGGCACAGGTGGATTTCCGGCTGCGGCCCGCAACGAACGTGAAACCAAAAAGTAATTACCGTGTGAGAATGACGAACGGTATGGAATTCGAGGCCGTTGCGGTGACTCGCAACCCGCGCAATCCTGGGAGGTGGTGGAAACCGGACGGTGAACCGTTTGACACTCCTCCCTTGCGAATCACGCGCCTCTCCGAACCGGTTGGGGATACCAAACCGGAAGACGAGTTTTTGATATTCGTACGCGATCTCTCACCCACCAACCTCGGACCGCGCGTCATCCAACGGGAATACCATCCGCGTCAGATGGAAGACTTGCTGGCACTGGTCGCTGACGGAACCGGGGCCATCCACCCGGCGGCGGTCGTGCAATTTCAAGAACCGAGGGAATCGGTGGACCTACAGATGCTCACGGCCACGGGACCATGGGAGGCGGTAGCCGTGTTTGACGGTCAGCAAACCCGAGAACTCATCTCTGGCGTGAAAGTGACATGTGGTCCAGCACGGTTACGCACCGCCGGGGGCAGCAGGATGCACCAGGTCGATGTCACCCATGACATTGACCCCGGTTTCTATGCGCTGCGCATGGTGGCGAGACTTCGCAGCGGGGAACAGCGGCGGGCCGTTTTGGGGGGAGGAGCAACCGCTCTGACGCAGGCGAAAAGCTCCACAGTCGTTTGGTTTGACCAATTTGGGCCAGAGGACGTGACCGATTATGTGATCGAGCGCAACGCATGGGTGCGAGGTGAGATCCGGAATATCGCTCTGAAGCCAAAGGTCTCGCCGGGGCTGGCGGCGGCAACTTTCGGTCCGGTCATCGAACGTGTCTTGGCTGGCGCAAGCGATGCCAGCCAGCGCTTCATTGACTTCGACACCGGCAAGCAGTTCGCCGCATCCGAGTTTTTTGGGCCAAAAGACGAGCCGAGTCCCGAGGAGACTCAGGCGTGGTGGAAGCAGACCGGCATTGATGCGATGGGCGATTGTCGTGCTGATCTGCGCGGGTTGGTGGGGTTTGAAATGGTGGCCGTGCGGGTCGCGCAAGAGGAATGGGAACGGGCCACGCCAGCGCGGCTGGACTATTTCCTTGGGCTTACGAAGCCGGGGACTCCGGCGACGATGGATGGTGGCCGCGAGTCGTTTGCCACGTTCGCCATCAAGACCCGCGAAGGTGGCCGGGGATTGCTGCAGATTATCCGTTGCCAGGAAAGCCCGCCGAGCGTGAGCATTCGTTTCAAACTCGCGGCAACCGCGACAGCCAACGCGAACGGCAGCGCGGCGTTCGTGCCCTCAGACGAACATTGACCATAATTGCGGCATCGCCCGCCTGATTCGGCGGGGCCGGCTGGAGTCCTACCTGAACGGTTCTGCCGCAATGCTCGCGCCACACGGAGTCCGCCCTTCATTCCGTTCCCTGTCGGCGGCTTGATTGCCAGGATGAACTGGGGCAGCCTGTGGCGATGAAGTCTCTGGTCCGCACGCTCTTGGTTTCACTGCTCCTGACGGTGCTTGGCATCACCGGCTATTACCAATTCAATCCACCTCCAGCACCGCCCGGACCGATGGCGGCAGCGTCGGTGAGCGCCGATACGCCTGCTTCGGCGGGGGGAGCATCCGTCCCGTCGCCCGCATCCACGCAACCCGCGAGGTTTCCTGCGACGTCGCCCGTCATCACACCGGACTCGCTGCCCGCGCCGAACGGAACCGCGAGTGATCCGACTGTGTTTGCCGCCTTCGAGCAGTGGCGGGCGCGGTTTGCCACCGCGGACACTGCCGCGCGCGCCCAGTTGGAAACCGAAGGCCTCACGCTGGCGACCGCCCGGCGAACGGCGCTGCGGGAACTGATTGTCAGCGATCCGCGCAAGGCCCTGCAGCTTGCGCTCCCGTCTGTCTCCCGCGCGGGCCTGCCGCCGGCGGTGAGCGCGTTGCTGGAGGAACACGTCAGCGCGCGGGGCGACCTGAACGTCATCTTCGCCCGCCCGCAACCGGGCCAGGAGCAAAGTTGCTCCGAGCCGGTCATCCGCACCGTCCAAATGCCGGGACGGTTCTTTTACGCCTACACGTACGGCCGGCGATTGCGCCAGATGTCCACGCCGGGCAGCTCGATCATCGGCATCGCGGTGGACGACCGGCTCGCGCTGCTGGACAAACCCTATCGCGTGTTGGAAACGGCTGAGGTCGCCGCGTTGCCAAATCCCGCCGTGTTGCTCACCGCCGGGCCCTGTCCGGTGTGCGGTCAAGCCCTGCCGTCGGGTGCAACCGACGCGACCTTCCTCGACACTGGCGGCAGTGTGATGGTGCTGCACTCGGCTTCCGAAGCGCCGGCCTTTTTCACCGCGCCGGATGGGACGACGATCTGGGCCGCGGGCGGCTCCGGAGGCACCGGCGTGACGAGTCCGGTCGTGCCGGAAACCACCAGCCAGGGCAACAAGAAATTCCTGTTCATCCGCGTCCGCTTCGCCGATGACAGCCCGACTTACGAGCCGTCGTCCGACGCGCAAGTACGCGGCGACCTGGACACGACGATGCGCCGCTTCGCCGAAATGTCCTACGGCTCGTTGCAGGGCACGTACGCCTTCACGCCCACCCTCACGCTGCCAAAGCCGCGCTCCGGTTACATGAACGGCTGGAGCGACGTGGATGGCATGTCGGCGTTGATGAACGACGCGAAGGCGGCGGCCGGGGCGATTGCCTCCGATCCCGCGTTCCCGGGGGTCTCGTATCCGTATCACCCGAGCAAGTACAGCCTGTTCGTCGCGCGCTGGAATGGCGAGCCCGGCGGCTGTTGCAGCTACGGCGGCGGCGGCAACGCCTGGATTCGCTGGGACGGCGCGTCGGTGTTGATCCACGAGTGGGGTCACGCCGTCGGCGAACCGCACGCGAATTGGTGGAATCCGAGCACGGACGATCCCATCGGCCCCGGCACGCACGAGGAATACGGCAACAAGTTTGACAACATGGGCGGCGGCGGCATCGAGGAGGATTACGGCGCGATGCACAAGGCGCTGGTGAAATGGCTGCCGGCGACGAACTACTGGACGGTGACGAGCAATGGCACGTATCGCGTCTTCGCGCACGACCAACCGACACTGATCTCCAGCAACCGCTATGGCGTGAAGGTCTTTCGCCCGTCGCGGGATGACACGTACTATTGGCTGGAGCACCGCGCCTACACCGTCACCGACGCAAACGCGACCTACTGGACCAACGGTGTCGCGGTGACGCGCGAGTGGGATTGGGAGCTGCTCGACATGACGCCCGGATCGGCGAAGGGCAAGGACGATTGCCCGCTGACGATTGGCCGGACGTGGAGCGACGCCGCGGCGGGCATTCACTACACGCCGATCGCCCGGGGCACCACGCCGCAACCGTGGGTGGACGTGGTGGTGAACTTCGACGACGACGCCCGTCCCAACCACCCGCCCGTGGCCGTGGTGACAGCGAGCAGCTACGCGGTGGGCGCCGGGACGAGCCTCTCGCTTGTTGCCACGGCGGCGGATCCCGATGGCGACACGCTGGCCTACGCGTGGGACTTCGGCGACGGCAACATCAGCGTCAACAACCTCGCCGCCCAGACGAAGAGTTGGAGCGCCGCCGGCAACTACGTGGTGCAGTGCGTCGTTTCGGACCGGCGCGGCGGAACGTGTCGTCAGGCCGCGTTCATCCGCGTGGGCACGCCAAGCGACTACAGCATCTCCGGTCGCGTGACAGGAGCGGACGGTTTGCCGGTCGCCAATGTGCGCATCTCCGACGCCTCCGGGAATCTGACGTTCACGCGCAGCGACGGCAGTTACACCCTGGGCCGTCTGAGCGCCGGCAGCTACACGCTCAGCGCGGTTCGCAACGGTTACAAGTTCACGCCGGCGAGCCGCGGCATTTCGGTCGGCCCCAGCGCGATGGGCGCGGATTTCACCTCCGCCACGATCATTGGGCCGGGCTCGGGCCTCAACCGGCAGGTCTGGTTGAACATCAGCGGCAACCCGGTCGCCAACCTGACCAACAACGCCCGCTTCCCCAACAGCCCCGACCTCACGGAGGCGTTGGCGGACGCGTTCGAGACGCCGCTGGATTGGAACGACACCTACGGCCAGCGCGTGAGTGGCTGGTTCGTGCCGCCGCTCAGTGGCGGGTATCGCTTCTACATCGCGTCCGACGACGCCAGCCAACTGTTCCTCAGCCCGACGACCAACGCCGCCTCCAAGGCGCGCATCGCTTACCTGACCGACTGGACGGACAGCCGCAACTGGACGGCCTATGCCTCGCAGAAGTCCGCGCTGATTCAACTCGCCGCTGGCCAACGCTATTACATTGAAGCCTTGCACAAGGAAGGCGGCGGCGGCGATCACCTTGCCGTGGGGGTGGACCTGCCTGACGGCACCGAGGAAAAACCCATTCCCTATCACCGCCTCATCCCGCTGAACAGTCCGCCGCCGCCGCCGTGCGAAGTCGCCGTCACCGCCAGCGGCCCGACGGCGAAGGAAGGTGCGAACTCCGGCGCGTTCACCCTCACGCGCACCGGCAACACCGCGCAGGCGCTCGACGTCTTCTTCAGCCTTTCGGGCAGCGCCACCTACAGCACCGACTACAGCGCCACCGGCTTGAGGACGACGATTCCAGCGGGAGCTTCCGAGACGGTGGTGACCATCGCTCCTGTGAACGATGCCGTGGCTGAGAATGCGGAGACGGTCGTGATGATGTTGGTCGCCGGCACGAACTACACCGCGTCGCCCACCGCTTCCAGCGCGGTCGTGACAATCCTCGACAACGATGGCACGCCCGCCGTGTCCGTCGTCGCGAGCGGTCCGAACGCCTCGAAGATCGGACCGCAACCCGGGCGGTTCACCATCCAGCGCGCCGGTCTTACTTCCTCGGCGATCCTCGTCAACTACACGATTACCGGCACCGCCGCCAATGGCGTGGATTACGACTTCATCACCAATCGCGTCACGCTTGAGGCCGGGCAGGCCAGCGCGGACGTCGTCATTTTGCCGACGCCCAGTGCGGGGATTGAAGGGCCGAAGACCGTGGTGCTCACCGTGGCTTCGGGCGCAGGCTACACCATCGTCACTCCGGGCAGTGCCACGGTGCTGATCGCCCAACCCGGGCCGGGCTTCGGGCTGTTGCGTGAATGGTGGACGGGCATCGGCAGCGCGGGCACGGTGGCCTCGCTCACCAACTTCGCCGGCTTCCCGGCGTCGCCCACCGGCCGCGAGTATCTGTCGGTAGCCGCCGAAGGGCCGAAGGATTGGGAGGACAATTACGGCAGCCGGCTGCGCGGTTGGTTCATCGCGCCGGCGACGGGCGCCTATCGTTTCTATATCGCCTCGGATGATGGCGGCGAGTTGCGGCTCGGCACCAGCGCGCTGGCGTCGAGCGCCCGCCGCGTCGCCTACGTCAATGGATGGGTGGATTACCGCAACTGGACCGCGCAGGCGAACCAGCAGTCTGCGGCCATTGCTTTGGCCGCCGGACAACGCTACTACCTCGAAGCCCTGCACGCGGAGGGCGGCGGCGGTGATCACGTCTCGGTGGGCGTGCAATTCCCCGGTGGCGCGTTGGAGCGGCCCGTCACCGCGCAGTGGCTCGAACCGTGGTCTGACAAGGGCACACTGGTCGCGGTGTTTGCCAGCGGGCCGACCGCCAGCGAGGGCGGTGCGCCCGGCGAGTTCACGCTGAAGCGCACCGGCGACGCCAGCGCGAGCCTGCCTGTCACCTTCACGATATCCGGCACCGCCACGAGCGGGAGTGATTTCACCGCCTTGGGCACGACGGCGACGTTCACCAACGGCCAAAGCGAACTGAAGCTTCCGGTGCGGGCCGTACTCGACGCCTTGGTCGAAGGCCCGGAAACCGTAACGCTGACGTTGCAGGCCAACGCGGCGTACGACCTGGGCTTCGCAAACTCAGCCACGGTCACGATCATTGGGGACCCGCCACGCGCGACGGTCAGCGCGGTGGACGCCAGCGCGAGCGAGGCCGGCGGCGACCCGGGCACGTTCCGCATCGCATTCCCCAGCGCAAGCTACGGGCCGGTGACATTTAACTACGCGCTCGGCGGCACCGCCACACCGGGGGCGGATTACGCGGCGTTGCCCGGTTCGGTCACCCTTGCGGCGGGACAAACCGGAACGAACCTCTTCATCGTGCCGATGGCGGACGAACTCGTGGAGGGGACGGAATCGGTCACGCTCACGCTCTTGCCCGGCAACGGCTATCTCGGGGGGACGGTGACCAACGCCACCGTCTTGATCACCGATGCCAACACAAATTCTCCGCCGGTGCTGTCCACGAACGCCGATCAAGTGCTGTTCGCGGGGCAGACGTTGACGCTCACCAACACCGCCAGCGATCCCGATCTGCCGCCGCAACCGCTCACGTTCGCCCTCGTGGACGCCCCGGTCGGGATGGTCGTTGACCCCCTCAGTGGTGTGTTGACCTGGCGGCCAACGGTGGCGCAATCGCCGCTCATCACGCAGGTTCAGGTGGCCGTCAGCGATGGCTTCTCGCCCAGCCTCAGCGCGACGCAAAGCTTCTGGGTCACCGTGAACCGCCCGACCACCACGCTGGTTTCGCCCGCGCTCAGCGCCGAGGGATTCACGCTGCATCTCACCGGCGATCCCGGCCCCGACCTGACGATTCAATACTCCACGAACCTGTTGGATTGGGTCACGCTCTGGACGACGAACTCGCCCGTGTTGCCCATCGAGTGGACCGATCCCGCGGCCACGAACGCCCCGCAAGGCTACTACCGCGTGCTTCTCGGGCCGTGACCTCTTGATCGCCAGCCGGCCTGCGCAGTGGATGGGCCGATTGTCGTGCCGCCTTGCGCCGCGTGCCTTCTCGTGCCGGCAGGCCCTCCTGACGCACAGCCAGCGCGGCCTCTCCCACAGGGCGAACGGTATTCGCTGGGCGATATCCTTGAGCCTCTCTCGAGGCTCCAAGGCTCCTGCCGATCGTGGACAGCCGGCCTACAGGATGGAGACAACCGGATGGTTCTTTTGAGCCGCGTGCCCTCGCGCCGCGACTCCAGCCGGTTTTTCAAAGAGCCTTTCTGGTGTGGCCATTTCATGCCACATGACAGTAGCGGGCCCGCAGCTATCGTTGGCGGGTGTTCCGTAGAATATGCCCAGTGCGGATCGGACTGGGTGTGGGGGAGTTGATTCTCCCACACCGAGAGGTCATCCATACAGCCGATCTTCCCGAGCACCACGCTTTCTCCTCGACGACGAACACACTGACGCCGCGGGCAAGACTCCTCGCGCGTTGAAAACCAAGACCAACCCCGTAGATACCATGAAACGACGAATCCTCATCTCTTCCTGGCTGAGCGCAGCCACCCTGCTGACCGGCCTGGTGCTGTCGCCCTCCACCCAGGCGAACGACTGGATCAACCCCGGCATCGGCGACTGGAGCGAACCCGCCAACTGGAACGGTGGCGTGCCCAACAACTCCGGAGGCTGGGCCATTGGCGGCGTGTTCAACGGCGGCACCGCCGTGGTCACCACCACCGTGCCGAATGTCAGTGAGGCTTGGGCCGGCAACAGCGGTGTCGCCGGCACCATTATCGTCACCAACGGTGGCGTGCTGAATGTGGACAACTGGCTGGTGGCGGGACGTACCGGCAACGGCGGCAACACGCCGCTCTCCACCATCCTGGTGACCGGCACGGGAGTGATCAACAAGCGTGGCGATGGCTTCGTAATCGGCGACAACCTCAACTGCAAAGGCCAGGTCATTGTCGGCGGCAACGGCCGGATCATGGTCACCGGCGGTTACAACCAGATTGGGCTGGGTTGGGACAACATCAATGAGGGCACGGTGATCCTGCAGGACAACGCCCTGTTTGACACGCCGGGGTACGATTTCAACGTGGCGGACTGGGGCAACGCGCATGGGCGCTGTTTCATCCGTGACAATGCCACGCTGCAGGCCTCGCGGTTTTGGATCGGCAAATGGGACAACACCGTGGGCGCGCTCTGGCAGACAGGCGGTTCGATCATCGGCACGGGCGCGGCCGCCAATGAATGGTGTCTGGGCGGCGAGGGCAGCGGTTCGCCCAATGCCTTTGGGTACTACGATCTGGCCGGCGGCTTGATGAACAATCCCTTCAATTTCCAAGTGGGGCGATGGGGCAAGGGGATCATCTACCAGACCGGCGGAACGAACCTTCAAGGCAGTTGGACCGCCATCGGTCGGCAAGGTGGTTCCCTCGGCGTGATGTGGGTGACCGGTGGACGCTACATTCACAACGGCGCTGGCGGCACGCACACGATCATCGGCGAGCAGGGACGGGGCGAATTGACCTTGAGTGGCTCGGCGGTGCTGGACTGCGCCACTTCGCTGGTCGTTGGCCACGGCTACAGCGGCTACAGCGGCGAAGGCTACTGTAACCTTAATGGCGGCACGGCCAACGTCTTGTCCTTTGAGCAGTGGGGCACGGGCACGGGGCATCTGCATTTCAACGGCGGGACCGTCAAGCCGAAGGCCAGCAACGCCAATTTCCTGGGCGGCTTGAGCGAGGCGCGGGTTTTCGCGGGGGGTGCGATCTTTGACACCGACGGCTTCGACATCACGGTCAGCCAGAGCCTGCAGGAGGTCTCCGGCAATGGTGTGCTCAGCATTGCTGTCGCCGATCCCGGCGCCGGGTACATGGCTCCGCCCATCGTCCAGATCACCGGCGATGGCATCGGGGCCACGGCGGTGGCCCAGATTGACCCCGCGGCAGGCACCGTGACCAACATCGTCGTGACTTGTCCCGGTTATTTCTACTCGTTTGCCCCAGCGGTGACGTTCATTGGCGGTGGCGCCGCGACGCCCGCCACGCCGGGCAACGCGACCATTGGGCCGGTCACTTCCGGTGGCCTGATCAAGAACGGCGCCGGCACGCTGACGCTGACCGGCGCGAACACCTACTCCGCGCCGACGGTGGTCAATGGCGGCAAGCTGATCGTGACCAGCGATTCCTTTGCCGCCGGAGCCTACACGGTTGGCAGCGGCGGCGCTTTGGGGATCAGACCCACCTCCCTCAACGCGCAACTGAACATCAGCAGCTTGTCTCTGGGCGCGACGGGCGCCGCCCTCGACTTTGATCTCGGGGCGCACGGCAATCCCGTTTCCGCGCCGCTGAGCGTCCTGGGCAATCTCGTCGTCAACGGCACTGTCGCCGTGAACATTGCGGACGCTCTTCCCCAGGTCGGCCCGGCGTTCCCGTTGCTGCACTACACCACGCGCTCCGGGGCGGGCAGTTTCGTGTTGGGCACACTCCCAAGCGGAGTGCAGGCCACGCTCACGGATGACACGGTCAACAAAGTGCTCAAGCTGGAAATCACCAGTGTGGGCTTGCCACGGTGGGATGGGCAGGATGGTGGCAACTGGGACGTGGACGTGACTTCCAACTGGATTGAACTCAGCACCGGGTTGCCGACGAAGTTCAAGAATGGCGCACCGGCATTGTTTGACGACCAGGCGCTTGGCACGACCACGGTGAATCTTGTCACCACCGTCAGTCCCGCCGGCGTCACCGTCACCAACTCCGTGCTCGATTATTCCATCGTCGGAACCGGAAAGATCACCGGCAACAAGGGGTTGACCAAGCAGGGAAGCGCCTCCCTCACCCTGGCCAAT
>CAZJTM010000218.1:0-10162 GCA_964548925.1 uncultured Verrucomicrobiota bacterium | reverse complement strand
CGGCGGGTGTCAAGCGCCGCGGGGTGTGGCCACCGGGCAAACACCGGGGCGGTTGGGCGCGGTGGTTGGCGGGGTCACCTCACCCGGCGTCCCTACTTCCTCCTCCAAATGACTGCGTCGCTCCACCGAGTTGGTGCTGCGCCAAGGCTCATGGGCAGGGTGAACGTCTTTCCATCTGCGGGAATTCAGGTAACATCGTGACATGCCAACACTAGCGAGCAGCCCACTCCTGCGCCCTCTGCCGGCCGCCGTTCTTGCTTCCTTGGAAGCGGCCGCGGAATCACGGCGCTTTGCCGCCGGGCGCGAAATCTTCAAGCAGGGCGACCCGGGCGATGGCGTGTATGTGGTGGAGGACGGGCGCGTGGAGTTGTCCGGCGCGTTGGGCGCGGGCCCGCGTCAGGTCTTCGCCCGAATTGGTCAGGGCGAACTGTTCGGCGAGATGGCAGTGGTGGAGGACAAGCCGCGCTCTGCGAACGCCGTCGCCGCGGTGGACTCGACGGTGGTGTTCATACCCCGCGCGGCGATGTTGGCCGCCGTGCAACAATCGCCCGAATTGGCGCTGAGCCTGTTGCGCGAGATCAGCCAGCGCCTGCGCGCCTTCAACCAGCAGTATCTCGCGGAAGTGCTGCAAGCCGAGCGGCTCGCCATCGTCGGGCGCTTCGCGCGCTCGATCATTCACGATCTCAAGAACCCGCTGCAGTTGATCAGCCTCAGCGCCGAAGTGTCCGGCATGGCCGGGGTGAGCGCCGAGACCCGGCAACACGCCCAATCCCGCATCCGCCGGCAGACGGAGCGCATTGGCGAGCTGATCAACGAGATTCTCGAGTTCACCCAGGGCGCGCCGTCCGCGTTCGAGCTGACGCCGGTCAACTACGCGGCCTTCGTGGAGCAGGTCGTTTGCGAACTCGCCACCGAGGTCGAGTCCAAGCGTGTCGCCCTGAGCTTCGAGCATCCGCCGCCCGCGGTCGTCGTCAACCTCAACCCCCGACGATTCCGGCGTGTCTTTCACAACCTGATCCACAATGCCACCGAGATGATGCCCGACGGCGGCGCAATTCGGATCCGCTTCCGCACCCAGGAGAGTGAGGTCACGACCGAGGTGGAAGACAGCGGCCCCGGCATCGCGCCGGAGATTGCGGATCGGTTGTTCGAGACCTTTGCCACGTTTGGCAAGGCGCACGGCACGGGGTTGGGGCTCTCGATCTGCAAGAAGATCGTCGAGGACCACGGCGGGCGGATTTGGGCGCGGAACGAACCGGGCCGGGGCGCGGTCTTTGCCTTCCGGTTGCCGTTCAAGCGCTGGGCGTGAGCCCCCGGCCGATCCACGGCCAAGCTGTGTCCTCTGCCGTAGGACAGGCTTCCAGCCTGTCGCCAACTTCTGCCTCACCGATCCGCGCTTGCTGACGCGTGGTTGGCTCCTTGCGTGTGGCAATCGAACTGCCGGAAGAAGGCGGAGACAGGCCGGAAGCCTGTCCTACACCCGGACGCACCCAACCGACCGGGCCTTGGGGTCAGGCATACCAAGCGCGCTCGCGATTCTGCGTGGCCTTGACGACCTCACTCGTAATGGCCACGTCTTCGGCGATTTGGAAATCAAACAGGCCCACGGCGGCGAAGTCCGCACCGTTCTCGAAGGCGTGTTTGAAGCCGGCCCGCGGGTGGATGGCCCCCGCCGCGAGCACCTTGTAGGCAATCCACGGGCGCTCCAACTCGGCCATGTAAGCGATCGTTGCCTTTGGGTCCATGCACCAGTAGTTGTCAATGCCGTAGTTATCAATGACCTCCTTCATCTGATCGGGGCGGCGGCTGGACCAGTAATTCGTGGCATGGAGCGTCTTCATGTAGAAGTCCGGGGCCGCCTTCGCCTTCTCCACCGCCTGCACCGTTCGCAGTTCGTGTCCCGCCACGCCGGCGATCAAACCGTGGCTTTTGATGTTGGCGATCAACTCGCCAATCCGGCCCACGTCCCCCTCGCGCGTCCAAGCGTCGCTCAGGTTGCCGAGCAGGAACGCACCCGCCGCGCCCACGTCCCGGGATTGCTTGACGCAGGTCACGAGGTCGTCCTTCGTGGCATTGAGTTGGGCGAGATACTGGATGCGTCCGCCCTGGGCCCGGTACTTCTCGTAAAGCGCCACCGCGCGTTGGTCGGCGGGGGAGACGATCATGGTATTGATCCCGTGCTGTTCGCACAGCGCCCAGGTTTCCAGGATCTTCTCGTCGGTGAAGTAGTGCTTGAGCAGCGGCGAGACGTAAATCAAATCACGGCTGTGGGCGTAGCCGCTGATCAGATTGCCGCCGCAGATGAGCCGGCTGATCTTCACGTTGCCGATCATCCCGGTGGGCATGGTGGTCTTGGTCGCCAGCTGGGGTGTGGCCGGCGAAGTAGCCTTCTCTTGGGCGGCTGCCAGCGTGTATTCCTCGACGCTGGTGATGAGCGGCGCCGTCAGTGCGGCGGCAACGGATTGCTTGAGGAACTTCCGGCGGTTTGGCTGAGGGGGCATGGTTTTCATGGCTGGAGGATTCGTGGTCCGCCGGCGCCGAACTTCACCGTGCAACTGGACCTGACGGTTCGCGGGGGTGCTGGCTCGCGGAGTCTTGGCGGGCGGCGGTTCATTATTTCAGGCGTTCTTGCCCGGAGTGTGCCGCAGCCGCTTGCGGGGATCACGCGAAATCGCTCCACCGGTCGGCTCCGGGGACGGTGACGCCATTTTCGTTTCGCTCCGCGCCCGGTTGTGCTAGAAGCCTCCCATGAGCAGCGAGCCGACGTCGAACTTCTTTTACGTTTGGGGAAGCGACAACGCCGCCTACGGCCCGATCGAATTGCCCGCGCTGGTCCATTGGATCAAGGATGAGCGGGTGCTGGCGGAGACGTGGGTTTATGCGGAGCGCAACCGCACTTGGCAACGCGCCAGCGAGTTGCCCGAACTGCAAATGTTCTTCGGCAAACGCCCTCCGTCGCCCGGCCCGTCAGCCCCCGCCATCCGGGCCGGCGCCCTGCGGCGCGTCAAGATCCTCGCCAGCCTCAGCGACGAGCAACTGACCCGCTTTGCCCGCTTCATGCAGATTTGCGAGGCGAAGCAGTTCACCACCGTGGTGACCCAGGGCGAACACGGTGACGCCATGTATCTCATTCTTGAGGGAGAATTGCGGGTGCGAATCCTCATCGGCGGGCGCGAAACCCTGCTGGCCACGCTCGGCGCCGGCGATTTTTTCGGGGAGATTTCCCTGTTCGATCATGGTCCGCGGTCGGCTGACATCATCGCCAACCAAGACAGTTATCTTCTGAAAGTGACGGCGGCCGGTTGCCAGGCCCTGACGAACGAAGCCCCGGACATCGCCACCGCATTCTTCTTCGGCGTGGGCAAAACGCTGGCGGCACGCATCCGGGCCGACAACAAACGGCTCAGCGATTCCGTGAGTTTCGCGCACGCTTCGGGTCTCTGACCTGGTAGTCGGTCACGGCGACGTTCAATCGCCCAGCAGCTTTCTCATCCGTGCCCGGGCCTGTTCCGCGCGCGAGTGCTCCTCCGCCGGCGCCACGAATTCCCGTCGCGCCATCTCGAAGTATTCGCAGTAGTTTGCCGCACGCTTGTCCTCCACCGGTTCGGCCCGCCGGTCCCGGCACTGGTAGGCCACCTTGGGATCGTAGCTGACGCAATTCAGGCAGACCTTCAAGTCCGCCCCGCAGAGGCAGGTTTCCGAACGCCCGGGCGAACCTGCCATTTTGTACTCCGCCCCGCATTTCCAGCAGTGTTTGGTTGACGCCATGCGTCGGATACTACGCGGGTGACGGCGGCGTTCCAACACCGTTTCCCGTTGCGGCGGCATGCTCCGGCCCCCGGTCGCAACCCTGCGGCGGACGCGGCCCGCGTTTCGCTCATCACAGGCGGGTGGTCGCGGAAACCGTCGCGGGGAGCGTTGAAACCAACGCCCTCCTTCTGCTACCCTCCGCGCATGGGTCGCCAATGGTTGCATGCCAAACGGTTGGTCGCCGGCCTCAAGAAGGGCCGCGCCACCAGCAAGATCGTCCGCGAAATCTCCGTCGCCGCCAAGATGGGCGGGGCCGATCCCGCGATGAACGCCCGGCTCTTCGCCGCCGTCGAGAAGGCGCGCAAAGAGAGCGTCTCCCGTGACGTCATCGAGCGCGCCATCAAGAAAGGCGCGGGTCTCGGCGATGAGAAACTTGTCATGGAGCACGTGGTCTTCGAGGGCTACGCGCCGCACAAGGTCCCGCTTATCGTCGAGGTGTACACCGACAACGTGAACCGTACCGCGCCGGAAGTCCGCAACCTTTTCAAGAAGGGCCAGCTCGGTACCGCCGGCAGCAACAAGTTCCTCTTCGACCACGTTGGCCTTGTCGAGGCGCATCATCCCGACTTCAAAGCCGACCTCGAAGCCGCGGGCATCGAAGCCGGCGCGAACGAAGTCGAGCCACTCACCCGCGAGCAGAACGACGACATCCCCGAAGGCGTGGCGGGTGCGCGATTCATCTGCGACCGCACCGCCGTTCACGCTGTTTCCAAATGGCTTTCCCAAAACGGCTGGACCGTGGTGACAAGTGAACTCGGCTATGTACCGAAGCAATTCCCGGAGTTGAACGAAACCCAGCGCGCCGAAGTGGGCGAATTCCTGCAAGCCCTCGATGACCATGACGACGTCCATCGCGTCTGGGCGGCGCTGAAATGATCTGCCAGCGTGCTGCCGGCTTCCAGCCGGCAGATCAAACTTCTCCTGGGTGTCGAGAATGATCTTCCGGCAGGATGCCGGAAGCACGCTCATCGTGGAACAGGCAACACGCAGCGGACCAGACTTTGCAGGCCGACTCGCAACCGACCACGCAATGGAATTACGATCGGCTTCGCATTCATCCCCAGCCAGGGCAAGCGGTGAATTCGCTCCGGTTCGATGAACTCGCCCAGCAACGCCGCGTTTGAGCGCGTGGCGCTGTCGGGCTTGGGCAGATCGAAGAAAACCACCTGCGCTTGCGCTGCCAGCCTCGCTGGCAGCGCTTCCAGCGTGAGCCGGATTTGATTCACCGCCCCCAGCCGGTTCGGCGAGACGATGATGGGCGTGGCCTTCAGCGCCACAATGAGTTCCCGCGACGCGAAATCCTCGCCCATCGGACTCAGCAACCCGCCCGCGCCCTCCACCAAGACAACTGCAAAGCCCCGGCTCACGCGCCGAATGTGGTTCACCACCTCCGCCAACCGAACCCGCTTCCCTTCGCGCCGCGCGGCCAACACCGGCGCAATGGGCGCGCGAAACTGCCACGGGTTCATCTCATCAAGCGCCAAAACCTTGCCCCCCGCACTCCACAACGCCAGGGCGTCATCTCGACCGCCGGAGCACAGCGGCTTGAGTGCAACTACGCGCACGCCGTACTCGCGCAGAAACCGCGTCAACAGCGTCGCCAGCACGGTCTTGCCCGCGCCAGTATCCGTGCCGGTGATGAAGAGGGACTGTGGCTTCATTTCTGGTGAGCGGGGCAACGGATCATTCTGGAGCGGTTCTCAGTCACCCTCGCAAATTGGGAATCTGATCCCCGATTTGCAAGAATGCTTTCCGGCAGCTCGGCCCAACCTTGACGCGGGCGCTCCAGCGGCTTGCATACATGCCATGAGTGTTGTGGCCATCAGAGACGAAGCGTTGAACCTTCCAGCCACCGAGCGTGCCAAACTGGTTGACGCACTGTGGCATTCTCTTTCGGCCGCGGAGACGCGGGCGCGTGAATCAACTTGGGCGGCAGCGTCCGAACGGCGGATTGAAGCCTACGAAGCCGGCATCCTCAAGGCGCGGGACGCCGAGTCTGTCTTCGCCGAGTTGCGGAGAGACTTGAGGAAGTGAAGGCCCGTTTTGCTTCCTTCGCCGAGATCGAACTTCGAGACGCGATGGAGTTCTACGAAGCCGCCCAGAACGGACTGGGGGCACGTTTCCTCAGCAAAGTGGAAGCTGCGGTTTCCTGTCAGAATGACTGGCTTGGCGGCGTATTCTCCGGTAGCAACAAGCTGTGAGCACGCCCGACAAACCAGACGATCCGATCCCAACTCGCGCCAGTTTGTTGAACCGGTTGAAGGATTGGGACGACCAGCGAAGCTGGCAGGACTTCCACGACACTTATTGGAAGCTCATCTACAGCGTGGCGCTCAAAGCCGGCCTCAGCGACGCCGAAGCCCGGGATGTGGTGCAGGAAACCGAACTGACCGTGGCCAAACGGATGCGCGACTTCAAATACGACCCCGCGCTCGGTTCGTTCAAAGGCTGGCTGCTGCACACGACGCGCTGGCGCATCGCCGACCTGCTCCGTGCCCGTGCGCCGGAAGGCCGCCGCCCTCCGTCGCCGCCGGAGAACGCCACCCGCACAGCCACGGTCGAGCGCGTGCCGGATCCGAACGCCCTCGACTGGCAGGCAATCTGGGACCAGGAATGGGAGAAGAACATCATGGACGCCGCGCTGGAGAGGGTGAAACGAAAGGTTAACTCCAAGGACTACCAGATGTTCGATTTGGCTGTCATCAAACACTGGTCCGTGCCCGAGATCACCAGCACGCTCGGCGTGTCGCTGCATCAGGTCTATGCCGCCAGAAGCCGGGTTGGAAAGCTGTTGAAGAAGGAGGTGGCCTATCTTGAAAGTAAATTGCTTTGAGCCGCGATGCCTGTGCCGTATGCTCCGCCGACTTTCACTCCGGCCCAACACAGAAGTGCGGAAATACGTCGTCACCTCAGCGGATGCGGAAATGCGCCGAATCCTGAAAGCGCAGGTGGCGGCACGGCTTGGTGCGACGCACGCAGGATTTTCATGGGGAAACTGATGTCGCCGCCGCACAATGTTGAACGGTCCGGCCCGCTACCGAGGTGGCCTGCATGGTTGCTGAGACTGAACCTCCCCCACCTTGGCTGAGCGATGAAAAACGATCCTGGCAATCAGCCCGCTCCGCCCCCGTCAGTGCCCGATCACGAGTTGCTCCGGCGCATCGGCGTCGGCTCCTATGGCGAGGTCTGGCTGGCGCGAAACGTCGTGGGGGGCTATCGGGCCGTGAAGATCGTCTATCGAAAGACCTTTGACAACGACCGGCCCTACGAACGTGAATTCAACGGAATCAAGGAGTACGAACCGGTCTCCCACTCGGTTGAAGGTCTCGTCCACCTCCTCCACGTCGGCCGCAACGACGCCGAGGGTTGCTTCCATTACGTCATGGAACTGGCGGACGACCAGCAGGGCGGGCAACAGATCAACCCGGCCACCTACCAGCCGAGGACCCTCCGCAGCGAGATCCACCGACGTGGCCGCCTGCCGTTCGAGGAATGTCTGCCCTTGGCTCTGTCCTTGGCGGCTGCGCTGGAACGCCTGCATTCCCAGCGCCTGGTCCATCGCGACGTCAAGCCCTCGAATATCATCTTCGTCAACGGCGTGCCCAAGCTGGCGGACATTGGCCTGGTGGCGAGCCTCGACGCCAGCCGTTCCTTCGTCGGCACGGAAGGCTATGTTCCGCTTGACGGGCCCGGCACACCACGCGCGGATGTTTATGCGCTGGGCAAAGTCCTCTACGAAGCCAGCACGGGCCGGGACCGCCAGGACTATCCCGAGCTGCCGACGCAGCTCAAAGATTTCGTGGACAAAGAGGCCGTGGTAAAACTCAACGAGGTCATCGTCCGCGCCTGCGATCCGAAGCCGCGAACCCGCTATACCTCCGCCGCGGAAATGCAGGCCGATCTGCTGCTCCTGCAACAGGGCAAACGTCTCGCCAAGCGGAATTCTCCCCACCGCCCGTTCGCAGTCGCGGCGGCGCTGGCCGTGGTGCTGCTGGCCAGCACGCTTTTCGTTACGCGTGGGCCGAATCTCAAGCTCGTCCGAACCATTGAGCCACCAGGACCTCCGCCTCTGTGGTCCGGGCACGTGGCGGACTGGAATGGCGATGGCGCATTAGACCTGCTTGCGGCCAACTCAAACAGGTTCCTTGTGTTCAGCACCGCTGGAGAGCTGCTTGCGCAATGGAAGCCGCCGGAAGTCGCGGATCATGGCCTCTCACTGGATACCGTGCTCGAAGGACGCGGTGATCAACAATGTCGAGCGCTTGTAGCCTGGCAATCCGGCACCAACCAAGTCATGGTGGCCCTTCAACCCGAGTTGCTGGACCGCGAGGGCTATCGAATCCGGTTTGGCGCGCAGGGCTACTTGCCGACGTCTAGTCAACCTGAACTCTCTGGAACGATCTTGGCGGCGCTGAAAGTCGTGGAACTGGCACATGACGGTCAGCGGCAACTACTCGCCAAGTTGAACAGCGGGTACGGCCATCTGCCGCGGGGTTTGTATTCCTTTAGTTTCGACGATGGGACGGAGCTTTGGCATCGCTACACCGCGCCAGCGATCTTCAACATCGAGTGCTTCGATCTTGATGGCGACCGGTGCGACGAGATCATTTGCGGCACCAGTGGTCCGAATAACGGGAACCATGCCGAAGACGGTACCGACGATTCGCACAGTTACATTCTCGCGTTCTCAGCAGACGGGGATCAGCTCTGGAATGCCCCGTTGGGACCTGAACTTAGCCAGTCACGACCCATCGTTGTCCGGATGGACCGGGCGGGCAACAAACGCCTGTGCGCGGTTGTCACGTTCTCCGGGCAAGACCGGCGACAAGAGGAGGGTTTGCCCGCGCAAGGACTCGTTGTCGCGCTGGATAACGACGGAAACGTCACGTCACGCACCAACGTGAATGCCTACATCCAGGATTATGCGGTTGCCGATCTCGACTCCGACGGCCAGGAGGAAATGGTCTTCGCTCTCCACGGCGGGGAACTGCTCGTGTTGCGAGCCGATCTGACGCTGAAAGCTAGAAGACCGCTGGCGCCGAACATGCCGACGAACTCCTTTCTTCATATCGCGGGGGTCGGGGACCTGAACCACGATGGCAAGCCGGAACTGGCTGTCTTGTCAGCGCGGTACGAGTTGGCATCACCGGTCTATCTGGGCCGGCCGGGCGAACCGGTCACCCGGCGGGTGTTTCCCGAGCCCCGCCTGCACATCCTCGACGGCGGACTCCGCCGGATTGCGATGCTCAAACTGGCCGATCAGTGGGCCGACTTGCCGGGGATGCCCCCTGGCCGGGTAGATGACTTCGAGCGCTCGGGCCGCAACCAGTTGTTGTTCTTCGCCGACAAGCCATACATGGTAGAACTCCAGCCGCGCCAGTTCCTCGGTCTGTGGTAAACCACTGCGTGTAGCGATGCACTCAGCCTAGCGGCGACTCGGCAGAGCGCCGCCAAATCTGCTGTCTCCAGCCGGAAGACGCGACGGTCTGCCGAGCCGCCGGTGCGGGGCTTCAAGGGTTGCACGCGGTCACCAGAGTCCACGATCACACTGCCGCCGACCAACGCCGGCGCTGATCGCTGACCAGCCGTCTTGCGCATGACTTCTCAGCCCGGCAGCAGATTCCTGTCAGAACCCGCCCGCCCGCCGCGTAGTAACGAGGAGAGCCGTCTAACCAAAACCTGAGAAGACAGCCAAACACAAACTACGGACTATCCAGTTGAAAGAGAAAGCACCCCCAAATGAAAACTACTTCGATATCGTTCGCGTTCATCACCTCAACCATGAGACCGCACGTGCGTTTATGTGATTTCTCGACAAGGCACATCGGTCACATCCGGACACTCATTGTGTCGGTCGCGGTCTTTGTTGTCCTAGCCATGGCAAACGTCTGTACGCGAGCGGACACGTACCAGCCCATTGATCTCTCATCCACCTTCAATCAGCCGTTGGCGTATTTGTCCTACACCTTCACCCCAGGCAACATTTTGCTGGGCGGAGTCCCCTTCACTATTCCAACGTCTGGCAACCAGATGTGGGACGGCTACTCCGCAGGCGGGGGCGGCTCCGATGTTCGCACGAACCAGTTCCCGGTGGGCGTGTTCGGCGTGAAGTCGGTACATACGCTCTTGAACACCACTTGGGGAACCGCAGGAGGCCCTTATGCGTGGATTGAGTTCTTTGGCTCATCCGGTGCCTACTACCGGAAGGACCTGTATGCGAATGTTGATATTCGCGATCATAGCCCGAGCAACGGCTACCCATACCTGATCAATGGGACCACCACAGTCAAGGTCTGGGACAATGGACTGTCTGGCAGCGCGTACAACTTACTGGACAAACAGCAAATTGACC
>CAZJTM010000217.1:0-10203 GCA_964548925.1 uncultured Verrucomicrobiota bacterium | reverse complement strand
GCGAGATAGTGAAAACCGCAAAAACGAACTAGAGGGACGGGGATATGCAGAACCAGCAGATTTGGGGCGACGTTTCCGCCCTGTAACACGAAAAGGGGGGAAGAAACATCACCGCTCCAGTTCCCCATTCGGATGTTCATTCACACTGATCTTTGAGACAGGCTTCGCGTACCCGTCACCGACATGAACAACTTTCCCGGCCTCGACGAGGGCTTTTCGCCTCCTCTTGAAGGTGTCGTCGCTTCTAATTCCTGTGGATTGCATCACAGCCTTTTTCCATTCGCCGTAGGTGAGGGGGGCACCCTCTCCTACTGCCGGCAGGCAGTGTAGAAAGTCAGAATCCGCATACTGTGAAGCCGCCCCTCTCCTCGGTTGCTTCAGCTCGGCGGGGTCGTAACCAGTCGCCACAACCATGAGCGGGTACTGCCAGCGCACGACGAAGGGGTCAGTTTCTTTGTGGTTCCTAACCTCGAATTCCATAGTGTAAATCTTGTCGCCATCGTTGTGCTCCTTGTGCGGGGTCATCCCCACAGCTGTATCAATCGCCCGACCGAGAGCCCCTGCTCCCGCGAAACGGTCTAGCAGGTCTTTGAGGGCCTGGTTGCCCTTGCTGAAATGATGACAAATCCAGACGGCAGTGCCGGTTTTTGTGGCCAATGCGATAAACTGGAGCATCAGCAGCGCCATTTCGTCGTTGGAATTCTCCGCCTTGCCGCCCTCGAAAACGTAGAGCGGATCAATGATGATTAGTCGGTATTCTTTCAGCCGACAACGCTGCATCAGCGTGTTTATGATGACCTCCGGTTCAAGCGCTGCCCCCTTGAGCTGGACGACCTCGATCATGTTTTTAGGCTGGATGCCGAGCGCTCCGTAGATGGCCTTCAATCGGTCTTGCGCGGACTTACGGGTCAGCTCGTAATTGAGGTAAAGGACTTTGCCCTTCATACATCTGAAGCCCAGCCAGCGACCGGTGTAAGCGACCCCGCAGGCCAGCATCATGCTCACCCACGTTTTGTAAGACTTGCTCGATGCCCCGAACAGACCCACCATGCCAGCATCTAATAATCCTTCAATGACGGGGCCGGCTTCGGGGATTTCTGCGTCCATCAGTTCGGAATCACTTTCGATTTGAATGGAGTTTGCGAGTCCGAGCGCTGTCGTGACCAAGTGGTCCCGAGCCTCCTTGAGTTCCTGCCTGGCTTCGTCAGACTGAAGGTGCCTGACTCGCGCCCGTGCATCCACGTACCGATCTGCCGCCCGCTCCTCGGCGCATTCCCTAATCCAGAGCGCGACCCGCGACAACACGTAGGGCATCTGTGCATCTACATCTACTTTCGCAATGGCGTCAATCTGGTCTTGAAGCATGCGGAGCTTCTCGCCGTCGGTACCTGACTGGCGTGTATATTCCTGCTCCACGGCTTCGAGCGTCACAGAGTCCATTTCTGCCGCTAGGCGATTGTAGATTTGGATCAACTTCCGTCGTCGTCCGGTGAAAAGCTCCGGCAGGCCCTGTGCGTGCTCTGCAAAGGAAATGGGCCTCCGAAAATAGCACGCAAGCACCACATCGAGCATCTCGTTGGTAATGGGCGGCGGCGCTTCCGTGTGAGCGCGCTGTGGCTCAGCTTGGGGCTTTTCACCAGAGCTACCAAGAGGTTTGGGGGGTGTTCGCATAGGATCAATCCTCGCCGGCTTCGGAGCGGTACATTTGCACCAAAGCCCGCCGCACCTGGTCGGACAGATGGGAGTCGCCGAGTGGCCTCGGATCAAAGTAGAGCACCTCCTGGCGCTTACCATTGTCGCGCGTACCGTCCGGCATGCGGGCGAACTGCGACCGCAACCACATGCGCCAATCCGCGCCCAGCGAGATGGCATACCGGAAAAACGTGAGGAATTCTTCCTCCTCGTCCCCCCCGCAGTAAAACCACCCGTGCAAGCTCTTGCCGCCGGAGCTGACGATGAGCACCAGCGGCGCATACGCCGACAAGTGCATCAGCACCGCCGCCGAGATGTCGGCGATCGTGATCCCCAACGCCGCCATCTCCTCAACAAAGACGGCGCAGGGCTTCCGCGTCTTACCATCGCGCTCCAGCAGACCAAAATCGCACTCGACCACGAGAAACCGGCGCGGCCCGGTGTTGTCGAGTGTGTGTGCGGAAAGCCTCCCGTCCTTTGTCCGTCCCTGTGGCGCGATCATCGGGTTCGGGACGACGAAGGCCATGCTCCACAAATCCTCCCACTCTTTGAGTGGGTTCGTGTCAAATTCGCTCTGGGTATAGCCGCAGCACAAGAGTCCATCTCCAAAGAGCACCTCCAGAACAAGCGTCGCCATCCGGTAGCCACTAGGTATGACGCAGTTAACAGGCGAAAGATCACGGAGGCAGGACAGCCGCACGCCATTGAGGACGATGTCCCTCAGAAGCGGCAGGTTCAGGGCGATGCGGTTGAGTCCCTCATCAGGGCGGCGAGGCAGCGGTTGACGAGTGCGTACCGCAGGCCGAGATAGCAGAGCGCGGGGGCGTCCCTGGTCACAATCCTCGTCTTCGTACTCGACGTGGAGGTAACCACCACTACCACCCCCAGGCCGCCACATCACCACCCGACTGTCGGCGACAGCAGCTTCAATTTCACGACGAGGAACATCACGCCCACACCCTTGGACTTTGGCCTCCAGCAAGTCCGCCAGCCCCTGTTGATTCGGAACATGCCAGTGCAGCAGCCGCGCCATCTTGAATAGCCAGGTGTGAACACCACCGCCAGCCGAGGGGCAGTTATCGAGTTCCTCCTGCAACCATTCGGGCAGGTGATCCATGTTCACGTCTGCGTCCTCCGCGAGGGTGAGCTGCAAAGCGGGCGGTTAGTATTTAGCTTGGAGTCCTTCATGGGTTAGTCTCCGTGTGGGCGATTTCAGCGCGGGTGGTGGTTGCACACCACCCACGCCGGTCTTCCGAGCTCACGTCGGCCTCCCTTTGTCCCGCGTGGGAGCTGCTTGACGGTGTCGGCTTCTAGCTGCGCGCTCACCTTTGCTCCAGCCGCCACTGACCGGCACTACGGGTCTTTGGGCAAAGTCGCCGCGCTTGACGCGCTCGATGAAGCGGTTGATTTCCGCTTGCTCAATGTAAGCTCGGCCCGAAATGTTTTGAACCGTGATCCAGCCGCGCTTGCGCCAGCGCCACCCCGTAACGTCGCTGACCTGAATTTCTTGGAGCCAGCTGTTGTAGCTCCGCAGCCCGCCGTTGCACGCGTTTTGAATGTCGCTCATGCTCTACATACAATCGCCGCTTTGCAATCCGGCGAAGGGCAGCGCATCGCAGCTTAACCGCGTGAATTAGGACGACGGCGATCTGGTCGGAGGCGATGAATACGCCGCAAGCCTCTGGGTATCAGCGGGAAAGACCGTAAACGGGGAAGTGGAAAACGTAAACGGCGGGCACGGTGCGTTGGCCTGCTTGTTTACGAGAATACCCTCTGGCCTCTCAGTAGCGCTAAACTAACGCTGCATCTGTGGCTCAAGATGCGGGGCACAGAACCGAGGGGCATGGCATTTCCCCGTGAGGCAAACGAGCCGTCAGGCCGTCGCTGCCTGCGGCAACTGCACGACGGCTGGACCGAAGTGTAGCCGCGCCGCCTGCGCCTGGGCGTGCTCGTTGCTCAGATGCCCGTAAACCTTGCCGATCAACACGCCGCCGTCTTTGTGCCCCACCCAGCGCGCAATCGTCATGTAGTCAATTCCGCTCATCACGCAGAAGCTGATGAAATGGTGTCGGCAATCATGAAAGCCGAAGCGTTGCAGGTGCTCCGGCAGAGCCGGCGTCTTGGCCGCCAACTGTGTTCCTTGGCACTGCGCGCAAGCCTTGGGGGCTTCAGGCCCAAATGCCAGCTTACCGCAATCCTGACAGGCGTAGCCGCCTACGGCCCTTGTCAGTAGCAGAGACTCGCGGAAGGTTTTCGCACGCTCGTCTCGACTGCCACGCTGCGGGCTCGGAAAGAGCCACTGTGAGTCTGGGGCGCGGCGGGCGCACATGGCCTTCAGGTGCGCTTCCAGTGTGGCGTTGAAGTCCACACGACGCGCCTCCCTATTCTTCGTGTCCGCGTCCGCGCCGATGGTGAGCAGCTTGTGTCCAAAATCCACATCGGCCCAGCGGAGTTTGATGGCTTCCTGTTCACGAGCACCGCAGAGCGCGAGCAGTCGGATGAAATCGGTGAACTGCAACCCGTTCTTTGAAGCCGCCAAGGCCGCCTCGCAGAACTGGTCAACATCCTCCCTCGTGAAAAGGCGGCGTGCCTTTTTCTCTGTGCGCTGCCACGAGATGCCTTCGACCGGAAGGGCCTTGATAAACCCGTCCATTCGCGCACTCTTGAGCACATTCCGCAACACGACCACCGCCAGGTTGCATGTGCGACCGGCTTTGCCGTGCTCCTTGAGCTTCTGCACTTGGCCTGTGATGTGATACGCTTTGATCTTGTCGAGGTACAAGTGACCAATGGACTCACACCAGCGCTTCAGGTGACCTTTTTCTGTTACCAACGTGTCGGCCTTTTTGCCCGAAGTTTCGAGGCGAGGAAGGTAGGTGTGCTTCAAGTAGTCGGCGAATTTCGGGCCACGCCCGATATGCCGCAGCCGGTTCTCGCTCCGCTCGATAACCAGCTTGTCGAACTCCTGTTTCGCCTCAGCCGCCGTGGTAGCTTCCAATGGCACCCATTTGACCGCCTTGCGTCCAGCATCGTCTTCGACGGTGATCCGGGCAACGAACCTCCCGTTGCGCCGCCACAGGCCGCGAATTGCGTGCTTGCGATTGTCCAGAACCTTGGTGTATCTGTGTCGCCGTGAGCTTGAGCTTGACGCAGTGGGATTGCCCAGCGTTGCTATGCGTTTCATACGGCAACACTGTCGCGAATACTGTAGCAAGTGGCAAGCTCGATTCTTGGACAATGCCTAAGTCCTTGAATATAAGGTAGCCGATGTGGCGGAATTGGCAGACGCGCTAGACTCAAAATCTGGTGCCCGTAAGGGCTTGGGGGTTCGATCCCCTCCATCGGCACCATCTGTGAATCCTCGAAACACCATGAGAACCCGCCGCGGATTTCGGATTTGGGATTTCCTTCGAAGTCCGAGTCACCGGCGCATGTTTTTCTCTGCTGTGTTCTTTAGCCTGTTGATCGCCCCCACCCACGTCGTCGCCGGTGCATTTGAAATCCCGGCCTGGGCCTTCGACCGCGGCAACGTCAGGACCTTCACCGACCAATATGCGGATGCCGGACCGATGGTGGCCTATGGCGGACACTCGCCGGTGGTGGTGGAGTATGACATTCCGTTCCCGGCGGCGGGCCGTTACCGCCTGCGCGTTCTTTACGCGGCGGCCAGCGCGCGTCCGGTCGAACTCTCGCTGGACGGCGTCGTCGTGGCCTCAATCTGCCGCACCCCCAGCGGCTCGTGGGACACCAGTGGCGCCGCGTGGGAAGCCGCGGCCGAGTTCAACGTCACCCGCGGCTCGCACACGCTTCGGTTGACCCGCCCCGGCGACTTTCCCCACGTGGTCAGCCTGCGCTTTGAAGCTGAGGAAATCCCTGCCGGCTTTGTGCCACAGCGTCCCAAAGCGCGACCGTTGCCGATGGTCGCCGCTGCGACAGGCTCTTTCGCCGCGGCCCCCGAAGACGCAGTTGTCTCGCTGCGCCTCGCCATCGAAGACCTCTTGGCCACTTTCGGCCCGCGTTATCCGAAAGGCTCGGAGTTTCTCAACCGCGTCGCGGCTGTGGAGGCGCAACTGAAGCAGCCCGCGACCTCGGCGGGGGCAGCGAACGAATTGGCGGCACTCCAACGCGAGGCGCTGTTGGCCAATCCCCTGCTGGACTTCGACCGCCTGCTGGTCTTGAAGCGCGGTTTCCCCAAGCCGGAAGCCGCCCGGCACGCCATGGGTGGCGCCCTCGGGGTCGGCACGCTCAACGCCCACACGAGCGACGACACTCCGCGTGAAGGCCACTGGGATGACGAACTCGCCGTCCTTTCCCACCTGCGAGGCGAGCCGCAACTCGCCACGCTCTACCGGCCCGGAAACTTGGAGTCCCTTTTGGATCCCGTGCTGCACTTCGACGCCGGGCGTTTGCTCTTCGCCAAGCGCGGCGGGAAGGAGGCCAACTGGCGGCTCTGGGAAATCGCCGTGGACGGCACCGGTTTGCGGCAGGTCACTCCCGACGATGGCGAGGATGTCGGTCACTTCGACCCTTGCTACCTGCCGGACGGACGCATCGTGTTCGCTTCGACGGCGGTCTATCAGGGTCTGCCGTGCGAATTTGGCGCGCAGGCGATGACGTGCCTGTACCTGCTCGATCCGCGGTCAGGAAGCATTCGCCAACTCACCTTCGAGCAGGACAGCGACTGGTGTCCCACGATGTTGCCGAACGGACGCGTGCTCTATCTGCGTTGGGAATACACGGACCAGTCGCACGCGAACTCCCGCATCCTGTTTCACATGAATCCCGACGGCACGGACCAGCGCGAGTTTCGCGGCAGCGGGTCGTGGTTTCCGGGCTCGTTCTTCTACGCCAAAGCCATTCCCGGCGAACCCCATCAGATCATCGGCGTCGCGGGCGGGCACCACGGCACGCCGCGCTCGGGCCGGCTGCTAATCCTCGATCCAAGCCAGGGACGGCGGGACGGCGAAGGCATTGTGCAGGAGATTCCGGGGCGCGGGAAGGTGGTCGAGCCCATCGTGCGCGACCGGTTGGTAGATGGGGTCTGGCCGCAGTTCCTGATGCCGTGGCCGTTGAGCGCGAAATACCACCTCGTCGCCGCAAAGCTCGCTCCCAACGCGCTCTGGGGCATCTATCTGGTGGACGTGTTCGACAATCTCACGCTCGTCAAACAGGTCGAAGGCGCCGCGCTGCTCTGGCCGATCCCGCTGCAAAAGACCCAGACGCCGCCGGCGATTCCGGACCGGGTCAACCTTGCCCGCGACGACGCAAGCGTGTTCATCACCGACATCTACCAAGGGCCCGGCCTGCGAGGCGTTCCGCGCGGCACGGTGAAGCAACTGCGCGTGATCGAATACTACTTCTCGCGACGCGGCTTCGGTGGACTCTACGGAACGCTGGGGTTGGACGGTCCGTGGGACGTGAAGCGGATTCTCGGCACGGTGCCGGTCGAGGCAGACGGCTCGGCGCATTTCACCGTGCCCGCCAACTCGCCGCTGTCGCTCCAACCGCTGGACGAGAAAGGACAGGCCTTGCAGCTCATGCGGAGTTGGTTCGTCGGCATGCCCGGCGAGGCGATTTCCTGCGCCGGATGCCATGAGCCGCAGGACGAGGTTTCGCTCAACCGCCCCGCGCTCGCGGCACGCCGCGCCCCGTCACCCATCGAGCCCTGGCACGGGCCGGCGCGAGGGTTCAGCTTCGTGCGAGAGGTTCAGCAGGTGCTGGACAAATACTGCGTGGGCTGCCACGACGGCGCCACGCCGGATCGGCCTCTCTTGAAGGGCGACCAACCCCTGACGAACTGGTCCAGCCAACTGGCCGGGCGATGGGATGGCGGCGGCAAGTTCACCGAGGCCTATTTCCAGCTTCAACGCTACGTGCGCCGCGCCGGCATCGAAGGCGACCGTTTGATGCTCACGCCGCTCGAATTCCACTTCAGCACCACCGAGCTGGGCCAGGTGCTCGCAAACGGCCATCACGGAGTGACGCTGGATGCAGAAGCGTGGGAACGGCTGGCCGCGTGGGCGGATCTCAACGCGCCGTTTTACGGCACCTGGGGTGAAATCCCGCAATTCCGCGGTGACCAACCGGGGGGCGCAAAACTCGCGTCCGTGAATCGCCGCGCCGAGGAGTTGCGGCGCCGCTACGTTCCCTCCGGCCCGCATCCCGATTACGAAGCCATCCCGGTCGTCCGCCAGCCAGACACAACGCCGGTACTTCCCGCCGAGCCGGCCCGATCCGAAGCGCCGCCGTTGGTTTGCGAAGGCTGGCCTTTCGACGCGGCGACCGCCGTCTCAAAGCAAATAACCGCTTCGCCGGACGGAAAGCCGACCCTGACGCTGGACCTCGGCGACGGGGTGACGCTGGAACTGGCGCGGGTGCCAGGAGGGAAGTTCATCATGGGCAGTGGCGAGGGCCCGGGAAGCAAAGCCCCGCGTGCGGTCGTCGAGGTGAAGCCGTTTTGGATGGCCAAGAGCGAGACGGCGAACCGCCAGTTCCGCCAGTTCCGGCCCGAGCACGACAGCCGCACCGAGGATCGCCACGGCTACCAATTCGGGCGACTCGGCTACGATGTGAACCAGCCCAATCAACCCGCAGTGCGCGTGGCGTGGGAGGAAGCCGTCGTCTTCTGCCGCTGGCTGGCGCGGAAGAGCGGATTGCCCGTCACGCTGCCGACCGAAGCCCAATGGGAATGGGCCTGCCGCGCCGGAAGTGCCACACCGTTTTGGTTCGGAGACCTCGACGCGGACTACTCGCCCTTCGCGAATCTTGGCGACAAAACGCTCGCCGAGTTTGCCGCCGACACTTCGCTCGACAATTACTCGGACGCGCGGCCCATGATGAATCCCAACCGCTACGACGACTGGATTCCGCGCGACGACCGTTTCAACGACGGTGGCTTTGTCGCCGAAGCGGTGGGCCGCTACCAGCCCAACCCATGGGGCTTGCACGACCTGCACGGCAACGTCTGGGAATGGACCCGCTCCGCGACCCCCTCCAATCCGCCGGGTGGCGGATACATCGTGCGTGGCGGCTCCTGGTACGACCGCCCACATCGCTGCACGGCGGACGCCCGCCTCTCCTATCCACCCTGGCAACGCGTGTTCAACGTCGGCTTTCGCGTCATTGTCGAAGATTCGGAAACGCGGGTTGCGGAGAGGGGTCGCCGGTCGCCGTCCGCCCGATGACGAATTGCGGGTGGGCTTGCAGCCGCGCCCAAGATTGATCCGAGAGCGGCGCTTGGCGATAGTTGGCTTCGCGCAATGGCTCGGCGCCGCCCGATCGTCTGGCGCGACGCAACCATTCGGCACCAAGCGGTTCTTCCAAACATTCCAGCCGGTTCGCGGCCACGGTCGTCTCTTCTTTCGGGCCACTGCCTCGGCCCCGCCCCACGAAAAACCCGGCGAGGAGCAAAGCCACCCGAACCATCGTGCTGCGCGAGTAGGTCGCGAGCACGCAGGGCCGCCGGGGATCGAGCAGCGCATACAGCCTCTCAAAGAGCGGCAACGTCCACATGGCCGGATTCTTTGCCGGCGAAAAGGCGTCGAAGAAAATGGCGTCCGGCTTCGGCACATGGGCCGCCGCAGGACTGGCCGCCCACCCCGGCAGATCATCCACGATCACCTGCCACTGAACGCTTCGCCCGCCCTCCGGGAATTCCGCGACGCGCTCCCGCAGCAACCGCCCCACGACGGGTTCGTAACCGTGGAAATAACCGAGGGCTTGAGCGTGCTCCAAGGCGAACGCCAGCGCTTCGAGAGTGTTGTCGAAGCTGACCACGCGAAACCGGCCGGCGAATCCCTGGGTGGCGTGGAGCGCCGTCAACACATTCGCCGCCGCGCCAAGTCCCACGTCCCAAAGGACAAATTCCCCAGAGCGGTGACGAAGCCCCCCACACCGCCTGAGTTGGCTGACATAAAGCGCCTCCGCCTCCGCCGCCGGGCCAAGGCCCGGATGCATGGCCTCACCATACTCCTGCGCGTGGACGGCACAGTGGCCGCCCGCCAGCCGGACCAGTGAAAATCGCGCGGCGTCCATACCCCGGCGAGAGAGTCAACACCTCGAAACCGCACTCCTGAGCCAACGAACGACGCGGCGTCTCCACGGTTCGCCGCCGTGCTTGAAACTCAAGTCAACGCACGGAGCGGTGCGCACGGCCATGGCACGACGGAGTTGCGCGGCAGTCCGACTTGCGAGTAACAGATCCATGGCGGTAGTTAAGGCTGGTACTTCCTGTGGGTCAAGGCCACCGCGCCGGCAGCGCACGCCGGTGAGACGGTCGGTCGCCAATTCAAAAACACACAAAGACTGAGGGCGCATCTCGGTTTCTTGCCAAAAAAGCGGAGCTTGTTGTCCGCCGGGGAGCAGGACGGTCGCCCGCCGGCGGACAGGCATATCGGCGCTCCGGGATCCGGCCCGGCATGCAGGCAACCAACGCGCATTCAAAGCCTCCTCGCCGGTAGGGCGCGGCTTTACAGCTAAGGCCGACATTGAGGCTAAGAGGCTTAGCACTTT
>CAZJTM010000216.1:0-10208 GCA_964548925.1 uncultured Verrucomicrobiota bacterium | reverse complement strand
AAAACAACCCTGCGCTCCGCCCCTCCAGGGTGTCCATCAAACCGGGTCAACCCCATCCAGCTCCCGCGCTCTCGGTCCTCAGAATCCCGTGTTCGACTTACACTGCTTTCCAGCTCGCTGATCTCATGAAGACACCGCCTCTCCTTGCTCGCGTTTCCGGCCTTGCCACCTTGCTGGCCATGATCAATCTGCTCCCAACCTTCAACCCTCAGCCTGTCTTGGGCCAGACTCCCTCACCCGACGACTTTAATCCGGGGGCGAACGGCGATGTTTGTTGCCTTGCGGTACAGCCGAACGGGAAGGTGCTGGCGGGAGGGAGATTCACGGTGCTTGGTGGGCAGGCGCGCAACTATATTGGGCGGTTGAACGCGGACGGGGTGCTGGACACCACCTTCAACCCAGGGGCCAACGGACTTGTGAATTGCCTCGCAGTACAGGCAGACGGAAAGGTGCTGGTGGGAGGGTCCTTCACAACGCTGGGCGAGCAAGAGCGGACCAACATTGGGCGGCTGAACGCGGACGGAACGCTCGATAGCACTTTCAATCCGCGGGCGAGCGGTCTCGTAAATTGCCTCGCAATACAGGCAGACGGAAAGGTGCTGGTGGGAGGATCCTTCACAAGGCTGGCCGAGCAAGAGCGGACCAACATTGGGCGGTTGAACGCGGACGGCACGGCGGACAACACCTTTAGTACGGGGGCGAACGCTTGGGTGGGTTGCTTGGCGGTGCAGGCGGACGGGAAGGTGATAGTTGGAGGAGCCTTCACGACTTTGTGTGGGCAGGCACGTGATGGGATTGGGCGCTTGAATGCGGACGGGACGCTCGATGGCGCCTTCAATCCGGGGGCGGGCGGCATCGTGTATTCCTTGGCAGTGCAGGCGGACGGGAAGATTCTCGTGGGCATTCTTTTCTTCACACCGGACGGGCAGCCGAAGAGCCGGATTTCCCGGTTGAGTGCGGACGGGATGCTGGACAGCAGGTTCAATCTGGAGGCAAGCGGTTGGGTGCACTCGCTTGCGTTGCAGGCGGACGGGAAGGTGTTGGTGGGCGGCCGGTTCACCATGCTGGGTGGCCAGACGTGTAACAGCATTGGGCGGTTGAACACTGATGGGACGCTTGATAGCACCTTCAATCCGGGGGCGAGCGGTATGGTGTACTCCCTTACGTTGCAGGCGGACGGGGAGGTTCTCATGGGTGGATGTTTCATCGCGCTGGACGGGCAGGCACGCAATAGCATTGCTCGGTTAAGCAACACGAGACCTGCCACGCAGAGTCTCAGTTATGACGGTTCGACACTCACTTGGCGGCGGGGAGGCGCCAGTCCAGAGGTCTGGCGCACCACGTTCGAGTTTTCCACCAACGGCACGGATTGGACGCTTCTTGGCGAAGGCTCGCGCCTAACCGCGACACCGCACGATCCGTCCCCAGGCTGGGAACTGCTGCACGCGGCGGCGACCCCCAGCATCACCGTGCGGGCACGGGGTTTCACCACCGGTGGGGAGTACAACGGCAGTGCTTCCGTTATCGAGGCGTATGCCGGTCCTCCGGTCCTCCTCACCCAGCCCGTGAGTCGGACGAATGCTCCGGGCACTGTGGCCGATTTCAGTGTTTACGCCGGAGGCGGCGGCACCCTTGGTTATCAGTGGCAACTTAATGGTAGTAACCTGCCTGGAGCCACGGTCGAGTCGTATGCAGTGACGAACGTGCAACCATTCCAGGCAGGCGACTACCGGGTGGTGGTCAGCAACTGTTACTGCAGCGTCACCAGCACCGTCGCCCACTTGACGGTGATGGAACCAAGTGACTTCGCGATCGCATTGAATCCACCCTATCTGTTCTGGACCACCGGTGGCGATGCGCCTTGGACGGCTCAGACGACTTACACTCACGACGGCGTCCTGGCTGCCCAGAGCGGCCCAATCACCCACAGCCAGGGATCGTGGCTAGAAACCACCGTCACCGGACCTGGCGTGCTCTCCTTCTGGTGGAAGGTGTCATCTCAGGCATACTGCGACTATCTGGAGTTTTACAGTGACATGGTTGGGGTGTCGCGGATTTCGGGAGAAGTGGCTTGGCGGAAAGAGGTTTTCCCGATCCAGAGCGGTCTGCATGTCCTGCGGTGGTGTTACACCAAAGACACCGCTGGCAGTGAAGCATTGGACCACGGCTGGCTGGATGAAGTCTCTTTCAAATCCCCGCCCACAACTGGGCCGCTGCTTCTGATTGACCTACCGACCAACCAAGTGCGCAATCTGGGGGAGACAGCCAGTTTCCCGGTGACTGCGGCGGGGGCAATGCCTTTGAATTACCAGTGGCGAAAGCAAGGCATCCCTTTGCTCGACGAAACAGCATCGGCACTGACGCTGAAAAATATCCAAGGCAGCGACGCTGGGCTGTATGAAGTGGTTGTGACCAACTATTTCGGCAGCGTCACCAGTGCACCAGTCGAGCTTTCTGTGAACTTGGCAAGCGATGATTATGCTTTCCATCGGAACAGTGCGGGTTATGTAACCGCGCTTGACAGTGTGTATGCGGTGGCAATTCAGGCGGACGGGAAGATCCTCATAGCGGGGAATGGCCAGGACCACTTCAGTCATGGCGACGGAGTTGGACGCCTGAATGCGGACGGGACACCAGATAGCACTTTCCACTCTCCCAACGCGGATTCGGGCGCACTATGCCTGGCCGTGCAAGAGGACGGCAAAGTTCTCGTGGGCGGTGGTTTCACACGCCTCTGCGGGCAGACGCGGAATTACATCGGGCGGCTAAAGGTGGACGGCTCGCTGGATCTCGAGTTCGATCCATCCGCAGACGAATTCGTCTTCAGCATAGCCGTACAACCGGACGGGAAGCTTCTAGTGGGCGGTCAGTTCACCACGCTGGGCGGACAAATGCGGAGTCACATCGGACGGCTGAACGTGGAAGGAAGGGTGGATCAGGAGTTCGATCCATCTACAGACGCTGCTGTCCGTTGCCTCGCAATACAACCGGACGGGAAGATACTGGTTGGAGGCGACTTCAATGTGGTTGCTGAAACAGCCCGGTACCGGATTGCACGCTTGAACGCAGACGGGACAGTCGATGACACATTCCTACCGCCGTTTGGTTGGTTTGAGTGCGATGTCGTCTATGCCATTGCCCTTCAGGCCGACGGGAAGATACTAGTTGGAGGCACCTTCAACGCGATGGACGGCCAGCCGCGCAAATCTCTGGCTCGCATCAACGCAGATGGGACATTGGACCACACGTTCGTTGCTGACGTCGAAGGCACCGTTGCTGGTAGTCCACCTTCAGTCTGGACCATCGCACTGCAAGCGGATGGGAAGATACTGGTGGGGGGGCACTTCAAGACGTTTGGGGGATACCCGCGCTGGAGCCTTGGTCGTCTCCACCCCAATGGTACGGTGGACAGCAATTTCAACTTAGGCCTCTACGCAAACTTCAACGCTTATGACGTCGAGATTCAGGCGGATGGCCAGGTGCTGGTCGGTGATTACAGGCGTTATACCGTAGCCTATGGTTTACAGGGACCGCCGGTCATATGCAGCAGGCACGCTGCTACCGCTGCGGCGACACAGAGCTTGGATCATGACGGTGCGACAATCACGTGGTTGCGAGGCGGATCTAGCCCGGAGATCTGGCGATCCACTTTTGAAGTCAGCACTAACGGCTCGGCTTGGACGCCGATCGGAGAGGGTGCACGCGTGGCTGCTCAGGGTGGCGGACAAGAAGGCGGGTGGGAGTTGCGCAACGCCTCATTGCCAGCTAACGCCTCACTTCGTGCCCGGGGGTGGATACAAGGTGCTCACTCAGCTTGGTTTCTGGAGACGTATGGCGGCCACCCATTCTTGAGAAATTACCCCGTGAGCCAGACCAATACCATTGGTGGCTCGGTCACCTTCACCGTGAGTGCTGAAGGCAGTGGGCCGTTGGGTTATCAGTGGTACAACGGTGGAACCCCGTTGACCGACGCAGGACATGTCTCCGGGGCACAGACCAACGTGCTGATACTCACCGACGTCTCAGGGGTGGATATGGGTCAGTATTCCGTGGTCGTGAGCAACGCTTACGGCAGTGTCACAAGCGCCCCGGCGATCCTGAATGTGCGCGACCCGGTTATCTTGACGCAACCGCTCAGTCAGGATCGCTTTGCAGGAGAGAGTGTGGCCTTTACGGTAATCGTGGCAGGCACCGCGCCGATGGGTTATCAGTGGCGGAAAGGAGGGATAGCCCTAGCCGGAGCCACGAATTCCACTTTGGCACTGGCCGCTGCGCAGGCGGTCGACGCTGGTTCGTACGATGTGGTGGTGACCAACACGTACGGGAGTGTCACCAGCGCACCATGCATGCTTTGGGTAAACTTGGTGACGGTTGAAACAAACTTCAATTCAGGGGCGAACAGCATCGTGTATGCACTGGCGGTGCAAGCGGACGGGAAGATCCTGGTGGGCGGTGATTTTACCACTCTGGGTGGGCAGCCGCGCTATCGGATTGGTCAGCTGAACGCGGACGGGATAGCGGATAGCGCATTCGATCAGGGAGCAGACGACTCCGTGTATGCACTGGCGGTGCAAGAGGATGGGAAGGTGCTGGCCGCAGGGAACTTCACGTGGCTAAGCGAGCGGGCGTACCGCATTGGCCGGTTGAATGGGAACGGGACAGCAGACAGGACGTTCAATCTTGGGGTGGACTTCTACGTGCTTTCTCTGGCGTTGCAGGCGGACGGGAAGGTGTTGGCGGGTGGCGTTTTCACCACACTGGGCGGGCAGACACGCAACCACATTGGCCGCTTGAATGCGGACGGGACAGTGGACAGCACGTTTGATCCAGGGGCAAACAGCTACGTGTATGCTCTGGCGGTGCAAGCGGATGGGAAGGTGCTGGTGGGCGGCCTGTTCACGACACTGGGCGGGAAACCGCGCAACTTCATCGGGCGGTTGAACGAGGACGGGACGGTGGACAGCACCTTCACTGCAGAGGCGGACGGCTGGGTGCAATGCCTCGCGTTGCAGGCGGACGGGAAGGTGCTGGTGGGCGGTGCTTTTGGGACGCTAAGCGGGCAGCCACGCAGTTGCATTGGGCGCTTGAACAAGGACGGGACGATCGATAGCACCTTCAATTCGGGAGCAGACGACTGGGTGGAGTGCCTCGCGCTGCAGGTTGACGGCAAGGTGCTGGTGGGCGGCCGGTTCACGACACTGGGCGGGCGACCGCGCAACTTCATTGGGCGGTTGAACGAGGATGGAACAGTGGACAACACGTTTAATCCAGGGGCAAACTACTGGGTGCTATCTCTGGCAACACAGGCGGACGGGAAGGTGCTGGTGGGCGGCAGGTTTACGACACTGGGTGGGCATGCACGCAGTTATCTCGCGCGGTTGAACAATAATGTACCCGCCACGCACAGCATGAGCTACGACGGCAGGAACGTGGTCTGGTTGCGTGGCGGGAGCAGCCCGGAGGTGTGGCGGACGACATTCGAGGTCACCACCAACGGGGTGGATTGGCTGGGGCTGGGCGCGGGCGAGCGGATTGCCGGTGGCTGGAGACGGACAGCACCGGGTCTGTCTCCAAACGCCACCGTTCGGGCTCGGGGCCAGGTCACCGGCGGGTGGCGTAACAACTCATCGTGGTTTGTAGAGAGCACGCTCCACGTGCTGCCATCGTTGCCACTCATGATCGAGGTAGCTGACGGGAAATTCGGTGTAATCTCCAATGCGTTTGGATTCAATATCAGCGGGGCCACCGGGCGACTGGTGGTGGTGGAAGGCTCGACCAATCTGCTGGAGTGGTGGCCGTTGGAGATGAACACTCTCGGCGACCAGCCGTGGTATTTCACGGATAAAGACGGGCCATTGCGGTCGCTGCGGTTCTATCGTGTCCGGCAGCAGCCGTAGCTGGTGCGCAAAGGTTGGGTTTTCAAGTGGGCACTGGGTCGGGTTTACCTTGTCTGTAGGGAACGGATTGGCCGACAGGAAGGCCCCAGCACCTGAAGCGCTGTGGAGTCTACCATCGCCGACCTAACTGGTGTGCAAGAACGTTTGCAGCTCGGCGAGCCTGTCTGTGTTGATCAAGTTCACCCCGACCTCGCGTAGCAATCGCCACATCTCAGGTCGGTCTGGTGCGCCCCAGAACCGGACGCGCCGGCCTTGTTGATGAGCCTTTGCGACAATCTCCTTGAGCTTTGCCAGTTCGTCCGCCGGCATCGCGCCCTCGCCGCGCCACTTGAAGGTCCGGCCCCATTGGTGACTGATCCAAGGAATGAGATTCGAAGAGGCGCTGGAATCCAAATCACTGAGCTCCCCATCCAGCGCCGCGTAGCGCACGGTCTCGCCGGCGAACATCTCCCGCGAACGATCGCCACTGATGACAACCAGGACGGCGTTCGTCTGCTTCATGCCGTCGCGGAATGTTGTGAGGATATCGGCGTAGTTCGTGAGGACCGCGCGCAAGGCTGGATACAGCGTCTTCCAGTCCGTCTTGAGATCAATCAGGAGCGTCTGCTCCGGCCCGTTTGGAAAAACCCGACCGCCGTTATTCCGGACGCGTTCCCGCAGCGGATCGAGGTAAAGCGCTTGCAACGTGCGCTCCGGTCTTACGCCGTTGCGTGTGTGCGCCACCAGCAATTGGCCGTCCACCAGGAAGATGTCCGCCTCGACGCTGCAAAAGCCGTGATCCAGCGCGTCGAGCAGCGGGCGGGCGTGGGCGTAATCGTTGTGGGCATGGGCTGCGACGAGTGGAGCCGGCGCTGCGGAGTTCCCGGCCTGAGAGTTCCCGGCCTCGATGTCCCGCGCCAAAGCGGCGGTAAGGCAGCCAACGAGGACGCCGATGAGGCGCGCTTTCAGATCCGTTGCCATGCGGGGCGGTTCATTGAGAGAAAAGCGCGGTGAGCCCCTCCGACCGAGGGGTTCTGGAGATGGTCTTACTTTGCAAACAGCGCGCTCACGTCCACCGCCAGAGCCGGCAAGGCGGCGCTGACGACCCGGTCACCCAGGCCCACGACGCTCTGTTCCGCGTAGCCTACGCCGCCCGGGCGGCGATGCACTTCGATCTGCTTCTCAGGCGCAAGCACCAGCCAGACTTCCTTCACGCCAGCGGCGGCATAGGCCGGCAGCTTCGAGCGATCAAACTCGTGACTGGTCACACAGACTTCGATCACCAGTTCGGCGGTGGTGGGATGGTCGTCCCAGAAATCGGCCTCTTCGCCCTGAACGACCGCGACATCGGGCTCCGGCTCGGAGTCGGCGCACGTGACGGGTTGCTCGGTGCGCACGAGGTAACCAACCGGGAGAATGGCTTGAAGCAGTCGCGCCAGGCGCATCGCCAGAAAGCTGTGGAAGGGTGATTTCGACATTTTCGTGTAGACGAAGCCGTACAACAACTCGGTGTTCTCGGGAATCAAACCCGCCTCGCCCAAGGCGCGATAAGCCGCGACGCTGAGCGGCCAGACTTGCGCCCCGCGCAACGGAGTCCTGGATGCTTCAACCGTTTTCATCATCGTGGCAACTCTAAACCCGCAACCCGCATCCGCAAGGGCGAACTAGTTTGACTATGCCGGCTCGGCCAGCGGATTCGCCCGTTCCATCTCCGAACGATTCTCCAACTCGGCTTGGATCAAATCAGCCACCATCGCGTCGAAACTCCACGCCCGTTTCCAGCCCAGCTCCATTTCCGCTTTGCGCGGGTTGCCGCAGAGGCCGTTGGTGACTTGCTGATGATTGCTGGTGCGGGCGGTAGTCTTGACGAATTCGCGCCAGTCCAAGCCGGCAGCGCGAAACGCGGCGGCAACGAAATCCTCGACGCGGCGTTGCTGGCCGGAGGCGAAGACGTAATCGCCCGGCTTCGCGGCCTGGAGCGAAAGCCACATCGCTTGGACGATGTCCCGGGCGTCGCTCCAATCGCGCTCGGCGCTGAGGTCGCCCAACTGAAGGTCCTTCGCCTCGCCGCGCTTGATGGCGGCCACGCCGAGGCTCAGGCGGCGGCTCAGGTAGTTCGGCGGGCGCAACGGCGATTCGTGGTTGTAGAGCATGCCCACGGCGACGAACTGCCCATACTTTTCGCGATGCAGCCGCCCGAACTGGTCGGCCGCGAGCTTGGCGATGCCATAGGGCGTCGCCGGCTGCTTCAACGTGGTTTCGCTCTGCGGCGTCTCGGCGGGCACGCCGAAGACTTCGGCGGACGAGGCCAGGAAGAGGCGGGCGTTCGGGCAAAGCTCGCGCGCGGCTTCGAGCAGGCGCAGCGTGCCGAGCGTGATCGAAAGCACGCTTTCCTCCGGGACGAGGAAGCTCTGACGCGAGTCGGTCAAGCCGGCGAGGTGATAGATTTCGTCGGGCTGGGCGGACTTGAGGAAGCGGACGAGCGAAAACGGGTCTTCCAGCGAGCCCGTCATCCAGCGGACGGCGTTGAACTCGTCGGCGGGATAGCGGCGGCGCAGGACCGGCTCTTCGCGGTCGAAGGGGAACTGAAGCAGCCCGTGGACTTCGTAACCGCGCCGCAGCAACCCGCGGGCGAGATACGTTCCGTCTTGTCCAGCAATGCCTGTAATGGCGGCGTGTTTCATTCAACTCCGACAAATCGTCATATAGCGAAAAGTCTTCGCAGTCGCTGCTGGACTTGAGTTTGCAGACTTGGGGTCAGGACACCCAACTGCCGCCGAATAATGGTGGCCGAAACCGTCACCAGGCGGTGCAGGCGCAACGCCGAGCGAACCCTCAGCCCGGTGTGGGCAAAATCGGCGCTGCCGGGATCCAGCAACAAATCGGTCGGCTCCAATTGGGGCGGCACCACGCTCGTGATAAAGGCCAATACGACGTGGCGCTGTGCGCCAACCGCATCGGTCAGACACACCGCGGGCCGGACTTTGCTGCCCGTCAGATCGTCGAACGGAAACGGCACCAAAATGACTCTATAGCGCATCGCGGAATGGCTCTCCGTCGGCGACCGTGTAGATGTCCTCGGCCGGATCGGCCAGGAAGGCGAAGGCGTCGCTGGACGAGGCCGCTCGCAGCCAAGCTGCCTCTGAATCGGCGTCCGAGGTGGAAGGCAGCAGGGTCACCATCAGCGAAGCGTTGGCGGGCAGGGCATACGGTTCGTCCAGGACGATGTGCCGTCCATCGTAGTGCGCTTGCAGTGTTACCGTAGGCATGGAGAAACCATAACGAGCGTCGTCAGTCGGGGCAAGCGCGGGTTACCGCCGCCCAAATAGGGCTACTGCCCGGCGGGATAGCGGCGGCGCAGGACCGGCTCTTCGTGGTCGAAGGGAAACTGGCAGATGAAGACCTCGCCGAACATGTCAGCGCACTGAATCGTAAATGGCGTCCTCCGCCGAATCGTCGCGCAAGAACTGCTCGTAGCTGGCGGCGCGCCACCCGGCCTCATCCGTCTCCTCGTCCGTGAGGACAATGACGCGAGCTTTCCCGGCCTTGGGCAACTGAGCCGCCACCTCGGTCGGAATCTGAAGGGTAGCCGCCCCGCTCAACTCGGTGGTGAACTCGACTGCATTCATGCTGAAAGGCTATCGTGTTTGCTTGACGGGGTCAAACGCCGCAGGCGAAGGGGAACTGGAGCAACCCCTGGACTGCGCAGCCGCGCCGCAGCAACCCGCGGGCGAGATACGTTCCGTCCTGTCCGGCAATCCCTGTGATGGCGGCGCGTTGCATAGTTCCGTAGCGCAGGTTTCCAAACCTGCTGTATCGCCGATTTCCAAATCGGCGGGGCGAGCGACGTGGCACGGTCCGCAGGTTAGGAAACCTGCGATACAGCAGACTTGGAAGTCTGCGCTACGATCTGCGCCTTGCGGCCCGCCAGGTTTCATTCAAGCCAAGAGGCCAACGTACGACAACGCGCGCCGCTGGAAATGACTGGCAATCGCAAGAGTCAGTGGGCTTGTTCGACCACATCATTGTCAACCTTCAAACCACTGGATTACTTCTTCCCAAGATTTCTGGACTCCGTTGCCGCTCCGCGTGCGCCCCTTGCACCACTCAACCGTGGCTCTGCCAATACGGAGGTCGCCGAGGTGATTGCCGTTCGCGTCGTAGACATCGAACTCCACGCCGCGGTTTCCTAGCTCCATGCTCACTGCGAGGTCTTTGATGCTGACTTTCATGTTTTGGTGGTTTCTTTGTGGTTTGTAACGTGTGATGGGTCTGACAGCCTAGCCTGAATTTCCACGGACGAGGGTTCGCCTAAGGAGCCCGGCGGTTTTT
>CAZJTM010000215.1:0-10278 GCA_964548925.1 uncultured Verrucomicrobiota bacterium | reverse complement strand
TGCATGAGACACATCCTCGATATCGGCCACAATGACCTGCGGCTCTTTCTGAAGCGGAAGAGTTTGTACGTCTGGCTGTTCGTGATGCCGCTGGCGTTCGTCTATTTCATGGGCTTCGCCAACCGCGGCCCGGGCAATCCGCACAACCGCACGCCGCCGGTGCTCATCGAGAATCTGGACACCAACTTCCTGGGCCGCGTCTTCCTGGATGAACTCGGCGCGCAGGGCCTCTGGCTGCTCGATCCCACCAACCGCGAAACCGCGGCCCGCGTCATCCGCATCCCGGCGGAGTTCACCCGCAATGTGCTCCAGCAGAAACAGACCAAGCTCGAGTTCCTCAAGCGTGACAGCTCGGGCGAGGCGGACACGGCGATCATCGAAGCGCGGCTGGTTCGCGGTTTGATCGCCATGAACGGTCACATTCTCGAGGCAGTAACCCGGCCGGAAGGAACGAACGCTCTAAGCGAAGCCACACTCCGCGAGATCATGAATTCGCCCGATCCCGTGACCTTAAACGCGCGGTTCGCTGGACGCAAGCCGGTGCCGTCCGGCTTCAACTTTTCGCTGCCCGGCAATTTGGTGATGTATCTGATGATGAACCTGCTGATCTTCGGCGGCGCGTCGGTGGCGGCGGAACGGCGGATCGGTGTGCTCAAGCGGATCGCCACGTTCCCGGTGAAACCCGGTGAGATCGTCATGGGAAAGATTTACGGGCTGGTGCTGCTCGGGATTGTGCAGATCGTGTTCTTTCTCACGGTGGGGAAGTTCGTCTTCGGGGTGAATCTTGGCGCGAACCTGCCCGCCGTGGCCTTGACCCTGATCGTGTTCACCTGGGTGGCCGCGTCGTTGGGCGTGCTCGTCGGCTGCCTGCTGACGGCCGAGGATCGCGTGGTGGGCGTCTGCGTTCTGGCGGGATTGTTGATGGCCGCGCTTGGCGGTTGCTGGTGGCCGCTGGAAGTCGCGCCCTCCGCGCTCAAAGTCATCGCGCTTTGCCTGCCCACCGGCTGGGCGTTGCAGGCGCTGCATCAGCTCATCAGCTTCGGGAGCGGCCTTGGCGCGGTCGTCGTACCGCTGTTGGTTCTGTTGGGGTTCGGCGGTGCCGCGAACCTGCTCGCTGCCCGGTTCTTCAGAAGGTAATTCCGAACTGAGTACTCGTCAGGGCGTTCGGTACTTGAGCCGCTTGGGAAAGCTGGCCGGCAGCACTGGCGTGAGGGACAACCAACCGTGCCCGCCCGTGGAGCTGTGCTTGCGCAGGCAAAGGGCAAGGTAGTGAGCGAGGAACTCCTTGCTTTGCCTTTGCCAATCTTGATGCCATCCGTGGTTACCGAAGCAGTAGATGCAGCAGCCATCCTGCTGCCGGATCGAGACGAACGCGCCGGGATCTGAGGGAGACGGATAAAAGGGGTCGTGGAAACTCAACTCGCGGTCCGCAGGCAACCGAGAAACGATGAGCTCGGCCAAACTTCCCGGAATCGGATCGCGGACTGTGTAACGGCAGATTCCACAGCTTTCCGACTCACGTTTGAGTTGGGGCACTTCATCGAGATACTCACTCATGGCGGACTCAGTCGCTTGCAGTTTCTCTGGGATCAGCGTTCGTGACCAGGTCCACCCAAGGCAGCTTCTCCTCGGGGTAGAAATCCTTGGCCGGCGGGTAACTCTCCGGGTGATCCAAGCTACCGGTGGTGATGTCCATCTCATCGGGCCGGGTATCCCGCTCGTAGGTCAGCGACGTGCCACACTGGTCACAAAACGTGCGCCACGCGCCCGTATCCGTGCGGTAACGCTTGGGGTTGCCTTCCTCGAACGCAAAGTCCGCACGTCGCACTGTGATCCAAGCCACCGCCTGAGCGCCAACGGCCCGGCGGCAATTCGCGCAATGACAGTTCGTCTGATACAGGGTTTCGCCGACGGCACGAAACCGCACCGCGCCGCAGTAACAGCCGCCGGTGATTGGTTTGTGATTCATGGTCCAAGTCGCTCCCGCTGCGCGAGGGACATTTGATCTGCCGGCTGGAAGCCGGCAGCACGTTCTACGCTCACCGCACCACCGTCCGCGCCAGCTTGCCCGGGTCTTCGCCCACCCGGAACGGACGCAGCCGGAAGCTGTAGCTCTGCTCTTGGCAGGGAATCAGATATTGCTCATGCGGCCAGGCGCCCCAACTGTCGTCGCCGCCTACGCCTTGCTGTTTCCAGTCGAGGTTCAAGACCGTGATGTCACGCTGCGGCAGCTCAAAGGGATGCTCGGCGGATTGCAGGTCATCGGTGGTGTAATGCAGCGCGTTCACACTGAGCAGCGGCAGGCCGACCGCGAGCAGGCCGACACCTTTCTTGCCGGACAACGCCACCCAACGCACGTCCACCTTGTTCCCGCTCTCGCCGGGCTCAACGTAATCCCAGAAGAACTGCTCGCGGGTCGTGCCGGAGTAGAGGCCAACGCGGGCGTCTTTGCGGTCGCAATAGGTTTCGTGCGGCCCAGGGCCGAGCCAGGTGATGCGATCAAACCCTGCCGGCAACACCATCTGCATGCCAAGCCGCGGGAGCTTGGGCAGGTCGGTCTTCGTTGGCGCGAACTTCGCGTCCACGAGGATGTCGCCGCTGGCCAACACCGTGTAAGTCGTCTCCCAACTGGCGTCCACCTTGGGCAGCGCTTGCGCGACTTTCACCGCGATCCGGCTGGCGTTCTGGGCCTCGACGCTGATCCGGCGATTCTCGGCGTTTTCATGTGCCCGCCGCCAGACGCCTTGAGAATTGGCCATGTTCCGGCCGCGGTCGTTATCGGTCGGCGCGCGCCAGAAATCGGGACGCAGCGGCGATTCAATCAGTTCCGTACCGTTGAACTTGAGCGAAGCCAGCGTGCCGGCCTGCTTGTCAAATGTGACGTCGAAATCCTTGCCGCGGATCACGGCCTGGCTCGGGCTCTCGGTCACGGTGAGTTTCGGGAATGCGAGCATGTCGAGCGCGGGCGCGGGTGCGGTGTCCGGCAATTTGAATTGATTCCACGCCAACTCGTGTCCCTTCTTCGCCCACGACTCGTCCTGTTTGAGCCGGAAGCTGACTTCGAGGAAATACTCGACGCCGGGCTGCGGCGTGAACGATTTTACCGGAATGGCAAGCTGGGCGGTCGCGCGCGGTGCGAGGTCCGGCGCCGGAAGTTCGCCTTTCTGGAGTTCCTGGCCATCGCCCGTCAAACGCCAAGCGATCACCGCAACGTCTTTCACGTTCACGAAGTCGAACCAGTTCTTCACTTCGATCTTTCGCGCGGCCAGGTCGGCGGGCTTGCAGTGGACGTATTGGTAAATGTGCTTCACTTCGTGCAGACCGGGATGCGGTTTGCGGTCGGGCGTGACGACCCCGTTGCAGTTGAAGTTCTGGTCGCTGGGCGTGCCGGGCGGACCGTAATCGCCGCCGAAGGCCCAGAAGGTCTCGGATTTGGCCGGCTTGGATTCCTTCGCCTTCGTCAGGTCGAGCCAGAGCACGAGCGAGGCGTCGCTGCCCCGGTTTGTGTCCGCCAGCTCTGCCGCCGTCAGCGCGCGGCTGTAAATGCGGGCTTCGCGGATGACGCCGGAAACGGACCGGGCAAGGTGCTCGGCGTTGTTGCCAACCATCACGGGAAACGCGTTGCGATTCACCTTCGCGGTGCAGGCGGCTTCACCCACCGCCTTGCCATCCACAAACAGGCGCAGGGTCTGGCCGTCGAACGTGCCCGCGACGCGATGCCATTGCCCGAGCCAATCCGCCGGGCGCGGCGCGTTGACCGTGTTCCAACGCCCATCGCCGAACACGAAGAACTGAAGGCCGTCGTCGGTTTCCTGGAGCGCCCATTGCGTGTCGCCCTTGCTCAGGAAGGTGCGATGACCACTGCCGGGCGCAGGCTTGAGCACGACTTCCAACGTGAGCGGTCCGGTGAGGTTCAGCGCGTCGCTCTCCGGCACGCGGACCGCGCCGGCCGGCACAGCGTCCACTTTCGCGGGTTTCTCCACCCGGCAAACCAAGCCGTTGCGGCTAAGGTCGGTGACGGTAACCTGCGGCGGCACGGGTTTGCGGAGGGCCTGATCCACCCAATCCCAGATGAACCCGCCCTGGAGATGCGGGCGGTTGTAGATCAACTCCCAGTAGAGCCACATGTTGCCGGAGCTGTTGCCCATGGCGTGCGCGTATTCGCACATGATGAACGGACGCGTCTGCGGCTGGCTGGAATACCGCTCCAACTCGCGCGGCGACGGATACATCGGGCAGACGATATCCGTGTGCGGCCGGCGTTCGGCGCGCTCGTAATGCACCGGGCGGCTGGGATCGCGCTGCTTGATCCACGCAGACGTGGCCACGAAGTTCGGGCCGTCGCCGGCTTCGTTGCCCAGCGACCAAATCACGACCGAGGGATGATTCTTGTCGCGCTCCACCATGCGGATGGTGCGGTCCATGTGGGCGTCTTTCCACTCGGGGAAGTTGGCGAGCGATTCCCGGCCGTAGCCCATGCCGTGACTCTCGATGTTCGCCTCGTCAATCAGGTAAAGGCCGTATTGGTCACAGAGGTCGTACCACGCCGGCTGGTTCGGGTAATGGCAGGTGCGGACGGCGTTCACGTTGTTCTGCTTCATCACGAAGATGTCCTGGATCATGCCCGCGACATTCACGGCCTGGCCGAGGTCGGGATGTGTCTCGTGCCGGTTCACCCCTTTGAACAAGACCCGCTGGCCGTTGACGAGCAGGTCGCCGTTCTTGATCTCGACCTTGCGGAAACCGACTTTCACCGGGATGACTTCCAAAACCTTGCCCGCGCCATCCTTCAGCGTGAGGAGCAACTTGTAGAGGTTCGGCGTCTCGGCGGTCCATTTCAGCGGGTTTGGGATGCTCTGCGAAATCTCGGCCTGGCCACCGCTGCCGTCGGGCGCGACCCGCATCTGAATTGTCGGGCGGGCGATCTCCTTGCCGGCGGTGTCCAACAGCACGCCTTCAACCGTTGCAGGCGCGAGCTGGGCGGACTTGTTTTCCAACGTGACGGCGATGCTGAGTCTTGCATCCCGATACTGTGCATCGAAGTCGGTCTTCACCTCGAAGTCGCGAATGTGAACATCCGGCGGCGACCACAGATACACGTCGCGGAAGATGCCGCTCATGCGCCAGAAATCCTGGTCCTCGAGATACGAGCCGTCGCACCAGCGGAAGTTCTCGACTGCGAGCAGGTTCTCGCCGGGCTTGAGGAAGGAGGTGATGTCGAACTCGACCGGCGTGCGGCTGTCCTTGCCCATGCCGACTTTCTGGCCGTTGATCCACAGGTAGAAGAACGAGTTGACGCCGTCGAAGGTGATGAGCACGCGGCGGCCCGACCACTCCTTCGGCACAGAAAAAGTGCGGCGGTAGGAATTGACGGTGTTGTTGGGATCATCCTCCGGCACGAAGGGCGGCTTCCACGGCTTGGGCCAGGGGTAGGCAATGTTGACGTAGATCGGGATGCCGAAGCCGTGCATTTCCACATTCGCGGGCACGGGGATCGTGGTCCACTTTGAGTCGTCGAAGTCCGGCTTCCAGAACTCCGGCACGCGCACGGTGTGGTTTCGGCCGTAGTGATACTTCCACTTGCCGTTGAGCGAGCGATACCAGGGCGACTTGCTCCGCTCGGCATTCGCCGCCACGCCGATCTTCATCGCCGTCTGCGCGTCCGGGCAGATGATCATCGTGGCGTGGGGCGGGAGGTTGTTCACGCCGGTGAGGCGCGGGTTTTGCCAGTCCTTCGGCGCGGCGGCATCTGCGGTAACAAGTGGCGTGAGGCTGGCGAAGAACAAGGTGAGGGTTGCGAGGATCTCGGTCGTTCCGACTCCAACCGGTTTCGTTTTGTTCACAATCGTTTTCATAGAATCACTCTGCTCTCTTCTAGCTTTGAAACCGTACTCGTATCCCGCTGACTTGGGAATCGCGTCAGCGTCTGGACTGCGTGCGCTTAAGCGCCGCTTTCGACTGATGCGCGCTGCCCGGCAGGAAAGCGCCGCTAAAGCCGGCGCCCCCCAAATACTGGCGCGCCCTTCGGCGAAACTTGCCTTACTTCCGCTGTTTGTAATGCACCGCGGGCACGTCACGCAAGCGTTGCGCGGCCTGCTCGGCGGTCAAGTCTCGTTGCGCCTCCGCCAGCATCTCGTAGCCGACCATGAATTTCTTCACGGTCGCCGAACGCAGCAGCGGCGGGAAGAAGTGCGCGTGCAATTGCCAGTGCGACCAATCGCCCGGCGCCGTCGGCGCGCCGTGCCAGCCCATCGAATACGGGAACGACACCTCGAACAGGTTGTCGTAGCGAGTCAAAACGTTGCGCAGCATCTCGGATAACGCATCGCGCTCGGCGGCGGTCACGTCGGGCAAGCGCTGCACGGCGCGCAGCGGTAGAAGCAGCATCTCGAAGGGCCACACTGCCCAGAACGGTACGACCACCAGCCAGTGATCGTTGCGCGCGACGATGCGCCTCTGCTCGGTCAATTCGCGCTTCGCGTAGTCGAGCAGGAGCAGCGAACGATGTTTCTGCCTATGCTCGCGCTGCGTGCGATCCTCGGCGGCGGGATCGTTCGGCAGGAAGTCGCCCGCCCAAACCTGGCCATGCGGATGCGGGTTCGAGCAGCCCATCATCGCGCCTTTGTTCTCGAACACCTGCACCCAGCGGTATCGCTGGCCGAGATCAGTGATCTGCTCCGCCCAGACATCCACGACCTTGCGGATGTCCGCCGCCGGCATTTCCGCCAGCGTCAGGTCGTGTCGCGGCGAGAAACAGATCACGCGGCACTCGCCCCGCGCGGGTTCGGTGCGGAGCAAATCCTCCGGATGACTCGTCGCCGTTGGCGTATCCGGCAGCAAGGCGGAGAAGTCGTTGGTGAAAACGAGGGTGGAGTCGTACTTCGGGTTCTGGTGATGGCCGGCGCGTTTGTTGCCCGGGCAAAGGTAACAGCCGGGGTCGTAGCTCGGACGGTTGTCCGGCGGCGTTTTCTCCACCTGGCCCAGCCAGGGGCGCTTGGTGCGATGCGGCGAAACCAGCACCCACTGCCCCAGCAGTGGGTTGAACCGGCGATGCGGGTGTTCTTCAGGATGGAAACTCATGCGTGCGAAATCAAAACGCTCGTGGCGGCGGCTCGGAGGAGCGTCGCCAACTCGGCTGCCGGAAAACAGCGGCGGTCTGCCGACCGGCCGCTACGCAGGTTTGGGCGCTCCTCATCCGGCCAGCCAGCCTCACCCTTTGATCAACGTCGCGCCGGCGCCGGGCCGGGAGACGAACATGATCGGCATCACGCTGGTGCGCTGCGGGTATTCCGTCTCCAGCTTCTTCATCACGGCTGCCAGCGCGTCGGTCTTGACCAGCGCCACGGTGCAGCCGCCGAAACCGCCGCCCGTCATGCGGCAGCCGATGACGCCGCCCTTCGGGCCGATGCTCTGCGCGATCTCGACGATGGCGTCCAGCTCACCGCAGCTCACTTCGTAATCTTCCTTCAGCGAATAATGGCTGGCGTACATGTGACGCCCAACGGTCGCCCAATCGCTCTTGCGGATGGCGGCGGCGGTGGCCGTCGTGCGCGCGATTTCGCCGATGACGTGCCGCGCGCGACGGAAGACCACGTCTTCCATCTTGCTGCGGTTCTTTTCGAGCAGGTCTGCCGTGGCATCGCGGAGTGAAGGCACGCCCATGATCTGCGCGGCTAGTTCGCACTGCTTGCGGCGCGTCGGATATTCGCTGCCGGTCAATTCGTGCTTCACGTTCGTGTTCGTGATCAGCACCGAGATCGTCGGATCGCTGAAGGGCACGAGTTCGGTCTGGCGCGTGCGGCAATCGAGCAGGAGCAGGTGATCCTTCTTGCCGAGCGTAGAGACGAACTGGTCCATGATGCCGCAGGGCATGCCGGCGTATTCGTGCTCGGCCTTCTGGCACAGCAACGCCTTCTCCACCGGGTCGAGCGTCTGGCCGGTGACGGCTTCGAGCAACGTGGCGGTGGCCACTTCGAGCGAGGCGCTGCTGGAGAGCCCGCCGCCCAGCGGCACGGTGGAAATCATCACGGCGTCAAAGCCCACCGGCTTGAGCCCGCGCGCGACGAAGCCGGCGATGACACCCATCGGGTAATTCGCCCAATAGCCTTTCGGGCCGGGCTTCAGCGGTTGCGCGAGGTCCACGGTGGCGACGCCGCTGCCCGAAGCGCTGCGGAGCGTGATCTTGTCCGAGCCGTTCGGCGCGGCGGCGATGACGGTTTAGCACTCGATGGCCATCGGGAACACGAAGCCGTCGTTGTAATCGGTGTGTTCGCCGATGATGTTGACGCGGCCGGGCGCGGCGGCGATCCACTGCGGTTCGCGGTTGAAGGTCTTCTGGAAGTCAGCGGCGGTTTGTTGAGCGAGTTCTTGGAGTGTCATAATGCGTAATTCGTAATGCGTAATGCGTAAAACGTGAAGCCTGTGTCTGTCAGTAGTCAGTCGTCAGTAGTTGGTAGTCATTCTAGGATTGAGGAACTGGCGATGAACACTCATTTGCGGTACTCGATATGCCTCATCACCAGACTTGGATTCTAAGCCTGTGGCAGAATCCGCGCCACCAAACCCGCAGGAAGATTCGGCCCCTGACCGATGAATCCACGTAGCCACTGATGGTCGTGTTACTGAGATCTGTCAGAACCGGGCCGGCACTCTCTTCAGCGGTGGCCGGCACTCCACTTGCCAACAGAGTCGCCAGCAGCGCGCACAAGGTGATGCATCGTCGTGTTGTCATAAAACGTGTCGTATTCGCCAAGTAATCGCTGACAAATCTCCTGAACCGTCCGACTGCCCAGTGGGGCGACGATTCGCTGCTTCGCCATGGCTGGGCGTCACCATATCTTCCACCAAGCCTTCTTCTCTGCTGCAAAAATCTGACAACCGGCTTGTCGAACACCGTCGGGCACTGCGCCAGACTCGAACGGCAGAATATCAATGAACTGTCCCGGCGCGAAAACAAGCTGGAGTTTGCCCATCAACGCCTCTGCAATTTGCGGTATTTCGCTGCGCCTGTGAACTCCGACGACAAGAACCTGCCGTGCCTCCTTGTCGCCCTCTATGAAGCAATGCGGCAAATGAGCCTCGACAATGCCAGGAACTTGCGCGACGACTTGAGAGACGGCGTCAGCCATAACCTCCGGCATCGGCTTTGCCGGCTTGCCAAAGAACATGCTCGTCCCTGCCCTAAGTGTGCGTTCGCTCATGGGGTGCGCGTAGCCGCCTAACAGTTGGCCGAGAACCGGTGGATGGTCAACTGGTGATAGGTTTCGCCCGGACGCAGGACCGAGTTCGGGAAGTGCGGGATGTTGATCGAGTTCGGAAAGTGCTGCGTCTCCAGACAGAGGCCGGCGTGTTGCCCGTATGTGTTGCCACCCTTGCCCTTCAGCGAGCCGTCCAGCCAATTGGCGGTGTAGAGCTGCACGCCCGGCTCGGTCGTGAAGACGTCCATCACGCGGCCGGACTTCGGCTCGACGGCGCGGGCGCAAAACGCCGGTGCGCCGGAGTTCGTCTCGTCGCCGCGCAGGACGAAGTTGTGGTCGTAGCCGTGCGGCTTGCCGCCGAGTTTCGCAAACCGCGTCCCGATGGGCGTCAGCTTCGTGAAATCCAGCGGCGAGTCTTCGACGGGCCGGACTTCGCCGGTCGGCACGTCGGTCGGGCTCTTGGGGGTGTAGAAATCCGCCGCGATCATGAGCTGGTGGCCTTTGATGTCGCCCTGCCCCGCCAGATTGAAGTAGGTGTGGTTCGTGAGATTCAGCGGCGTGGCTTTCGTCGTCGTCGCCGTGTACTCAATCAGGAACTCGTTGGCGTCAGTCAGTTTCATGATGACCGTGGCGGCGAGTTCGCCCGGGTAGCCTTCCTCGCCATCGGCGCTGGTGTAATCGAAACGCACGGTCGCCTCTTGGAGCGGCGTGGCCTTCCACAGTACCTTGTCGAAGCCGACCTTGCCGCCGTGGAGCGCGTTCGGGCCGTTGTTGACGGCGAGCGAATACAGCTTGCCGTCGAGCGTGAACTGGCCGCCGGCGATGCGGTTGGCCACCCGCCCGCACGTCGCGCCGAAATACGGATGACCCTTGAGGTATTGCTCCAGGTTGTCGAAGCCGAGCACGACATCGCCGAGCCGGCCCTTGCGATCCGGGACGTGCAGTTCGGTCAGAATGGTGCCGTAGTTGGTGACCTTGGCGACGAGGCCGTGTTTGTTGGTGAGCGTGAACAGGTCGGCGGACTTGCCGGAAGGCAGCTTGCCGAAGGAAGACTTGGCGACGTTGGCTTTCATTAGACGTA
>CAZJTM010000214.1:0-10317 GCA_964548925.1 uncultured Verrucomicrobiota bacterium | reverse complement strand
GCCAAAAATCCACTCAGACTTAGGTCAACCCTTGTCCGTGGAAATTCAGGCTAGCTCACGATATGCACCTCCGGCATCGGCGAGACGAACTTGCCGCCGCGCTTGAGGAAGTCGGCTTCGCGCTTCTTGAACTCCGCCATGAAATGCCAGGGCAGCGCCACGTAGTAATCCGGCTTCTGCTTCCGCGAGTCCGCCTCGGAGATGATCGGGATGTTCGAGCCGATGGTGTAGCTGCCCCACTTGACCGGGTTGCGGTCGGCCACCGCGGCCATCAGGTCGGGCGTCACGCCGGCGTATTGCAGGATGGTGTTGCCCTTGGTGGAAGCGCCGTAGCCGTGGACGAGCTTCTTCTGCTTCTTCGCCTTGAGCAGGAAGGCGCGCAGGTCCTTGCGAATCTGCTCGATGTTCTTGCGGAAGACGGCGTAGGGCGCGTCGGTGTCGAGGGCGAGTTCGAACTCCTGGATGCGCAGGCTTTGCACGCGCTCGCGGGCCTCGGCGCTGGGGGCGACCTTGGCCTTGTGGCCGACGGCGATGCGGAAGCTGCCGCCGTTGATGTCGTTGAGCGTCACGTCCACGACTTCGAGGTCGTGCTCGGCGAAGAGGCGCTCCATCGGCGCGAGCGAGTAGTATTCGAGGTGCTCGTGGCAGAGGGTGTCGAAGCTGTTCATCTTGAGCATGAGCGGCAGGTAGCTCAGCTCGAGAATCCAGATGCCGCGCTCGTGCAGGCTGGCCTTGATGTCGCCCACGAACTTGTGCGGGTTCTCCAGGTCGTAAAACATCGCGATGGACGTGATGACCTTGGCCTTTTCGTCGGGATATACCGAGCGCAGGGCGTCGGCGGAGAAGAAATCGTTCACGACCTGGAGGCCGGCCTTGCGGGCGTGTTCGATGACGTTCGTGGCGGGGTCAATGCCCAGCTTGCGCAGGCCCTCGGTGCGATACGATTTGAGCAGCGTGCCGTCGTTGCAGCCGATGTCCACGACGAGGTCGCCGGCCTGGAGCTTGACCGTGTCCTCGGCCATTTGCGTGATGCCGGCGAGGTGGTCGCGCATGGTCTGGTTCACGCCGGATTGGTAGAAGTAGGCGCGGTAGAGAATGCGCGGCGGCACGGAATGGCGCAGTTGCACCAGCCCGCAGGCGTCCTGGTCCTGGCCCGGATCGCAGCGGACGAGGTCCAGCGGGATGCGACGTTGCACGGGCGGTTTGCCGTCCGGCCCGCAGAATGAGCCGGCGATGTATTGGTCGCCCAAGGACACCACCAGCGTGAGGGCCCGGCTGCCGCAGATGCGGCAGGTGTTGCGCGTCACCAAGATCGGCGAAAAGGAAAGGTTTGCCATACGGGGCGGGAGGCTAGCGAGGCGGATGGTTTGAAACAAACCCAAAAAGCTCTGGCAGCGTGCTGTCGGTATTTTGCCGGCAAAGCCATCAGGTGACTCTGGCGAAGTTGGATCTTCCGGCGGACCGCCGGAAGCACGCTCAAGTGGCAGATAACGGGACTCCGTTCCTGCCAATGGATTTCCCTTGTCTTGTCGCGCCGAACCTGCCGGAATGCTGCCCATGAACTTGCGATTCCTCCTCGCCCTCGCCACAAGCCTGATTCCCACCGTCAGCACGTGCGCTGCTGAAATCGCCACCACGGACATGCTTCCGCCCGCGCCGGCGGGCCAGACGTGGAAACTCATCTGGCACGACGAGTTCGACGGCGCGCAACTCGACACCAACAAGTGGGACATCTGCGGCGAGTGGAAACGCCGCGACGGTTTCTGGGTGAAAGACGACGCCTATCTCGACGGCCAGGGCCATTTGATCTTGCGCACGAAGCAGGACGGCGATCGGTTCACCTGCGGCGCGGTGCGCACGCTCGGCAAGTTCGAGCACGCCTTCGGCTATTGGGTCGCACGCTGCAAGCTGCCCAAAGAGCCCGGCCATTGGCCCGCCTTCTGGCTCATGTGCAGCGGCGTGAACAAGGTTGGCAACGACGGTCGCGACGGCACGGAGATTGACATCGCAGAGTTTCCGTGGCGGAACGGGCGCACGACGATGAACCTGCACTGGGACGGCTACGGCAAAGAGCACAAGTCCGCCGGCACGAAGGTGACGATTCCCGCGATCACGAACGGTTTCCACAACTTCGCGCTGCTCTGGACCACGAACGAATACGTGTTCTACGTGGACGAGAAGGAGGTCTGGCGCTCGGCGGCGGGTGGCGTCTCGCAAGTGCCGGAGTACATCAAGCTCACCGAGGAGATCGGCACCTGGGCCGGCGACATCAAGCAAGCCAAGCTGCCGGACTACTTCGAGGTGGATTACGTGCGGGTGTACGACGCGGTGTCGAAACCGTGATGGGCGGGAGGTGACAGGCCCGCGCAAATGCGGCTTGGGTCGCGTTCGTCTGCGAGTGGGACAGGCTTCCAGCTCTTGTCATTACGCACATCTTTTCAGCCTCTGATTAGTGTCTGGCCGGAAACTCATTATGGACCAAACAGGGACGCCGGGTGAGGGCACCCGGCCTACAAGCGGGCGGTTTTTGCGGAGGTAGGCCGGGTGTCCTCACCCGGCGGAGATGGACACCTTGATAATGAGAATTGCTGCGCCGAAGGGCTTGACACGTTCGGTGGAAAGTCGGAAAAGAGTCCCCGAGCAAAGCCCATCTAGCCAAACCGACCCCTTGCACTCGCCACTTTCATGTGTTGGTCAGGGAGCGGACTCTGCAGCCGACGTCTGGTGCTGGAAAGCCCGCAGGAGACGCTTTGCCCCCGGAGGTTCACCATGCAACTCAGCCACGCCACCTTCTTCACCGTCACGTCGCTTCTGCTGGCCACGTCCGGCAGTCGCGTTCCCGCTGCGCCACTCGGCACGGCGTTCACCTATCAGGGCCGGCTTACCGCCGACGGCCAGCTCGCCGACGGCCAGTATGATTTCCTCTTCCGCCTCTACGACGCGCCCAGCGGCGGCAACGTCGTGGGCCCGTTGCTGGCGACGAATGCGCTCCCGGTTAGCAACGGGTTGTTCATGGTGGAGTTGGATTTTGGCGCGGGGGTGTTCGATGGCGAAGCCCGCTGGTTGCAGATCGGCGTGCAGACCAACGGCGCCACGCGGTTCACGCTGTTGTCCCCGCGGCAGCCCCTACTGCCGGCACCAACGGCCCAGTTTGCGGAGGCGGCGGCCACGGCGCAGGTCACTTCCAATTTCGTCGGGACGCTGCCTGCCAGCGCGTTGTCCGGAAAATACAGCAACGCCGTGTCCTTCAGCCATTCAGCCAACAGCTTCGCGGGCGACGGCGCCGGCTTAACCAAGCTCGATGCCAACCAACTAACCGGCGGCACCGTGCCGGACGCGCGGTTGGCGGCCAACGTGGCGCGCACAAACCAAGTCTGGCTGCTGGGCGGAAACACGGGCACGACGCCCGGCACGCATTTCTTGGGCACGACTGACAATCAAGCCCTCGAGATCAAGGTGAACAACTTGCCAGCGATCCGCATTGTGGACAACGGGGACAGCGTGGACGACGGGGCAGTGCCCGACCAGGCCCCGAGCATCGTGGCCGGCGCGCCGGGCAATTTGATTGGGCCGAACACCGTCGGGGCCACGATTGGCGGTGGGGGGGCGAACAATTGGGAGGGCTTGACGCGCACGCATTGGGTCTTCTCCGACTACGGCACGGTGGCGGGCGGCCTGCGCAATCGCATTTCCACCAATTCCCTATGTGCGACGATTTCCGGGGGGTACCTCAACAGCATTGCCACTAACTCGGCTTACTCCACCATCAGCGGGGGCTACTTCAATGATGTCTTCGCTGGTTCTTGGTTTAGCACCATTGGAGGAGGGGTGCAGAACCAAATCAACCCCAATGCCTATTATGCCACGGTGCCCGGCGGCTATTTGAATACAGCGACCAATCTCGCTTTCGCGGCCGGACGGCAAGCCAAGGCACGACACACCGGGGCGTTCGTCTGGGCCGACTCACAGGCTTCAGACTTCAGTTCGGCGGCATCCAATCAATTCCTGATTCGGGCGGGCGGCGGGGTGGGCATTACCCGGACCAACCACGGGTTTGGGTCGGCCTCCAATCTGGTGAATCTGGCTGTCGGGGTCAGCACGAACGGCCGGCTCAATGGCATATCCTTCCGGGAGTTTGACAACAACCCCCTTGGGATGAGCCTGGGCTACGATGGTTCGGGCGATAGCATAGACAACCGTTTGGTGATTTACGACATCAATGCGCTGCCGCGGTTCAGTTTCGAGAGCGGCGGCAATTTGGGCCTTGGCGTCTTGGATCCCGCCAACCCCGTGCAACACACCTCGGGCGCCATCCTCACGGCAGCCGGAGTATGGCAGAACGCCTCGGATGTCCATCGCAAGACCGATTTCGTCCCGGTCAATCCGCTGGAAGTGCTGGCCAAGCTGCTCGCCTTGCCGCTGTCGTCCTGGCGTTACACCAATGAAGTCGCGGAGGTGCGACACATCGGTCCGACCGCGCAGGACTTCCGGGCGGCGTTCGGCTTCGGCTCGGACGCAACGACCATTGGCACGGTGGACGCCGACGGCGTGGCCTTGGCGGCGATCCAGGCGCTGAACCATAAGCTGGAAGCCGAGAATGAGCAATTGAAGGAGCGTCTGGCCCGGTTGGAGCAACTGGTGCAACAACTCGCCAAGTAGCTTGGAGGCCCGCCAGATCGCATCCAAGATACCCAGCCCGCGATCCGGTCGCTGCGGATGCAGTGGACGTCGAGAGTGTTGGGCGGCAGTCCTCGGGTCGCCGGTATTTGTTGTCTGGGAAAAGATACGCGGAGACGCCGCGGAGTTTCGCAGCGCCGAAGCTTATCCGCGTTTCTCCGTGTGCTCTGCGTTTCGTCAGCCTTCCCGCAATTGCGGCTTTGTCGCGCTGGGTGGATCACCATACATCAGCGGCTTCCGAGTTTCCCGTCCCGTTCCAACCGCCAAATTCAAGTAGATGTGGTGTCAGACGCGGGCGGAGCTTGCCTGCCTTGAATCCGTGTCGGCTTCGGCGACTGAGGCTGCTGCTGCCGAGGACTTGCGGGCCGTGCCGAGTTGCTGGGGCGCATCTCATTTTCTTGCAAGTCAACCTGCCCGGCCGCCCAGCCCGGAGGGCTGCCAGGTGAATCGCCGTGGGTGGCAACCCACGGAGCGACGCGTGGATGGCCACCGACCCTGAACGGGTCAAACCCATGGCACACCGCAAACGGCTCAGCCCCTTCAGGGCCGGCCCTGCTTTGGCCTCGTTCCGCGGGTTGCCACCCACGGCGATTCACGTTGTAACCCTTCGGGTTTCGCGCGGCACACCCAAGCTGCAAGAAAGTGAGATGCGCTCCTCTCGACTACTCGATCGAGTTCTCGCTTGACGGTGTAGGCTGGGGGCTGGGTCTTCTCACCGACATCTGGAAGCCCGGATGGTCCTACCAAAGTGAGGCAGACGACTACGTGGCACGTTACTGGGTGGACGGTGGCGCCAGGTATGTGCGGATCAAAGCCGCCGGCGACGGCGTGGCACAGATTGACGCCTTGGTGGCCTACATCCCCGAGCCAGGCGTCACCACGCTATTGATCCTCGGCTCGCTCGTCATCGTGGTCGGCAAGAAAGAGAGGTCCTGACAATCTCGAGAGCCGGACACCCTTGAACTCAGGCTTTCCGAGAAGGGGCGATTCGCCGATGGGCGCGTTTCCCGAAGTGCCAGCGGCCGATGCCGTCAGACGATTTGCGCATAGTCCTTCTCCGGATCCACGCCCAAGTCCTTCATCGCCTTCTGCACGAACGCCGGCTTGATCTTGCCTTGCCTGGCCAGCGCCCAGAGCGTGGCGACGACGGTGCATTCGGCGTCCACCTCAAAGAACCGGCGCAACCGTGGGCGCGTGTCGCTCCGGCCAAAGCCGTCCGTGCCGAGCGTGGTCAGTCCACCCGGCACCCAAGGCGCAATTTGGTCGGGCACGATCTTCATGTTGTCTGAGACGGCGACGAACACGCCCTTCTCGCCAGCCAATGTGGTCTCGACGTAGGACTTCCTCGGCGCTTCCGTGGGATGCAGCATGTTCCACCGCTCGCAGCGGAGGGCGTCCGTGCGGAGGGCCTTGTAACTCGTAGCGCTCCAGACATCGGCGGAGACGCCGTACTTTTCGGCGAGGATTTCCTGGGCGCGCAACGCGGAGCGGATGATCGTGCCGCTGCCGAAGATGTGCGCCTTCAGTTTGTGACCCGCCGGCCCGGAGTTGAATTTGTAGAGGCCCTTGAGGATGCCGTCCTCGACACCCTTGGGCATCGGCGGCATTGCCAGGTTTTCGTTGTAGAGCGTGAGGTAGTAGAAAATATCTTCGCCTTCGGCATACATGCGACGCAAACCGTCGGCGACGATGACGGCGACTTCGTAAGCGAACGCCGGATCGTAGGCGTAAAGCGTGGGCACGGTGCTGGCGAGAAGCAGGCTGTGACCATCCTGATGCTGTAGCCCCTCGCCGTTGAGCGTGGTGCGACCATAGGTCGCACCGAGTAGAAAGCCGCGCGCCTTGATGTCGCCCGCCAGCCACATGAGGTCGCCCACGCGCTGGAAGCCAAACATCGAATAATAAATGTAGAACGGGATCATCGGCTCGCCGTGCGAGGCGTAAGCCGTGCCCGCCGCCACGAAGGATGACATCGCTCCGGCTTCCGTGATGCCTTCCTCGAGAATCTGGCCGTCCTTCTTTTCGAGGTAGTAGAGCAACGATCTGCTGTCCACCGGCTCGTAGAGCTGGCCCTTGGACGAGTAAATGCCGACCTCGCGGAACAGGGCGTCGAGGCCGAACGTGCGCGCCTCGTCGGGGATGATCGGCACAATGCGTTTGCCGATGCCTTTGTGCCGGAGCAACAGGGCGAGCAACCGCACGAAGCCCATCGTGGTCGAGGCTTCCGTCTGGCCTGAACCTTTGAAGAACTCGGCGAAGTATTCCATCGGCGGCACGTCCAGCGTCTGCGGACTCGCAGTGCGCTGCGGCAGGTAACCGCCCAAGGCCTTGCGCCGTGATTGGAGATAGACGATCTCCGGGCTGTCAGCGGGCGGGCGGTAGAACGGCATCTCGGCGATGCTTTCGTCGGGGATCGGCACACCGAAACGCGAGCGGAACTCGCGAAGTTCCTTTTCGTTCAGTTTCTTTTGCTGGTGCGTGATGTTGCGGCCTTCGCCGGCCTCGCCGAGGCCGTAGCCCTTCACTGTCTTGGCGAGGATCACCGTCGGTTGGCCCTTGTGCGCGAACGCGGCGGCGTAGGCGGCATAAACCTTGCGCGGATCGTGTCCGCCGCGGACGAGCTTGCGAATCTGGTCGTCGGTCAGGTGGTTCACGAGTTGCAACAACTCGGGATATTTGCCGAAGAAATGCTTGCGCGTGTAGCTGCCGGGCTCGACGGAGTACTTCTGGTAATCGCCGTCCACGGCCTCCTCCATGCGCTTGAGCAGGAGGCCGGACTTGTCGCGGGCGAGCAACGCGTCCCAATCCGAGCCCCAAATCACCTTGATGACATTCCAGCCGGCGCCGGAAAACGCGGCCTCGAGTTCCTGGATGATCTTGCCATTGCCGCGCACCGGACCGTCCAGGCGCTGCAAGTTGCAGTTTACAACCCAGAGCAGGTTGTCCAACCGCTCGCGCGACGCCAGCGTGAGCGAGCCGAGTGTTTCCGGTTCGTCCGATTCGCCGTCGCCGATGAATGCCATAACCTTCGGCTCTTCGCCCTTGATGATGCCGCGGTCACGCAGGTAGCGGTTGAAGCGTGCCTGGTAGATCGAGAGGATCGGCCCCAGGCCCATTGAGACAGTGGGAAACTGCCAGAAGTCCGGCATCAGATACGGATGCGGATAGGACGACAGCCCGCCACCCTCGGCGAGTTCCTGACGGAAGTTGTGCAACTGTTGTTCGGTAAGCCGCCCTTCGAGAAACGCGCGGGCGTAGATGCCCGGCGCGGCGTGGCCTTGAAAATAAACCAGGTCGCCGGTGAAGTCCTCCGTGCGTCCGCGCAGGAAATGGTTGAAAGCCACTTCGAGCAGCGTGGCCGACGAAGCGTAGCTGGAGATGTGACCGCCGACGTTGGTCTTCTTATTGGCCTGCACCACCATCGCCATGGCGTTCCAGCGGATGAAGCTCTTGATCCGACGCTCCAATTCACGGTCGCCGGGGAACTCCGCCTGTTTCTCAACCGGAATGGTGTTTACGTATGGCGTGCTGACGGGGCGGAAGCCGCCCTGGCCGGGCTCGATGAGGCGGTTCGTCAGGCTCTGGAGAAAGCGGCCGGCCACCTCCGGCCCGCGGCTCTTCAGCGCGAACTCCAGCACGGAGTCCAGCGATTCATACCAATGCTTCGTGTCCCCGGCGAGCGTTCCAGCGGCGGGCCATTGTGCGTTGTCTTGCGTGTTCACGTTGTGTAAGTCCGTTCAGGCGATGATTCGGAAGGAATGAAACCCGAAGTGCGCCCGGTTGTCAGGCGCAATTGTAGCACAACCCCGGCGGTGGCACATGTTGCCCACCCCGTTCTCCCCCGGAGCATTGGCCGGTGTGAACAGGATTGTCGAGCGCGCGGCGCCCCGCCACACTCCCCGCATGAACATCTTCGAGATGCGCCGCGAATACGAAGGCCGGTCCCTGAGCCGCGCCGAGCTCAATCCGGACCCGCTGCTTCAATTTGAGCGGTGGTTCGCGGAGGCGCGCCAGGCCGTCGAGTTGGACCCCAACGCAATGTGCGTCTCCACCGTGGGCCCGGACGGACGCCCCTCCTCGCGCATGGTGCTGCTCAAGAGCTTCGACTCACGGGGATTTGTGTTCTTCACCAACCTCGAAAGCCGCAAGGCGCGGGAGATTGCCCAGAACCCGCACGTCTCGCTCCTGTTCTGCTGGATGCCGCTGAGCCGGCAACTCATCATCAGCGGCCAGGCGGAGCGCGTTTCCACGGCGGAGGCGCTGGCGTACTTTGCCACCCGACCGCGCGGCAGCCAACTGGGCGCCTGGGTGTCGCACCAAAGCAGCGTGATCACCTCGCGCTCGCTGCTTGAAGCGAAGTGGGAGGAGATGAAGCGCAAGTTTGCGGCGGGTCAGGTGCCGCTGCCCTCCTTCTGGGGCGGTTTCCGGGTGCGCCCGGCAGAGTTCGAGTTCTGGCAGGGCCGCACCGACCGGCTGCACGACCGCTTCCGTTACCGGCGCGACGGAAGCGGGGCATGGTGCATTGAACGTCTGCAGCCGTGATCCGGCCACTTGGGTAAGCGGCCCGCCTCATTGAACCAACATGCGCAACTACGCCCTCCTGTTCGCCGCCCTCTTGGCCAATCTCGCGGTCGCCCGATCTGCCGAGCGCGACATCCCGCCCGCCTTCGGCCCCCACCTGAATCTCGGGCCTCAAGACTTTGCACTGAGCCGGACCTTCACGGCCAAGGATCGCATCGTTGGCACCTACTATTTCTACTGGTATGACATCCACACACAGTCGCACATCGTCAACTCTGACGGCACGGACGCGCTGACAACCCACCCGCCGACGTTGAAAGACTTCAGCTACACGTCGGTTCGCTGGCATCGGCAGCAATTACTCGACATGGAAGCGGCGGGCATTGACGTGGCGCTGATGGTCTTCTGGGGCGCGCCGTCGGAGCACGACGCCGGCGCAAATCTGCACTGGAGCTACGCCGGCTTGCCGCCGCTCGTCCAAGCGCGCGACGAGTTGCTGCGGGACGGGCGGAAGCCCCCGAGGATCGGCCTTTTCTACGACACGAGCACGCTGCAATTCAACCGCTGGGGGTACCATGCCGACCTGACGACGGACTACGGGCGGCGCTGGTTCTACGCCACCATCCGCGATTTCTTCTCCTGTGTTCCGCCCCGGCACTGGGCCATGATCGAAAACAAGCCCATCGTGCTTCTCTACTCCGCCGGCTTCGCGAGGAAATGGGATCAGAGCGTGATTGATTATGCCCGGGCGGAATTCCCCAAAGAGTTCGGCGGGCGCGTGCCGTGGATCGCGCCACAAGATTCCTGGGGTGTCAAGGGCGACAACACCTGCGCTTGGGGCGGCGCGCTGGGCTACCGCAATCCGGGCATCGGCGAGATCGGGCCGGGCTACGATCATTCCGCCGTGCCAGGCCGCACGCCACTCGTGCGCGACCGCGAAGGCGGCAAGTTCTACGAGGCGAGCTGGCTCAAGTTCCTCCGGCGCCCGACGCCATTTGTCATGATCGAAACGTGGAATGAGTTTCACGAAGGCACGGACATCGCGGAATCGAAGGAATACGGACGACATCTGCATATCCCCTTCCCTCTAGTCTCTGATAGCGTTACTCTGTCGGCATG
>CAZJTM010000213.1:0-10454 GCA_964548925.1 uncultured Verrucomicrobiota bacterium | reverse complement strand
CCGCGAGATAGTGAAAACCGCAAAAACGAACTAGAGGGACGGGGATATGCAGATGGGCGGTTTTTGCACGGATGTAGGCCGGGTAACCTCACCCGGCGCGCTGTCTGGTCCGTAATGCAAGAATGGCTTCAAAAGAACCGCCGGACCCCGCAGCGAGCGCGATCCGGCGGCATGACTTGGGAACTGGCGCAGAGTTTACTGGACGCGCACCCGGAAGTATTGCCGAGGCGCGTCGGCGGGGTTCACCGTGTACGGGCTGGTCGCTCCGGTGACGGTCGTGTAAGTCCCGCCCACTTCAGCAGACGATTCGAGTGTGCCCGCGCTCCATTCGATCACCACTTGGCCGGCGGTGTTGAGGGATGCCTTGACGATCACGTTTGCCGGAGGCGCGGGGATGGTGCCCTGCTGGAACGAGGCCGGACCGCCGTTATCCGTGTCGTTCACCAGCACGCGCGTGCCGTCGGGCTTGACGATGAACCATTCCAGGTTGGCGTTGCCGCCGCCCTCGACGTACAGGGTGCGGAACGCGTAAACGCCGGCTTCCTGCGCCGCGAACTGGAAGATGGAATCGGTGGACGACCGCCCGCCATCGAACTGATCCAGCAGCAGCGGGGTGTGATTCAGGAAGCCCGCCAAGGTGCGGAAGCCGTCATCACTGTTGACGCCCATCGTAATGAGGCCCTTGGGCAGCGTGATGAACGTGGTGATCTCGACGGCGATGCCATCCATGCTGGAATTCAGCCCGGGGATGCCCGGCATCTGCTCGTCGGGAATGAAGCTGCCGAAGTTGCCGAAGGTATCCTGGCCCAGATTGATGACGGTGGGGATGTTGAAGGTCATCATCCCGTTGCCGGGAGTGGCCGGGGTGCCGGGGGCGGAGGCGGGACCTTGCGCGTTGGGGTCGGCGAGGTTTGCCAAGCCAAGCGCGCCCGAAAGCGCGTTGAGCACCTTTTGAATGTTGGCGTCTTGGTTGGCCTCGTTTTGATGTACCCGCCAGACGAAGCCGCGGGTGGCGGCATCCGTGACTTTCATGTTGGGCGTGAGCACCGGATAGTTGGCGACGGTGAACGACCAGGTGTTGGTGCGATTCGCGCCGTCGTTGTAGATGAGGTCAAGGGTGACCGTGGCCGCTGGCGACCAGATGGCAGGGGGCGTGTATTTGACGGAAGTCACACTGCCCGCTTTGGTGACACTGGCAGTGACCTCGTTTCCGCCGACCAGCAACTTGACTGAGGCCGTGCTGACCGGAGTGCTGCCGTCGTAGATGGTTGCCTCGATGGGAGCGTCCGCCCTGACCCCGACCGCCCCGGGCAGGGGAGAAACTGCCGTCAAGGACTCCGTGGAGGCGGTAGCGGGCACCAAGATCAGATAGTTCAACGCCAGATCGCCGTTGGCGGACGGGGCTGTCAACCGCAAGGTGGTGACGCCCCCGGCTGGGATGGCGATGGGCCGGCCCTGAATGTCCTTGAGTTGGAAGTAATCAAACAGGTTCAACGTCCCGGTGCGCGGAACGTCGAGCGATCCGACGAATTGCACGGTTTGATTGGGCTGCGTGCGGTCGCCGGTCACACGGTCCACGCGAATGGGTTGGCCCACGGTGGTGGCAGCGCGCACCCACAAGTGATAGGCGGGGCTGGAGAGGGTGCGCGTGTAGTTCCACCATTCCCCGGCGATGATGCCGCCAATCTGATAGTCGTTGAAACCGCCGCTGGTGAATTTTGTCCGCGCGACATCCGCAGTGGTCGCCGTATCCACCTCGTCCACCCGGTAGCTCCCCACCGAGTTCAACGTGCTGTCATGGAAATCAATGCCCTGGGTTCCGGGAAAGCTTCCGTATTGGCCGGGCAGTGGGTTGTCAAAGAATTCGCCGCCTTGATAGTTGTAGTCCTCGGCCTCGACCACGGTCGTCGTGGCTTCGACAAAGGTGTCGAAAGAAATGTCGTTGGTGGTGCTGAGTCCGCCCGAGTCCGTGACGATGTAGGTGGCGGAGTAAACCGCGTTGGGTTGCAGTCCGTTGAACTTGGCGGTCCGGCTCTGCGAACTGTTGCTGCCCGTAAAGGTCAGTTGGTTGCTCACGTCCTGGCCGTTGAGGATCACTCTGAATCCGGAGGCGGGCAGGGTATTGGTGGGCATGAGAGCTGAGGCCGAGAAGCTCAGGCCGCTGCCCGCCGTGTGGAAGGTCGCGCGGTTCGCTGGCACGAAACCGAAGATTGACGGAGGCAACAAGGCGCCGGGCGGAAAGACCGCCTCGTCTTTATAGCCAAACCAATCCACGTCGAGCGCGAAGTTCTGGGGCGTGGCCGAGCCGCCCATGGCGAGGAAGGAATCATTCATGTCAGCGCCCGTGCCGCCCGTGATCTTGAAGACATGGGGCACCACGTTCCCGTCGAGGAAAATGAACGCCTCATGCGTGCCGATGTCCGCCGGGTCGTCGCGGAGCACGATGTACAGCTCGTGCCAGTCGGTCGGATCGAACGGCACCAAGTTGGTTTTGCTGCCCTGACCGAAGTTGACGTTGGCGCTGGGCTGGTTGCCGTTGAACTCGTTGAAGGTCAAACCGGCGAACCCGGCTTGGCCGGTCGTGGGATTGCCGCCGGTGGTGTCGTTGGTTTGCGTAAGCGAGAAGGCAATGGCGGCGGCCGGTACGTCCACCCCATTCCCCCCCTCGCGGATCACGAAATTACCTTTGCCGCTGTCACTGGTCACGTAACCATCACCGCTGTCCGGGTAAGGCTGCACCCCATTGGCCTGCTGGCCGTCGCGATGCAGGGGATCGAGCGGCGGACCGGCCTTGGCCAGCGTGGGGATGCGCGCCCGGAAGGTGAGGGTGACCCCGTCCCGCATGATGGTTTGCGCTTTGCCAGGATCAATGTCCGACCCGATGTTGTGGCCAAAGTAGATCTTGCGGTTCGAGGGATCGGAATAGCCGTAGTCCCGCGGATCACCGGTCACTTGGATGCGAAGGTAGTCCACGCCCGCCTGCGTGCCCAGAATGGTGCCGCCGGGTTTGTTGCCGACGCCGAAGACGTCGTTGGAGAACGTGCCCCCAATGATTGAGCCGTCCCATTCGTCGGAGCCGTTGTCGTGTGTCCAGGTGCCATCGAGCGAGGCCCATCCCGATCCCGGGTCGCCGACGGTCAATTGGTTGCCGTGGTAGATGTACGTCCAACCTCCGGGTGGCGGAGGGAAGGCGGGTTGCGCCAGGGAAGTCAGGCTTCCCAGCAAGAGACATGCTGAGGCTGTGGTCAGAGACGCGTTGAGTTTCATGGGTTTGGTTTGGTTGGCAGTTTGGTTTGAGGATTTGTCGGTTGAGGTTTGAACGGATGATGATTCACAATGGGCGCGGGGCTCGTTGGGACGCTGCTAAGAATGCTCGTCCCTGAAGGACTGATCCCGCTGGGACAGGGCTAAGACGCCCCAAAGCTTTTGGGCGGCGCTCATGGTGAATCAGTGCTTCGTTCATAGCACCACCCGGCCAGCAATGCAAGCTGACTTCAGCAATTCTCACTATGGACCACACATGGACGCCGGGTGAGGTCACCCGGCCTACAACCGGGCGGTATTATGCGGATGCAGGGCGGGTGCTCTCACCCGGCGGAGATTGACACCTTCATAATGTGAATTGCTGAACTGATTTTCCTGATCGGCCTTTTGTGATTTCTAGTGTCGCTGAGGCCTTGTTGAAGTCGTTTCCCTGCAATCATTCTTCTTGCCCGTGCTCCCCGCTGGCAACCGCTGGGAAGAGGGGCAGGCAGAAGTTCCCGCGGCCTGACGGGAGTTTTCGCTTGTCACTCGACACGCGACCCTCTTCTCTTTGAAAAGCCATGACGACCGCCAACAAAGTCACGATCCTCCGCATCTTGCTGATCCCGTTCTTCGTCGTGGAGGTGCTTTACTACGTCCAGGCGGGCAACGAGACGCACCGGTGGCTGGCCATTGTCTGCTTCGCCATCGCGGCCATCTGCGACGGCGTGGACGGCTTCATCGCGCGGCACTTCAACCAGCGGAGCGAACTGGGGGCGATCCTTGATCCCCTCGCGGACAAGCTGTTGCTTGTGTCCGGGGTGGTGCTTCTGAGCTTCGATCATTCGCCCCACCTGGATCAGGTGCCGCTCTGGCTCACGGGCACGATCATTGGGCGCGACATCTTGCTGGCGATCGGCCTGGTGGTCATCCAAATGACCGTGGGTAAGGTGGTCGTGCGTCCGCGGGTCTTGGGCAAGATCGCCACCGTTCTGCAAATGGCGGTGGTGTTGTGGGTGTTGTTCAAGTGGCACGGACGCTGGCTGGACGGTTTGACGTTCGCGGCGGCCGTCTGCACGGGCATCTCCGGTTTGCTTTACGTCTGGGACGGAGTGCGTCAACTCAGTTCCAGCCCGAGCAGTTCCCCGACCGAAAAGGTGAAAGACGATGCAGTGGCAGCGGGGAAAACCACCGGGCAACTCATGAAGGAAGGACGATGATGAAGACCATTGGACTGAAACTCAAAGAAGGCGACCCAGCTCCGGCGTTTACCGCGAGGACAAACGGTGGAGGAACGGTGTCGCTCGCCGACTTCCAAGGCCAACGCGTGGTGCTCTACTTCTACCCGAAGGACGAGACGCCGGGTTGCACGAAAGAGGCGTGCGCTTTTCGCGACCACTTTGCCGAGTTCCAGAAGCGCGGCGCCGTGGTATTGGGCGTGAGTCCAGATTCCGTGAAATCACACGACAAGTTCGCCGGCAAGCACCGGCTGCCGTTCATCTTGTTGGCCGACGAAAACAGAGAGGTTGTTCAAGCATACGGCGTCTGGGGCGAGAAGGTGTTCATGGGCCGGAAATACTTGGGCACGCACCGGGTCACCTTTCTCATCGGGCCAGATGGCCGCATCAAGAAGATTTGGCCGCAGGTGAAACCGGACGGGCACGCTGCGGAGGTACTGGCGGCGCTGGATTAAGCCCAGCCGACCGTCTTGCCTCAGCGGCGAGCACGCCCGACGCGACGCGCAGGGACGCCTATTCGCCGATGAAGTGTGCGGCGACGTGCCGCGTGTGCGGCACGGTGCGGTGTTCCCAGAGGTAAATGCCCTGCCATGTGCCCAATGCCATGTGCCCATCGGAAACCGGCACGCTCAGGTTCACCGCCGTCAACGCCGTGCGGACGTGGGCGGGCATGTCGTCATCGCCTTCGCACGTGTGGCGGAAGACCGGATCTCCGTCTGGCACGAGTCGCGCGAAGAATCGCTCCAAATCACGCCGCACTTCCGGATCGGCGTTTTCTTGGATTAACAGCGAGGCGGACGTGTGCTGCGCATGAAGCGTGAGCAAACCGTTCCTGAAGCCGTTCACACGAATCCACTCCGCTACTTCATTAGTGAACTCGTAGAGGCCGCGACCGCGGGTGGCGAGCGTAAAGTAGTGGAACAGTTGGCGCATGGGGTTTGGGCGGCAGTTTGGGTCGCAATCCGCTTGGCTGCAACACGCTAAGCAGTTTGCTGCGTTCGAGCCTTTTGGCGCTCGCCTCTGCACCCGGCGATGTTGCAGTTGGCTGTCATACGGCTCGCTAAGGCGCTTTCTTGGCCTCCAGCGCGATCTCCAGTTCCGGATTCTTCGGGTGCCCGGCGGCGAGGGCTTTCTGGTAATGCCAGCGGGCCAGTTCGACCATCGGCGGCTGCTGGTTCAGGTAGATCACCGCCAGGTTGTTGTGCGCGCTGCCGTAGCCGGGTTCGAGTTGAATGGCCTTGCGCAACGCGCGCTCCGCCGGCACCCGAAGGCCCTTGTGACTGAGCGCAATGCCCAGGTGATTCTGAATTTCGGCGCTCTGTGGGTTGAGCTGCGCGGCGCGGCTCAACTCGTCCACCGCTTCGTCATACTTGCCCTGGCGTGAGCGGACTTGTCCGAGCACCGAATGGCCGAGGGCGTGGTTCGGCGCGACCGCGACCGCCTGCTGCGCGTGCCGCTCGGCTTCCTCAAGCCGGTTTAGTTCCATTTGGGTGATTGCCAGGTTCGCCAGAGTGGTGACGCTGGCATTGTCCTGCCGGAGCACCTGTTGGAAATTCGCCTCGGCCTGATCGTATTGGCGGGCGGCGAACGAGCGTTGTGCCTCGGCCGTCAACGTGACGGTGCTTGCGGACGGTGGCGCGGCGGACTTCTCGCCGGGTTTTTCGGCGGGCTTGGTTTCCGCCACGGCCAGGCGAGGCTCGGGCCGTTTCATCAGCGCCAGTTCCTCCGGGGTGAATGGAACGGGGCGGGCTTCCAAGACCTCAATGCGGGCGCGGAGGGCGGCCAATTGGCGCGCGGTGTCGCTCGCCTGTTTGGAACCGGCCTCCGTCTTCCCGCGCAGCACTTCCCGCAACGCGGAGTCGAGTCTTTTCTGGAGATCGTCGCGCTGCTTTTCCAGTTCAGCCAGACGCCCGGCGTCGGCCAGACCACTTGCGGCGACCGCCGGGGCGCTGGCCGCCGGGCTTGAACGAACGCGATTCTCGAGCGCGGATTTCTCCGTGCGCAAAACTTCGAGGTCCGACTGCAACGCGGCGATTTGCGCGCGGGCTTTCTGGAGTTCCTGATCCGCCGTGCTTTTGCCCGCGGTGGCCTGGAGTTCAGCAGCCTGCTTCTTGAGCAACGCGTTCTCGGCACGCAGGGCGGCGGCGGTTTCGGCCTCGGCGGCGAGCGTCTGCAGGCGCTGTTGCAGGGTCGCCTGTTCGTCGGTCAACCGCCGCGCGGTTTGGGTTTGCTCGGCCAGGCGACGATTTGCCTCGGCCAGGGCCTCTCGGGTCCGCGTCAACTCCGCGCTCGGCGAGGCAGCCGTGGCGGTTTGGGTTTCGAGTCGCTTGGCAATCTCGGCCTTCTCTTCGGCGAGCGTTTTCGCCAGCTCGGTCTGTTCGGTCAGGCGGCGATTCGCCTCGGCCAACGCTTGCTTGGTTTGCGCCAGTTCGGCAGTCGGCGCGGCCGCGGCGGCGGTCAGGGTGTCCACGCGCCGGGCGATCTCGGCCTTTTCCTCGGCGAGGGCTTTTGCCAAGTCCGTCTGCTCGGCCAACCGGCGGTTTGCTTCCGCGAGCGATTGCTTGAGGCGATCCAACTCCGGCGATGCCGTCGCCGCAGGTTGCGAGCGGACTTGCTCAAGGCTTGCCCTCAATTCGCCGGCTTCCTTTTCCAGCGCCTTGATGCGCTCTGCGGCTTGGGCCAACTCGCCCGCCTCTGCGGAAGCCTTTGCCTCCAGACGCTGCTGCAGCCTGGCCTTGTCCTGCGCCAGCGATTTCGCCAGGTCGGTTTGCTCGGCGAGCTTCCGCCTGGCCTCGGCCAGTTGCTCGCGCAGGCGTTTGGCGGAGGCCGAGTCCGTTGGAGCGGCCTTGCGCTTCCGTTCCGCTTCCAGCGCCACTTTGAGCAGGTCCGTCTCCTTTTCGAGCGACCGCACGCGCTCTTCCGCTTTGGCCAGCTCGCGCGGATCCAGCACGGCGGGCTGTGCGGTCAAAGCTTCCTTGAGCTTGGCCTGCAGCAGTTGGTTGTCCGACTCCAACTGACCGACGCGGGACCGCAGCGACTGAAGTTCGTGCAGGAGTTCGGGGCTGGCGTCGCCGGGCTTGGCCGCCGGCTCGGGCTTCGGCCCTGACGCGGCTTCGGTGATGGCGAGGTCGGGCATTTTGGCGGCGGCGCTGGCGAGACGCGTGGCAATGTAATTCAGCCGGAAGCTGACAATGCGCGGGTTCCAATCCGGATAGGCGGTTTGCAGCCGCTTGAGCCGGGTTTGGGCGTCGGTGAAGCGGGCTACCGCCGTGCGGGTCTGGCCGCTTTGCAGCAAGGTGTCGGCCTCTTGAATCATCGCGTAGATGCCGATGTATTGCTCGTCCGGCCCCTGGGCCGACGCGGGCAATCCCGACAACGCCAGCCAGGCAGCGCACACCACAATGACAAGTCTCATGGAGTGGATGGTAACGAACGGCAAGAGCTTGGCAACCGCAAGTCCAGCGTGCAGCGCGGTCCTTCCGAGGGACGGCGGGCTTCCGGACACAGGCATCCCGCATCCGTTGGATGCATTGGACGCGGGTCTGTTGGACGCGTTGACATGTCGCGACGGCGCATGCTAGGCTCGCCCGCGTTACGACGGATATGGCTTCGCTGTTGAACCAACATGTGCTGGTGCTCAACCGCTTGTGGCAGGCCGTCAACGTGTGCTCTGCCCGGCGGGCCCTCACCCTTTTGTTTCAAGGTCACGCCCAAGCCGTGCTGAATCGCGCGGACGGCTCATTTCAGACGTTTAACTTCTCCGAATGGCATCACCTTTCGCAGAATGAGCCGCACCCGGAGAGTGTCGCCACCGTAAGCTTTCGCATCCGCATCCCGCGCGTGATCATGGTGCTGGTCTTTGACCGCGTGCCGAAGAAGGAAGTGAAGTTCACGCGGCAAAACATCTTCGAGCGCGACAAGAACACCTGCCAGTACTGCGGAGGCGTGTTTGATCGGAAGGATTTGAACTTGGACCACGTCATCCCGCGCGATCGCGGCGGGCCCACTTCGTGGGAAAACATCGTCTGCTCTTGCATCGGGTGCAACACCCGCAAAGGCAACCGCGCACCTCACGAGGCCGGCATGCAACTCATTCGCAAGCCCAAGCGGCCAAAGTGGCGGCCCTTCGTGCAGATCAACCTCAGCCTGCACCGGCACGAGAGCTGGAAGCACTTCATTGACCTGGCCTACTGGAACGTGGAATTGGGGGAGGACGCCGCGTAGGCGCGTTGCGGAACCGGGGCGGACACGTCGCTCTCCTCGCGGGTCAAACCTTCTGTGGTGATCGGGCCGTCTCAATGAGTTCCCAGAACTTGGGATTCGCTTGGAGCGCCTCATCCTCTTCGGCCTTGAGCCCGTGCCGGTAAAAAAAGTCCTTGAGCGTGTGCCGGCTGAGAATGCGGTGGACCAGCACCCCGAGTTCGTGGCGCTCGAAATAAACCCGGTAATCCCCGACCCGGAAACGATGCAAGAGGCGCCCGCCGCGCTCCAACTTGCCAAAGTCATCCAATTCGGTGCCGACAACTTGCTGCGGCAAGCCGCGGAACTCGCCGAGAATCTGAAGCTGCAGTTCTTTGGGCATGCGGGCTAGTTCGGCCGCGCTGGCGGGCGTGAAAATGATCTGAAACACATTCATGGGTCGCGTTGGCGGCGGTCACGGTTTGGCGTTGCCTACTTCGGCAAGATTCGACGCGCCGACCGCGGGGCATCCTATCGGAACGAAGCGCGAAAACAACCCTTTGTGTGCGGACTTGACGTTTTGGGGGAGCGGACTTAGCGTCGCGCCTATGAAAACAAAAGCCCTCCTTTGGCTCGTTCTGACCGGATCGCTCGCCCTCGCGGACTCCTGTCTCGCCCAAGGCTATGGTGGTAGCGCGCGTCCGGGTGGGGGCGGCGCGGGATACCGCGGCACCAGCCGTTACGGCACGCCGGCCGCGCCGGCTCAACCCGCCGCCGGGGCCCGGTATGCGCAACCAGCGCAACCCACTCAGCCGATTCAGCCGGTTCAGCCGTTGCCGGACGGCGCCGTCCGGTTCAGCAGCCTCGCCACGAACGCCACATTCTACTTCCAGGCCGACGCGAACCGCAGTTTTCTCTGGATCAAGACCTCTCCCACCACGGCCAGCAATACCGTGAACCAGAAGACAGCCACCCTGCCGGCCACGGCGATCGTCATTGCCGAGGCCAGCGCCGGTGAACGACCGGCGACCCCGTCGCCTGCGGACGGTGGCGAGAGTGCCGCCGAGCAGCGCAGGGCTTTTGAACGGCGCTATGGCACACCTCGGGGCGGCACCAATGCTCCGCCGGCCAGACCGTAGCGCGCCAACCGGCGGCGGGTCAGCGCCCCAGCCGTTCCAAAAGCTTGGCGTGGATTCCGCCAAAGCCGCCGTTGCTGAACACCACGATGATGTCGCCGCCCTGAACCTTGCCCGCAAGGTGCGCGACAATGGAATCGGCGTCCGGCAGATAGGCGGCGTCCTTCCCGGCGGCTTTGAGATCGTTGATCAACATTACCGGATCCAGCCGTTCCTCCGGCTTGAGCAATTCCAAGCGCGCGACCTGCGCCACCACCACCCCGTCGGCCTGCGCGAACGACTCGGCGAGTTCGAGTTGAAACACGTTCCGTCGCGTCGTGTTGCTGCGCGGCTCGAACACGGCCCAAACCTTCTCGCGCGCGTACTTGAGCCGCAGCGCCCGCAGCGTCTCGCGGATGGCCGTCGGGTGATGCGCGAAGTCGTCAATCACCGTCACGCCGCCGGCGATGCCGCTGTAGACGATGTGGGTGACCTTGAACCGGTCCAGCACCAGTTGGGTGTTCATCGCGGCATTGGTCATGCTGATGCCGCTGTGCAGCAGCACCACGGGCTTGCCTTGCAACTGCCCCGTGGCAAAGGTCACCCCGTTGACGACGTGCGGGCGCGGCGCCTGCACGCGGGCCAGCAGCAGGTTCATCTCAGCGGGGAAGGCCGAGAT
>CAZJTM010000212.1:0-10469 GCA_964548925.1 uncultured Verrucomicrobiota bacterium | reverse complement strand
GATCAGTTCCAGCGCCGCACCAGTGTGGTGGAATACAGCCACGCCGCGCTCAAGAAAGCCTTGCCCGCCGTCAAACAATTCGCGGAACTCGAAGGCTTGGAAGCGCACGGACGAAGCGCCGAAATCCGACGGTAATCCCCTGGCGCAACGACGATCGTCCACCTCCCGGCACGCCTTCAGACAGTGACTATGAATCCGACGCCATCTCTCATTCGCCCCATTGTTCGCGATCTGCAAGCCTACGTCCCCGGCGAACAGCCGAAGATCCAGGGCTTGATCAAACTGAACACGAACGAGAACCCCTATCCGCCGTCGCCGCGCGTGCTCAAGGCAGTGAAGGCCGCGGTGGACGGTCGTTTGCGGCTGTATCCCAATCCCACCGCCGACGCGTTGCGCGAGAAGCTCGCCAAGCTGCACGGTTGCGCCGTCGAGAACCTTATCGTGGGCAACGGCTGTGACGAATTGCTGGCGATGGCGGTGCGCTGCTTTGTCGAGCCCCTGGCCAGCCAGCGCGGGCCGCTCAGCCGGCGCTACCTCGTGCCGCCCGCCAAGGCCGCCGTGCAGTACTTTGCTCCCAGCTACTCGCTGTATCCGGTGCTGGCGGCCATCCACGGCGCGGCTCCCAGCCCGCTGGCGCTCCGTTGGGAGTTCGCCCTGCCCAAAGCCGGGGAACTGAAGCATGACAAGCAGTGGCAACCCGACGCCCCGCTCACGTTCATCACCACGCCCAACGCTCCGAGCGGACGCGGTTACGCCACCGCCCACCTGGACGAGCTTTGCGCCAAGTTTAGAGGAGTCGTGTTGCTGGACGAAACCTACGTGGATTTCGCGGAGGAGAACGCCTTGATGCTCGCGTTGAAGTATCGGCACGTCCTGGTCGCCCGCACGTTCTCGAAAGCCTACTCGCTCTGCTTCCAGCGCGTGGGCTATTGTGTCGGGCACCCGGAACTCATCGCGGCGCTGCACAAGATCCGGGATAGCTACAACGTCAACGGCCTCGGGCAGGTGGCCGCGGAAGCCACGTTGGAGGACCTGGATTACTACCGGGAGAATTTCCGGAAGATCATGGCCACGCGCGATTCACTGACCCGCGAGTTGGCGGCGCTCGGATTTCGCACCTTCCCGAGCCAGACGAACTTCATCTTCACGCGGCCTCCCGGCGCGCCGGCCGAGACGTGGCTGCAGCAGCTTCGCGAGCGGAAGATCCTCGTCCGCTGGTTCCACGCGCCGGAGGTGAAAGACTATTTGCGCATCAGCATCGGCACGCCGGCGGAAATGCAGGCGCTGCTCAAGGCGGTCAAAGAGATTCTCGGCAGAGGCGTTGGTTCTTCGGAGGCACGAGCCCGGCTAGGAGGAGGGAGCGTTGCAAAGACGTTTCCCGCAGCGGCGTGACTGCCGAGCCGACAAACAAGACGTGGAAGCTGCTGCGCTGGTTTACGCCCGCAGTCTTCGTGGCGCTCCCAATTCTCTTGAGCCTCATGTTTACCTCTTTGGCTGTTTCCAAACACGGCGGCGGCGGAGAACTGTGGACGCTAATGCTCTTGATCGCCCTGCTGATGTTCGTCGCGTTGCTTGCTCTCCTTGTGAGCTTGCCGCTGCTGTTCTTCAAGAAGACGCGGATCGCGGCGGTTCTGATCTGCCTCTGGGCCGTGGATTACCTGCTCGGTTTCAGCCTCAGCCCGGGCATCTCCTGGCGAATCCAACGCAACGCTTACGCGGCGGTTGCCCAGCGTAGCAGACCTTTGATCCAGGCCATCAACGCCTTCACGAAGGAGTGTGATCATCCGCCTGAAACTTTGGAACAGTTGGTTCCGCGCTTTATCGAAGCCGTTCCGGGCACGGGGATGGGGGCGTGTCCGAGCTTTGAGTATGTCACCGGGGGAGCGCGCCCGACCCTACGGGGGGAACGACTGGATCTTGCGCGTAAGACCACCGCCGGCGGGCATCGGATTTGACACGCTCGTCTTCTTCCCGCGGCAGAATTATCCCGAGCGAGCTTACGAGCGGATGGGTGATTGGGCTTACCTCCATGAGTAGCGTGTGGCCATGATTCGCGTCGAAATCCTCTCCAAACACTTTGGCTATTTCACGGTGGGGGGACCATGTGTCGTTTGCGGTGTCAAAGGGTTCAATCTTCGGTTTTCTCGGGCTGAACGACTCGGGCAAGTCCACAGTCCTCCTGCTGTTGATCGGATCGCCGTCTTGTTCGGCGCAGGAGATGGCGGTGGCTTCCGCTCGCATAAAATGGACTGAAGCCACCCTCCGCTGGCGCCGGCTCAACGCCGAGACGCGGCAGGAGATTTGTTGGCGGCGAATTCCGCGCCAGGTGACCCGATCCATGTCCTTTAAGCGGGAAGCCGTTGACCAATCATGGCTGCAGACACTACACCGCCAGGCGGGGCCGCCCGCTGATTGCGCGGCTTGCACCATCAACCTTTCGGCGTGAACTGACGCTTTGCCCGATGGGAATCAGTGCCCGGAAGCTGAACGCGTGCCCCGCAAGGTCAGCGGGGCGTGGCTGTTTCACGGCACGCGGGTCCCGGTACGGGCGCTCTTCGAGAATCTCGAAAGCGGCGCGACCGTCGGCCAGTTCCTCGAATGGTCTCCCGGTGTGACTCGGCAGCAGGTGGAGGGCGTTGGGGAGTTCGCCAAGCGAAGCCTCGCCGCTTGAATTCTCTGTCTGGTTGGTCCAGCCTACCGCCATGAGCAAAGTCGCCCAAATCCAAGCAGAACTCGGCGGGCTCACGCAGGCGGAGTTGCGCCAAGTTCGCGAATGCCTGGATGACTTGATCGAAGACGAACTGGAATTCGCGCCCGAATTCGAGTCGGCCATCCAGCAGTCGGAGCGTGAGATGCAGCAGAACCTTCGCCCCCGCACGCGCCAGCCCTGACGCTTCATGAGCGCGGCGCTGCAAATCTACTATTCCGGTTTCGACGCTGCGTTCTTCAAGCTTCCGCAGGTTGTCCGTGCGCGGATCGAGTCGAAGATTGATGATCTTGGGCTGCGACTGAAGACGTTTCCTCACCACCGATTGAAAGGCTACGACCGGTTCCGGCTGCGCGTGGGTGATTACCGCGTCATCTACACCTTTGATGCCGAGCGGAACGTGGTTCATCTCCTGGCCATCGGGCACCGCCGGGAGATCTATCGCGACTGCTGAGTGGTGCGGCGGGATTTGTGTTGCCAGCCTGTTCCACTCAACGAGGCCGATGATCCAAGTCGAACACCTCACCAAACGCTTCGGCCATTTCACGGCGGTGGACCGCGTGTCGTTCGCTGTGGGCAAGGGTTCGATCTTCGGTTTCCTCGGGCCAAACGGCTCGGGCAAGTCCACCGTCATCCGGATGCTCTGCGGCATTCTCGCGCCGAGCGACGGGCAGGCGACGATCGCGGGCTTCGATGTCGCGCGGCAGAGCGACGAACTCAAGGGGCTCATCGGCTACATGTCGCAGAAGTTCTCGCTCTACGACGAGTTGTCGGTGACGGAGAACCTGCTGTTCTACGGCCGGCTCTACGGTCTGCGCGGCGCGGCGCTCCGGCAGCGCATGGACGAGTTGATCGCGCTGACGCATCTCGCGCCCTACCTGAACCGGCGCGCGGCGCTGCTCTCCGGTGGCTGGCGGCAACGGCTCGCCATGGCCTGCGCGCTCATGCACAAGCCCACCGTGCTGTTCCTTGACGAGCCGACCGCCGGCATTGACCCGGTGGCGCGACGCGAGCTTTGGGATTTGCTCTTCGAGTTCTCCGGCCAGGGCATGACGCTCTTCGTGACGACGCATTACATGGACGAGGCGGAGCGCTGCTCGCACGTGGGCTACATCTACATGTCCAAGCTCATCGTGTGCGGTGTGCCGGACGATTTGAAAACGCTCCCTGCTGTGAATCCGTCCGGCGCGCGCCGGCTCGACGTGACGTGCGACCATGTGACGGTCGGTCTGCAAGCAGTGCGCCAAATGTCCGGCGTGCGCAGCGCAACGGTGTTCGGCCAATCCATGCACCTGCTGGTGGAAAACGGCGTGAGCGAAGCCGCGCTGGTGAATCGGCTGGCCGAAGTCGGCATTCAGCATCCGGACATCCGGCCCATCGCGCCGTCATTGGAGGATGTGTTTGTGACGTTGACGAAGGAGCAGGGATGAAACCCGAAATCCGAAATCCGAAATCCGAAGGAAGCCCGAAGCTCGAAGCCCGAAGGAACAAATCCAGTCGGATCGCTTTCGGGATGCCTCGATGCGTGATCGAAGGAAGCAGTTGCGAAGACGGGCAGAGCCTCCGGACATCGCGCCAGCGTTTGGACTGCGGCGTCTTCAGCGCCGCTTTCGTGGGCAGCAGCGGTTGGAACGCCACACCCTGGTTCAGCGGTCTGAAAGCGGCGATAAATCGCACGTATTCCAGACGCTGGCGCGAGGTTCGTGCGGCCAAATTTGCCAATTCAAGTCTTGGTGGACGGGAGATTTGCCCAATTCGATTTTCGAGTTTCGGGTTTGTTTCGGATTTCGGATTTCGATCTTCGGGTTTATGAAAACGCCCTTCCGCGGCTTCACCGCCATCCTGCTCAAGGAATTCACGGTCGTCTTCCGCGATCCGACGGCGCTGTTCTTCATGTTCTTCCCGCCGGTGGTGCAGATCATCGCGTTCGGCTTCGCGCTGGACAACGACGTGAAACATATGGCGACGGTGGTGCTGAACCAGGATCGCACAGTGGAAAGCCGGCAATTCCTCGACAAGCTCGAAAACACGGCCACGTTGCGGATCATAGGCGAAGTCGCGAGCGTGGACGAACTGTCTGCCGCCATCCGGCAGGGCAAGGCGTTCGTGGGCGTACAGATTCCGCCGGACTTCGCCCGGAACATCCGCGCCGGTCGCAACGCGCAGGTGCAGGTGCTGATTGACGGCTCCAGTTCCACCATCGCCATGCAGGCGCTGCAAACCTCGATGGGCCTGGCTATGCGCGAGTCGCTGGTCACGACGTTGAAGGAATCCGGCAGAAGGGAAATGCCCATCGAGGTGCGCCCGCAGATGCTCTACAACCCAACAATGAAGAGCGCGCATTTCTTCGTGCCCGGCGTGATGGGCCTGGCGCTGCAAATTGCCACCGTTCTGTCCACGGCGCTGTCGTTGGTGCGCGAACGGGAGCGCGGGACACTGGAAAACCTGCTGGTGTCGCCGCTGTCGCGCACCGGCCTCATGCTCGGCAAACTCACGCCTTACCTGTGCATTGCCTCGACCATGACGGCGGGGATTTTCGTCGTCTCGCGCTGGGTCTTCGATATTCCCATGCGTGGCGACCTGTCGGCACTCTTCCTGGCGGCCTTCCTCTACGTGTTCACGCTGCTGGGCGTTGGTTTGCTCATTTCCACGCGGGCCCAGAACCACATGCAAGCGATGCAAATCTCCATGGCGCTGATCCTGCCGGCAGTGTTCTTCTCCGGCTTCATCTTCCCGATCGAAACCATGCCGCGGATCTTCCAATGGCTCAGCGCGCTGATTCCGGCGACCTATTTCATCGAGCTGATGCGCGCAATCATGCTGCGGGGGGCTTCGATCCAGGATTACTGGCTGCATTTCGCCGTGTTGGCCGGTATGGCGCTGGGCTTCTTCAGCCTCTGCGTGCTGCGCTTCCGGCAACGGTTGGGTTGACCGAAGGCGGCAGGCCGGTGGAATGACGGACAGATCCACCGCAGGGGTGATGGAAAGCAGAATTGCGGTGACTCCGTGGACAATTTCGCGCACAAATAGCGCATGCCTGCAACCGCACCGCTGCTTGAACTGGCCGACGTGACCAAACGCTACGCCGGCCCTGATGGCACCAACGCGCTGGTGGTGCTGAACCGGGTTTCGCTCCTTGTTGCCCGCGGCGAATCGCTGGCCATCGTGGGGCCCTCCGGCTCGGGCAAGAGCACGCTGCTCCAGATCATCGGGACGCTGGACCGCCCCACCACAGGCCGGGTCTTGTTGGACGGGTGCGATTTTGCCACGCTCGACGAACGGCAAGTCGCCAAGGTGCGCAACCGGCAAATCGGTTTCGTCTTCCAAGCCCATTACCTCCTGCCGCAATGCTCGGTCTGGGAAAACGTCCTCGTGCCGACGCTTGCCAGCTTAGGGCAGACCTCGCGCTTGGCTCCATCGGCACCGAAACAGAAGGAAGCGGAAACAGGCGGGAGGCCTGTCTTGCAGGAGACAGTCGAAGCCCGCGCCGAACGCTTGTTGAAGCGCGTCGGTTTGGGCGAGCGCCTGGGCCATCGGCCCGGACAACTCTCGGGCGGCGAACGCCAGCGTGTCGCGGTCGTCCGCGCGCTCGTCAATCAGCCCCAACTCCTGCTCGCCGACGAACCCACCGGCGCGCTCGACCAGGTTTCCGCTGCGGCCTTGGGCCAGTTGCTCGTGGAGTTGAACCGCGAGGAAGGCGTGACGCTCATCGTCGCCACGCACGCGCTGGACCTGGCGAAACGAATGGGGCGGGTGTTGCGTCTGGCGGAGGGCAAGCTGGGCGAGGTGCGGGCGTAGCCGCGGAACGAACATGAACTGTTTCGTCACAGGCGCGTCGGGCTTCGTCGGGGCAAACCTCGTTCATGAACTTGTGGCGCGCGGGCATCGGGTGAAGGCGCTGTTGCGCGAGAAGAGCGACACGCGCGGCCTGGCGGGCGTCCAGTTCGAGCGCGTCTCCGGTGACGTGAGTGACCGCGAGTTGCTCCGGACGGCGATGCGCGGGTGTGATTGGTGTTTCCACGTCGCGGCGAGCTATCACCTCTGGCTGCGGGATTACGCGCCGATGTTCGCCGCGAACGTTGCCGGTACGCGCAACGTGCTCGAAGCGGCGGCGCAGGCGGGCGTGAGCCGCATCGTTTACACCAGCACCGTCGGCTGCATCGGCTTGCCGAGGGAGGTGGAGGGCCGGCTCGTGCCCACCGACGAAACCGCACCGGTTTCCGAGGCGCAAATGAGCAATCCCTACAAGCTCTCGAAATGGCAGGCGGAATTGGTCGCCATCGAGCTTGCGCGAAAGGGCCTTCCGATTGTCATCGTGAACCCGACCGCGCCCGTCGGCCCGCGCGACGTGAAGCCGACGCCAACGGGCCGGGTGATCGTGGACTTCATGAATCGCGCCATGCCCGCCTACTTGGACACCGGGTTGAACTGGGTGCATGTGCGCGACGTGGCGGTGGGGCACATCCTCGCGGCGGAGCGGGGGAGATTTGGCGAACGTTACATCCTCGGGCACGCCGAGGGCAACTGGACGATGAAGGAGGCCTTCGCAGTGTTGGAAGAGATCACGGGCGTGGCGGCGCCGCGCCGGCGAATCCCTTATTGGGTCGCGCTGGCCGCCGCGCATGTCAACGAGGCGATTTCCGCAGTCACGGGCAAACCGCCGAAAGCGCCGCTCGGTGGCGTGCGCATGGCGAAGCACAAGATGTTCTTCAATCCGGCCAAGGCCATCCGGCAACTGGACTTGCCGCAAACCCCGCCGCGTCAGGCCCTGGCGGACGCGGTGGAGTGGTTTCGCGCCCAGGGTTACGTGAAGCGATGACGTTGCCCCGCTGGTTCTCGCCTTCGTTACTCTGCTGCTGGGCGCTGGCGGGGGCAGCTTGTTTCGGTTGCGTTTCGAGACCGAAGCCGTTCCTCCTGGATACGCGAGAAGCGATTCAGCGGCGGGCCGAAGCGTGGTTCTCGAACGCGGTGTTGTTCAAGCCCGGCGAACCGTTGTTCCACAATGAACTCGGGTTTCGATTGGCACCTCTCCTGGTTCAGGAGGTTGCGCCCGCGAACGCTGCCGCGGTGACGAACGCCGCTCCGTTGATCCTGTTGTTCGCCGAGGGGCAGACGCGGATCGCCGGCCAACCGTACCGGCAAGTGACCTTCGTTTGGGAGCAGCCGGTGGCCGGACGGCGTGTTAGGGGGGCGTCGGCCAGTTGGCAGGGACTGCGGCTCACGCTGAACGCCGCCGGACAGCCCGCGATTTGGGAAGTGCTCCGCGATGGCTCGGGGATGGACGTGTTCTTCGTGTCACAAAGTGCTGAAGCCGCCGCGCTCAGAGCCTTCGGCCCCTCCCTTCCCGGGCGGCGGTTCGCCGTCGAGCGCACAATCGAGGAAACGCCCAAGGCGGTGGTGGCTCGGATCATTGACGATGCTCCGGTGCCGATGGGGCCGATTGTGCATCTCAACTTTTCCGGTGACATCACGACGGTTAACTGCCGGTGCATGACTACCCAGGCGGGGCAGTTGGTGGGGCAGGAGGAATATGGACTGGTGGCCGATCCGTCAGCCGCGGCACCTTGGTCGCGGCCCGGGCCAACTTCCGCCGGCAGCCGTCCACTGGACCAGGTATTACGCCTGCCGGCCGGCTTTTGAATTCTCCCCTGTCCACCGGGGTCGCAAGTGTGCCACGCCTCGGACGCGGGCGTCAGGCCCGCGATGAGAGGGACCGTCGAAGGTCCGCCATACCGGAATTCGTTTGTCAGTGCGCGCGGAACTTGGAAAACTTCACACGCTATATGGCACACGTAAAACTGCATATTCCGGGACCGGTGGAAGTGAGCGAAAAGACGTTCAAGGCGTTCTGCTCGCCGATGATCGGCCATCGCGGCCAGGGGTTCAAAGACCTTTACGCCAAGATGCAGCCGCAGTTGCAGCAACTGCTTTCGACCAGGCAACTGGTGTATCTCTCCACCTCCAGCGCGTGGGGCGTGATGGAAGGCGCGGTGCGAAACCTCGTCGCGAAGAAAGTCCTGAACTGCATGTGCGGCGCCTTTTCGGACAAATGGTTCGATGTCTCGAAGCGCTGCGGCAAGGACGCGGAGGCGCTGCAAGTGCCGTGGGGTTCGCCGATCCGCGCCGAGGCTGTGGACCAGAAGCTCGCCACCGGCCAGTTCGACGCGCTCACGGTCATCCACAACGAGACGTCCACCGGCGTGATGAGCCCGCTGGCCGAGATTGCCGCGCTGAAGCGGAAGTATCCGGACGTGATGTTCATCGTGGACTCGGTCAGCTCCATGAGCGCCGTGCCGCTGAAGTTTGACGAGTTGGGGATTGATGTGTTGCTGGCCGGCACGCAAAAGGCGTTTGCCCTGCCGCCGGGGACCGCCGTGTTCGTTTGCTCGCCCGCCGCGCTGGCCAAAGCTGCAACCGCCAAGGACCGCGGCTATTACTTCGACCTGATCGAATTCCAGAAGAACGCCGAGCAAAACATGACCCCGAGCACGCCGAGCATCGGCCACGTGTTCGCGCTCAGTTCGAAGCTCGATGACATTTGTGCCGAAGGCCTCGAGGCACGCTACGCGCGGCACCGCCGGACCAACCAAATGACGCGCGACTGGGCGGCGAAGCACGGCTTCACGCTGTTTCCGGAAGCGGGATTCGAGTCCGTGACCTTGACCTGCGTCAGCAACGGCGCGCGGCCCGGCGGGCGCATCGTGGACGTGCCGAAGCTCCAGAAGCTGGTCAAAGACCGCGGCTTCCTGATTGACGGCGGCTACGGCAAGATCAAGGGCACAACCTTCCGCATCTCGAACATGGGCGACGAAACCGAGGCATCCATGCAGCCACTGTTCGCCGCGCTGGACGAGGCAATGAAGCAGTTGTAATCGGAAGTGCGGCGGGCGAATGATTTGCCCGGACAATTCCCAGGCCCACAAGACGTTGGCGGTGCTCCGCAAGCTGTTCGACGTGCCTCTTCCATCTTGTTCAGGCGAACCACGCCGACGTCAGTCGTGAATCGCTCGGCGGCCGGTTGTTCTTCAAACGCGTCGCTGGACGGATGCTGAGCCTCCAGCTTGAGCCTCCTGCGTCTGAGGTTCTGCTTGCGTCACCGCAGTTGGGTGTCCTCGCGGCCCATGACAGGCCTTGGCCTCCCCTGAATCGCAATACCAACTCAGGGCGTCCATCGCAGATGGACGGCTTCGGTCTGGGTCACCAGCATGGCACGACCATCCGCCAAGGCGACGGCCACGCCCTCGGGCTTATGGGCGAGCAGTTCCGAGCCCCCCGCCAGGTTCCAGCCCGGGCTTGCAGTCTCAAAGAACACCACGACATCGCCACGGGGCCTGTTGGTTTTGGAATAAGGAAGTCCGGCAACCCGCGAATTGAGGGCGAAGGCGGTGTTGGTGGGGGTGATGGGCCAAAGCTTGCCGCCCACGTTCAAGGTGTCGCACCACCGGGCTGCCGCGGGGATTTGCTTTTGGATCATCGCTGTGAAGATGAGTGTCTTGGCCTGAACCTGTGGGTCGGGAAGGCCGGCGTTTGCCTGCCTGACCTTCTCCACGGTCTTGGCGATCTTGGCTTGCTGCGTTTCCGGCAGGACGGCACGGATGAGCTTCCATCCCAGGATTCCAATCAAGCCGGCGATGAGGATAACAACTGCCGCGGTGGCTACTGCTCTTGTTGTGTGGGGCGTGTTCATGGTTGTGTTGAATCTTCACCACCTAGCCTGAATTTCCACGGACGAGGGTTCGCCTAAGGAGCCCGGCGGTTTTTA
>CAZJTM010000211.1:0-10473 GCA_964548925.1 uncultured Verrucomicrobiota bacterium | reverse complement strand
CAGAGCAAGACTGCCAACCGACCGGAGGACGATCCTCTGTTCGACATGAGCAAGTACGCGGCAGACACCGGCATCCCTGACCTCGGGGTTAACCTCGACCATTATTTGTACGGGCATCCCAAGGTGACCAATGCCCCGTAACGCCGTCTTCCTCGACTCCAACGGCTGGATCGCGTTGTTGAACACACGCGAGACTCTGCATTTCGACGCGGCTGAACGCTGGCGAGGACTCAGCCGGGCCGCCACACCCGTGATATTGACCGACTGGATTGTGGCCGAAACGGGCAACGGCCTCGCGCGAACGGCGGTTAGAAGCCGCTTCGCCGAAATCGTCCAAGAGATGTTACGCAACCGTCGCTTCCGGGTCGTTGAAATCACGCCCGAATTGATGGAACGGGCACTCTTGATGTATTCCCACCGCCCCGACAAAACCTGGGGCCTCGTGGATTGCGCCAGCTTCATCGTCATGGCGGATGAAGGCATCACGGAAGCCTTCACGACCGACAAGCATTTCGAGCAAGCGGGTTTCGAGCGTTTGCTGCCAGCCGAGGTCACCTGAGCCGCTACCTCGGATTTCGGAATTCGAGCTTCCCTCGTCATTCGGCTTTCGTCCTTCGTCAGTGCAGAACGTGCTGCGATCCGTCCCGGTCGCAGAACCATCTTCTCGTTTGGGAAAAGTATGGCTCTGCGGGCTGGAAGCACCGCAGCACGTCGTTTGTCATCGCCTTGCTCATCACAGCTTCGCCGCAATCGCCTTCGCCATGTCGAGTGTGGAATCCTTGCCGCCCATGTCGTAGGTGCGGACCTTGCCTTCCTGGATGACCGCAGCCACCGCGCCTTCGAGCGCGCTGGCTTTGCCCGTTTCGCCGAGCCAGTCGAGCATCATCTTCGCGGCGAGGATCGTGGCGATGGGGTTGACCTTGTATTGGCCGGCGTATTTCGGCGCGGAGCCGTGCGTGGGCTCGAACACCGCCAGCTTCTGTCCGATGTTGCCCGAGCAGCCGAAGCCCAGCCCGCCCACCATTTGCGCGCACAGGTCGGAGATGATGTCGCCGTAGAGATTCGGCGCGATGAGCACGTCGTAGTTGAACGGGTTCTTGAGCAGCCACATCGTCATGGCGTCAATGTTCGCGTCGTCCATCGGGATGTCCGGGAACTCCCGGGCCACGGCCTTGGCGCATTCGAGGAACAGCCCGTCGGTGGCGCGGACCACGTTCGCCTTGTGGACGACGGTGACTTTCTTCCGCTTGGACTTCCGCGCGAACTCGAACGCCGCGCGCACGATGCGCTCCGAGCCGGCGCGGGTGTTGATCTTGCACGAGACGGCGTATTGATCGGCGGGCAGCCTGGCGAACGGCGCGAAGGGCTTGGCCAGCTTGGCCAGTGTGTCCACCAACTCCGGCGGCACGGGCGCGAACTCGACGCCGGCGTAAAGGTCCTCGGTGTTTTCGCGGAAGACGACGAGGTCAATGCCTTCCTTGAAGTTGAGCGGGTTGCCGGCGTAGCCCTTGCACGGGCGCAGGCAGATGTAGAGATCGAAGAGTTGCCGCATCCTCACGATGGGCGAGCGATACGTGAGGCCCTGGCCCTGAAGCGCGGGCGCAAGTTCGGCGGCGGCGGCTTTGACCGGCTTGGACGTGATCGCGCCGAACATGGCGGCGTCCACGTTCTTGAGCAGGTCCACGGTGCGCGCGGGAAAGGCGTCGCCCTCCTTGCACCAGAATTCCCAGCCGATGTCGCCGGGAATGTATTGCGCGTCGAGGGAGAGTTTATCGAGGACGATCTTGGCGGCTTCGAGGACATCCACGCCGATGCCGTCGCCTGGGAGCCAGGCAATCTTGTATTTGGCCATAGCGATACCCGAGTTGTTGAGAACTGGCTGACGCTTCCTCCGGCCTGCGACTGCACCCACACAATCAACCGACCGGCGGACGCGCTTGCTGGGGCATGTTTTGACAGAAGGCGCGGCACGGCGTCAATGCAGTTCTGGGGGTGGCGGCGGGCCAGCAGCATTGATTCTCCGGGCCGCTGACCCGACCGGTCCTACGCGCCCGACCGATGACTAATCAGCGCGCACCCGCAGACCGGCGCATTGGCCTAACGCCTGGGCCACGCTCGCCGGCTCACTCACCCAAGTTCCGCCGGAGCAACGCCCGCAGCGCAACGGGTGAGTGAATCTGCAGCACCTTGCCCTTGACGGACAGGAGGCCCTGCTCGCGAAATCTGGCCAGCGTGCGGGACAGCGTCTCGCTCACCGTGCCCAATTCCGCCGCCAGCACGCGCTTGGTCATCTTCAGTTCAATGTTCACCGGCTGGTCGCTCTCGGGATTCGGGCAACGCTTCACCAGCCAGTTGGCGAGCCGCGTCTCCACGTCTTTGAGCGTCAAGTCCTCCAACTGGCCCACCAACACCCGCAGGTGCAGACTCATCGAAGCGAGCATCCGCAGTCCGAACTCCGGCTGCCGCCGCAGCAGCGCCAGAAAACCGTCCTTTTGCACCAACAGCACTTGCGACGGCTCGACCGCCCGGGCATCGGCCGGGTAGCCCGTGGGCGTGGCGAGGGCGGCTTCGGCGAAACTCTCGCCCGCGCGGAAGATGTGGATGACCTGTTCCTTGCCGGCGGCGTTGACGCGGTGGACGTTGATCGCGCCTTTCTGGACAATGTAGAACCCGCGAGCGGCCTCGCCTTCGTGAAAGAGGTAGCTGTCTTTCTCGACGCGCCGAACGACCGAGATGCTGGCCACCGCGGCCAGGTCGGCGGGTGGCAGGCCGGCAAACAACTGGCAACTCCGCAAGGCGCTGGTCATCGCGGTCTTCCTGAGTTCGGCAAAATCCGGGTTCATTGCGACAGGAGTTCTACCGCAAGCGAAACCGACCCGCGAGCACGAAAGCCGCGTCCTGCGGGCCTGGCCTGCAAAAAATGTCTGTTTTTTAGCAACACCCGTGTAGGCGCAAGCGCCCTGGGCTTTTACGGTGACGGCGTAGCTTGTGCAACAGGTAACTGACAAACCCACCATCGCGGTCGAGCACCCGGAGAGGAAGAAACGCACGGGCCCGCTCTTCGCCACAGGGGGGGAAACCGCCTTTGGGGCGCCTCGCGATTTCCTGGACAACCGCTTCGTCTATGCGGTGATCTCGCCGCGGGCGATGGGGCTTTCGGTGGGCGTCAACATGAACCCCGACAAGCTCTGCAACTTTGACTGCGTCTATTGCGAGGTCCACCGCAGCGCGCTCTCGCGTGAGAAACGGCTCGACGTGGGCGTCATGGCGGCGGAACTGCATCGGACGCTCGAATTTGTGCGGGCGGGCCGGCTGCGCGAGCGGCCGTGGTGCCGCAACCTGCCGGCGGAACTGCTGGAACTGCGACACGTCACACTCAGCGGCGACGGCGAGCCCACACTCTGCCCGAATTTCGCCGAAGCCGTCGAAGCCGTGGTGCATGTCCGGGCGCTGGGCGCGTTCTTCAAGATGGTGCTCATCACGAACGCCACGGAACTGGATCGCCCGCAGGTGCAGGAAGGCTTGCGACACTTCACGCGCAGCGACGAAGTCTGGGCCAAGCTGGACGGCGGCACGCAGGCGTATTTGGACCAGGTGAGCAAGGTGCATGTGCCGCTGGAAAAGATTCTGGCGAACATCCTCGCGGTGGGCCGCCAGCGCCCGGTGGTCATTCAAAGCCTGTTCCCGGCGATTCACGGCGACGAGCCCCCGCCGGGCGAAATCGAGGCCTTTGCGCAACGCCTGTTGGAGCTTCAACGCGGCGGCGCGCAGATTTCCCTGGTGCAGATTTACTCGGCCACGCGTCCCGCACCCCGTTCTGAATACGGCCATCTGCCGCTGCGCTCGCTCTCGCGAATCGCCCAGACCGTGCGCCAAGTCACGGGGTTGAAAGCCGAAGTGTTTTGACCGGCGTTGGGCTTCGGTCGCCAGCCCGACCCGATGGAAAACGGCCTCTCGGGAAAACGCCGCCATCTTCCTCCTCCAAGAGTTTGCGGCGCTCTGACGAGACGCCGCTACGCCGAGGTTCCTGGGAAGAGTTCGCCAAGTTCCCGCCGCTGTTAGAATCCCGAGAGATCCACCACCTTCGCGCCCGGAACGCTCCGGGTGAGAACCGCACGCGCCAGATTCGCCCGCCGCCGGCACTGGTCGAGGATGGCACTGTCCGCTGTGACCACCACCCGACTTGACGCCGCCAGCACCGTGTCGGGATTCAGCACCAAGTCCACTTGCCAGTTCCAGCCCTGAGCCGCCGCGACTTCCAGGATCAGCGCCCGGAGCCGGCCGCTATTGGACACGGGCTGATCCAACCACCAATGACAGGCCGACACACCCCACTCGCGCGCGAATTCGCCAACAAGCTGGAGCGCGGGCTCGGTTTCCCGCACGCGATGATAACTGCCGTGGATGCCGAGCACGTCGCGGCAACAGCCATCGCGCCCCACCAGCACCACGCCACCGCCGAGCGCCGCTTCCAAGACCATCAGCACGTTGTAGCCGTCCAGCCAAAGCTCCTCCCCGCGCAGGGCCTCTGGCGGAAGACGGCGCGCGTGGCGGCGGGCGAGCGAATCGTCGGCGCACGCACTGCGCCCCACGGCAAGCCGCTGACGGTCGCGCAGCGCGTAACGGTTGCCGACCAGTTCCGCGGCGGATGGAATGGCGTAGCCGCGACTGAGCAGCCAGGACAAGTCGCGGGTTGCCGCGCGCAGCGCGGGCCACGCGTCCGGCGCGAACAACCGCTCATCTTCCGGCGCCGCCCCGCGATGGGTGTTGGTGTGGGACATGGTTCAACGGCTCATCGTCCAAGCAGGTTCTCCGGCGGGGTCGCGGCTGGCAGCGTGATCGCGACCTCCAAACCGCTCGGCTGCCGGTTGCGGCACGCAACGGTGCCGCCGCACGATTCGACACACGTCTTCACAATGGCCAGGCCCAGGCCCACACCGCCCGTCGCGCGGTCGCGCGAACTGTCCACGCGATAGAACGGATCGAAGAGTTTCGCGAGGTCCGCCTCGGGGACCCCAGGGCCGTGGTCCGCCACAGTGATGACGACCGCGTTGCCAGTCCGCGCCGCTGTCACTTGGATCGGCCCGGCCTGGCCGGCGTGGCGGACGGCGTTGCGAACGAGGTTGGCCAACGCGCGGCGCAGCAACTCCGCATCGCCCCGCACCCAGAGATCGCCCGGCATCACAATCGCGATGGGCGTGGCGGCGGCGGACTCCCGCTGGGCGGCGCCCTCAACCAAGTCTTGCACGCGCACCGGCGCCAGTTGCACATACCGCTCGCCAAACGAGGCCTTCGAAAAGCTGAGCAGTTCGTTCACCAGTTGGCTCATCTGCTGGACCTCCTCGCGCAGGTCGTCGAGATAAGGCTGTTGCTTGGGATCGGCGCGCTGTTCGAGGATGCCCAGCGCCACCTGAATGCGCGCGATGGGGGAACACAGCTCGTGCGACACATCGCCGAGAAACCGCTTCTGGCCGGCCACGAATCCCGCGAGCCGCGCCGCCATGCGGTTGATCGCCGCGCCCAGTTGGCCGAGTTCGTCGCGCCGCCGCTCCGGGGCATTCACCTCGAATCGGCCTTGGGCAATCTGCTCGGTGGCCCGCGTCATCTGTGAAACCGCGCGGGTGATGCCTCGCACAAACGGCAACCACCACAGCACCGAAAGCGCGAGTACCGCGCCGCCCGCCACCAGCCACGGCACATAATCGAAGAACAACCCGCCCGCGCTGAGCGTTTCGGAAACCGCGATCAACGACAGCGGCCGTCCATGCAGCGCCGGCGCTTCCGGCAGGGCGGCGGGGAACACGATCCAATAACGGTCGGGCCGTGTCGTATGCACAAACAAGCGGGGTGCGCCGCGTGCCCGGCCGCTACGGGGCGTGTCCATGAAGGGCGGGCCGGATTCGGGGAGCGACGGCGGCTCGGCAAACCCCGGTCGTAAAAAGGGGGGACCGCGCCGCGGCAAACGCTCGCGCACTTCCGGCGGGAGAATCATCGGCTCGCCGCCCACCTGTTCTTCGCCGGGCCCGATCAACAGGAGTTTGATGCCGTAGCTGGCGCCGAAACGTTCGAGGAGACCGTCCCATTCGCCGCGCGGCCGGTTCCGCAGCTCCCCGACCAACACGTCGGCCATCTGTTGCACCCGCTCCCCGCTCCGTCCGGCCATCAGCGCCTCCAGCCGGAATTCGCCGCGCAGGAAAAAGAAGAGCACCCCCGCCAGCAGCAGCAGGTTCAGGAAGAACCAGACGAGAATCCGGGCCAGGAGTGGGACGCGGGGGGGCATGGTTCAGGTGGACGGTTCGTTCGGCGGGATGAAGAGGTAGCCGGCGGCGCGCAGCGTGCGGATGTAACGCGGCGATTGCGCCGTGTCCCCGAGCTTCTTGCGCAAGGCGGCAATATGCACGTCAATCGAACGGTCAAAGGCCTCGTACTCACGCTCGCGGATTTCGGCCAGCAATGCCTCGCGTGTCTTTACCCGGCCGGCGGCCCGGACCAGTGCGTGCAACAAATCAAACTCCACCGGGGTCAGCGCCAGCGCCTTGCCGGCGTGCGTCGCCGTGCGCGTGCCCGCGTCCACGCGAACATCGCCGGCGACCACCACCGCGGATTCCTCCGCCACCGCGGGTGCGGCGCGCCGCGTGACCGCGCGCAACCGGGCCAACAATTCGCGGGTGGAAAAAGTCTTCGGCAGATAATCGTCCGCGCCGCCCTCCAAGCCGGCGATGCGATCCGTCTCCTCGCCGCGTGCCGTGAGCATGAGCACGGGGACTTGCGACTTCGCGCGGATTTGTTTCAACACCTCAAACCCGTCACAGCCCGGCAGCATCACATCCAAGATCACGGCGTGCCAGCGTTCTGTCGTCGCCGCCGTCACGCCTTCCGGACCGGTGTGCGCGGCGGTCACCACGTAGCCGAGCGGTTCGAGGTAATCGTGGATGAGGCGGCAGAGCTTGCGATCATCATCAATCACCAGCACGCGCTGGCGCGCGGTTTCCAGAACGGACTGGGCGGGGGCAGTCATCGGTGGCAGTCTCGGTTTAACACGCCCGAGGGGCTGCCTCGGCAACATTTACACTTCCTTAACACTTTTGGCGATGCCTCAGTCGCGCCCGGGCCGTCTGTGAAACTGTATGACAACAAACCGCGCAATGACAACCGACCGAATCGCGAGGCCCGCGACGGCGGCGCGCACGATTCACCACCACAAACCAAACGAAAGGAACAACGCCATGAAAAGAACCCTCCTCCTGTTGGCGCTGACGCTCGGCTGCACGACGTTCAGCGCGCCTGGGCAATCCCAAGGCGACGCCGCCAAACAACTCAAAGACCCGCCCGCCCGCAACGAGGGCGGGGACCTCCGCGCGCCGGAAACCCGCGCCGAGAGGAAGCAACTCCGCCGCGGGGAAGGCATGCGTGCGCAACGCGGCGAGGCGTTCGGGCGCCGCCAGATGCAGGGCGAGCTTCCGGAACCCCAGGGTCCGCAACGGCGCTTCGCGCCAGGGCAACGATTCGGCGAGCAACGCGGGCCGGCGTGGGGAGGTCCGCAGGCCCGCACGCGGCCGTTCGGCCCCCGCCCGGAGGTTTGCCCGCACTGCAACCGTCCCTTCGATGTGGGGCCGGCTCTGGGACCGCTGTTCCGCGACCGTCAGGGGTTTGGCCCGCGCGAAGGCATGGGGGGCATGCGGCGGGGTGTTGGCCCGCAGGCGCGCGGGCCGGCGTTCGGTCCGCCGCCGTGGGCGGGCCGGGGCGAATCCGATCGCGCTCTGCGCCCAGGTCCGCGTGGACCTCGTGCTGATGGGCCGCTGCCGGAGCGAGAATTCGCTCCCATGCAACGCGGCCCCGGGTCGCCGGATGGCGAAAAAGGCCGGATCGAGAGACGGGAAAGGGAAGCTCGCCGCGACGGCCGGGTGCCGAGAGAGCTTGGGCCGGGCGTGCCGGAATAGGCGCGTGATTCAGAGTGTCCGGCTCGCATGAACAAGAGCGGCGGCAGAATGTCGCCGCTCTTTGGTTTTCTCCCGCAGGCACCCCCGGAGAGGCGCGGCTGACAGCGCCTCGCCATGAACTTTGACGTAGCGGCGTCCCGCCAGAGCGCCTCCAATTCTTGGAAGTGGAAGATGGCGGCGCTCTGCCGAGACGCCGCTACGGTCCAGGCGATCCAGACGTGAGTTCTTCAGGACATCCTCATCCCGAGTTTCGCGCTGGGTTCGGACACAAGCCGGGTGAATGGCCGTGAGCATTCTGCGCCAACATGGTCCAACCCAGCAGTGGGCGGCGACAAAGGGCTTGCGAACCGCCGGTTGGACGCGGAACTTTGTGCGGCAATGGCGCCATGAGTGTGAAACTCGAAATCATTCGCGGCACGGCGATCTTGGTGGTGGTCGTGGCGGGCGTGATTTGGATCTTCGCGTCTTGGCTGCGGCGCAGCAGAGACAATCCGTCCGTACTGATCGCCAAGTGGCTGGCCACGGGCTTTCTGCTCGCCATTTCCTACATGTCCATCGTGTGGCTGGGCCCGGTGGGCCCGCTGCTCATCGCGGTCTGCGGCGTCATCCTCTCGTTGATCTGGACGCCCAACATTGTCCAAACGCTCTTTCGCCCGCTTTGGCAGGCAATGGACGGCGCGGACGAGGAGCCCGAGCCGCAGCCGCTGTACTCCATCGCCCGCGCCAAGCGGAAGCAGGGCCGTTTTGCCGAGGCGCTGGCCGATGTGCGGGCGCAATTGGATCGCTTCCCCACGGACGTCGAGGGTCAGTTGCTCGCGGCGGAGATTCTCGCCGAGGACATGAACGATCTGCCCGGCGCGGAGATCGCGATCCATCGTTTCGTGGAACAGCAGCCGGCGCACGCCCCGCGCAACATCGCATTCGCGCTCAACAGCCTGGCCGACTGGTATTTGAAGTACGCGCAGGACCGCGAGGCCGCGCAACGCGCCTTGGAGCGGATTCCGGAGCTTTGCCCGGACACGGAGATGGCGCTCCTGGCGGCGCAGCGGATTGCCCATTTGGCGGACAAAGACCGGTTGCTCTCACCCCACGACCGGCCGCTCGTGCCCATGCGCAAAGGGGTGGACAATCTCGGCTTGTTGCGAAGTGTGAAGCATCTGGCGCCCGAGGAAACCGATCCCGCCAAATTGACCGCGGCATACGTGGCGCATCTCGAGCAACACCCGCTGGACACCGAGGTGCGCGAGAAGCTGGCGATTCTCTACGCCGACCATTACCAGCGCCTCGATCTGGCGACGGACCAGCTTGAGCAATTGATTGCCCAGCCCAACCAGCCTTGGAAATCCGTGGCGCACTGGTTGAACCTGCTGGCGGACCTGCAGGTGCGCCACCACGCGGACTATGAGGCCGCGTGGACCACGCTCCACCGCATCACGCAGTTGTTCCCGAATCATGGGGTGGCCGATCTGGCGCGCAACCGGATGAACCTGCTGGCGCTGGAGTTCAAGGGAAAAGAAAAGAGCCAAACCGTGAAGCTTGGCTCCTACGAGCAGAATCTGGGTTTGAAACGCGGCCTACCGAAGCTGTAGCGCGATCTGCTTCTCGAGTTCGTGCGCCAAGTCAATGTCTTTGCCGCCACCGGGCGTGCGCGTCTGCACCACCACCCAGGAGACTTTCGGATCCTCGGCCTCCACGCGCACCCAGACGGTCCGCTGGTTGACCTTGCCCTCGGCCACGCGCACCGTGTTCGTTCCGTGGATGGTGGTTTCGTTGACCAACGCGCCGTTGAGCTTGATCACCTGAACGGCTGCGGCGAAGACCTGATCCACCGGACGTTCATAACGCCCCTCCACTTTGTCCTTGATGAACGGCACGCCAGCGTGCTTGCGACCGTCCAAACTGCTGTGGCAGCCCGCCACCAGCACGGCTGCCCCGAGAAACGCGACGAGAAATTGTGTTTTCATTGCCGCCATCCAAGACCCATTCGGCCCGAGCGTCAAGCACCGATTGGCCCGGGCCGCGACGCCGGGTGGAGAAGCCTGGTTCAGAGCGCGCGGGGTGACCGGGGTTGGAGTGGAGGCGCGTTTTTCGGCGTCCGGGCGTGGCGGTTCCCTCAGAACCACCAACGAACGTCGCGGTCTTGGGGGTTGTAGCGTTCCTTGACCTGCTTGAACGGCCGCCAGACGCCGTGCCCATCCAAGAAAAGGGCGTTGCCCCCACCCGGGAACTTGCCTTGCATGTGCGGATTGCGATGCCGTCCATCCGAGGTCAGCGCGCTCGGCACCATCACGAAATCCGCCGTTCCCCGTGACAGCAGCGCGTCCGCCATCAACTCGGCCGCCGCCGCGTTCGTGTTCCCCGTGGTTTTGAGGAGGAACTCCTTTCCAGGCAACATGCAGCTCGCCATTGTTGGGTCCGGTTTGCCGTTCGCGTCCAGCCGCGCGCCCAACCACGCATACCCGATGATCCGCCGGGCGGTGCTAGAGCCTGTCATGCACTTTTGGCGAATACCAATTTCAACATGAGCATGGCG
>CAZJTM010000210.1:6883-10578 GCA_964548925.1 uncultured Verrucomicrobiota bacterium | reverse complement strand
TCACAAAACTTCACCCGCCGGTGCGTCGCTCGAAGCGAACGCCAAGGTCTGGGGAAGAACGGATTGTGCATCCGCTCCTCCGCCACCGTCGTCAGCGGACCGTGGCCCGGGCAGAGCAGTGTCTCCGCTGGCAGGGACAGGATTTGCTCGCGGACCTTCTGACGCGCCAGGTCCCAAGACTGATTGCCCCGCCCGATTGAGCCGGCAAAGAGCGCGTCGCCCACGATGGCGACCGGCGGCGCGTCCTCCGGCCAGTTGCCAACGACATAGGTCGCGCCGTCCTCTGCGTGGCCAGGCGTGTCGCGATGCGTGATCCGCAGGCTGCCCAATGAGACGCACTCGTTCGGCTGGTTGCGCTGGTCCGCCGACGCGATCCTCGAGTTCGCGTGCAGCCGCACTTTCGGGAACGCCGCCCGCACGTCGTCCACCGCCGCCACGTGGTCATGGTGCCCGTGCGTGATGAACAGATGTCGCAGCAGGAGGTGATTCGCCTCGATCTCCGTCAGCGCGTCCCGCGCGTTCCAGCCGGTGTCGAACAGCGCGGCATCGCGCGTCACCTCATCCCAGACCAGATAGGCGTTCACCGCCATCCCGCCGTCGGACGTGGTGAAAACGCGAAACTCGCGCCAAGTGGACAAGTCCGGTCTTGCCGGCAACCAGCCGTTGGCGATCGCCTCCAACTTGGCCGCATCCAGTCCGATCAGCGCGGACAGCCTCCTCCAATCCGGGCGGCGGCCCACGATGCCGGACTCCTCCAGCGCCCCCAGTTCCGGTTCGCTCAAGCCGGCCGCCCGGGCGGCGGCGGCGGCCGAAATTGCACTCATGGCCCGCGCCTTGCGGATGATGTCGCCTAAGTGATCTTCAAGGCTCATGGCCAAACGGTAATCAGGCGGAGCCGGGGCGCAAGTGGCGGGTTGCGCGCGGTGAATTGCGGGCGTGGTCAGGCAGCCCCCCGTCAGGCGTCCACCGGCAAATCGGCCGCCGCGCGCTCCGCCAGCTTTTCGAGCCAGCGGTCGGCGTTGGCCTTTGCTTCGTCGGCTGAAGTCAACTCGGTGAGCGCGTAAAGCCGGGCGAAGCGCTGGATGAGTTGCGGGGCCGGTTTGACGACGCCTGCCAGGCCAATGCAGGGAACCCCGTGCCGATGGCAGAGTTCGGCCAACTGCCCAACGCCCTTGCCCATCGCCGTCGAGCGGTCAATCGCCCCCTCTCCGGTGATGACACAATCCGCCGCGGTCAACCGTCGCGCCAAGCCGCCCCGCCGGGCGATCAACTCAAAACCCGGAGCGAACCGCGCGCCGAGAAACCGCGCCAAACCGAAGCCCAGCCCGCCCGCCGCGCCGGCGCCCGGCTCGCGGGCGAAGTCCCGTCCGCCGGGCGTGCGTGACCGCTCGGCCAGCCGCTTCAAGCACCGCTCCGCTCTGGCGAAATCTAGCGGGCGGATTCCTTTCTGCGGGCCGTAGATGCGCGTGGCCCCGTGTGTCCCGAGCAGCGGATTGCGCACGTCCACCGCGACGGTCAGCGATGGGAACAGCCGTGTGCGCTTCGGCGGCATGATGCGGACCAACGTGTCCAAGCCGGTCCAGCTTTCCAGCTCGCGCCCGGAGCCATCAAGAAAACGCCAGCCCAGCGCCCGCGCAACGCCGAAGCCGCCGTCGTTCGTCGCGCTGCCGCCGATGCCAACGACGCAGCGTTTCGCGCCAAGCGTTGCTGCCGCGCGTAACACCGCGCCCAGCCCGAACGTGTCGAGGTCAAATGGATGGAACTTCCCCGGCGGCAACATTGCCAGGCCAATGACCCGCGCGGACTCAATGATCGCGGTTTGGGTGGCCGGTTCCCACCACCACCGGGCCGCGCAGGGCTCGTGAGCCGCGTTCAGCGTGCGGACCTTCCGCGGGCGTGCGCCGAGCAATTCTCCCAAGACCTCACCGAAACCATCGCCTCCATCGCTGATGGAGAAGACATCCAGCGCATCGGCAGGACGCGCCCGGCGCCAACCGTGGGCGATGGCCCGGGCCGCCTGCGCGGCGGTCAGCGTGCCTTTGAACTTGTCCGGGGCGATCAGTACGCGGATCGGCATGGCGAAGTTATCCGCGGGAAGTGGGACGCGTGACAAGCGACAAGTGGCGGGCAGTGGGCGCTACTTCACCGTGCCCATGAGTTTCTTCAGCCACGGCACGCTCGCCAGCAACGCCAGCGTCGCCCCGCCCACCCACAACGCTTGATGCAGGAAGAAGTCTGCCAGCGCCTGTCCGTCCGTCGCGGTGAAATCGCCCGCCATCACCCCGGCGAGTTTGTTGCCCAGCGCCGCAGCCAGAAACCAGATGCCCATCACCAGCCCGAGCAGCGCCGGCGGCGCCAGCTTGGTCATCGTGCTCAAGCCAACCGGGCTGACGCAGAGTTCGCCGACGGTTTGCAGGAAGAACAGGCCGACGATCCAAAACGGGCTGACCTTGCCGTCCACGGTGAGTTTGGCCGCCGGCACCATCAGCAGGAACGACAGGCCCAGGAACACCAGCCCCAACACGAATTTCGTGGGCGACGATGGCTGTCGGTCGCCCAGCCGTACCCACAGCCACGCAAACCCCGGTGCGAGCACGATCACGAAGAACGAGTTCACCGATTGAAACCACGCCGAGGGGAAGGCCCAGCCGAACAGCTCCGTCCGTGTGAGCTGGTCGCCGAACAACGAAATCGTCGAACCCGCCTGCTCGAAGATCGCCCAGAACACCAGCGCGGCGAGGGAGAACACCATCACGGCTGCGATGCGCTGGCTGTCGAGGTTCGCGCGCAATCCGAAGCCCACGATCGCCGCCACCGGCATGACCACGTAGCCATAGCGAATCCACTCGAACTTCGGATTCGTGTCCGAGAGCCGCACCAGCGCAAACAGCACCACCGCGCCCAACACCACCAGCGCGAGCCGGCCCCACGCCTGCGGCGACCGCACGGCGGGCGGATTGCCGACGTGCGCGATCCGTCCGCGCGTCATCACATAGACAATCAAACCGATCACCATGCCCACCCCCGCCGCGGCGAACCCCCAATGCCACGAGTGCAGCGGATTAAGACCCCAAGCGGTCAGCCGATGCTTGAACTGCTCGCTTTGGGCCAGCCAGCCCGTGACCAGCGGCGCGCTGAACGCGCCGAGGTTGATGCCCATGTAGAAAATCGAAAAGCCCGCGTCGCGCCGCGCATCGCCCAGCGCGTAGAGATTGCCGACCATCGTGCTGATGTTGGGTTTCAACAGACCGGTGCCGAGTGCGATGAGGACCAAGCCCAAGTAAAACGTCGTTTCCGACACGATCGCCAGCGTGAAATGGCCGGCGGCGATAATGATTCCCCCCAGCAACACCGAGAACCGCGCGCCGAGGAAGTTGTCCGCCAGGAAACCGCCGGGAATCGAGAGCATATAGACGCTCATCGTGTACGTGCCGTAAATGACGCCGGCGCGGCGCGTGTCGAAGCCCAGCCCGCCGGCGGCCACCGGCGCGACCATGAACAGCGTCAGCAACGCCCGCATGCCGTAGTAGCTGAACCGCTCCCACAGCTCGGTGAAGAAGAGCGGATAGAGGCCCGGCGGATGGCCGTGAGAGGGAGAAGTAGGAGAGGCAGCAATCGTGTTCATGCTGCTGCGCGAGTTGACTCAGTGCCCGTGGCGGCCTGTCCGGCCACCCCCGCCAGCTTAGCAGAGGGAG
>CAZJTM010000210.1:0-6873 GCA_964548925.1 uncultured Verrucomicrobiota bacterium | reverse complement strand
CCGTGGCGGCGTCTGGGCAGAGCGCCGCCATTGTCAAAGCGGAAGGATGAAGAGTGCGGCGCTCTGCCGAGCCGCCGCTACGTCGGAAAGGCGCGCAAAGGATTCTCTCGTTCATCTTGCACCTTCGGCGCTGGCCTTTGACCACCTCGGCTCAACGCCCAGCAGGTTGCGCACGAAGAAGTCTGCGCGCCGCCGCCGACCGTAATCGTTCTCCGCTGAGCCGTGGCCTCTGCCGGTCATCACGACCAGATCGAAATCCTTGTCCGCTTTGATCAGCGCGTTGACGACCTGCATCGTGCTGGCCGGGTCCACGTTTTCGTCCATCTCGCCCACGAACAGCAGCAGCTTGCCCTGGAGCTTGTGCGCCATCGTCACGTTGGATTGCTCCTCGTAATGCGGGCCGATGGGCCAGCCCATCCATTGCTCGTTCCACCAGATTTTATCCATCCGGTTGTCGTGGCAGCCGCAGTCCGCCGCCGCGGCTTTGTAGAACTCGCCGTGCGTCAGCAACGCGCCCAGTGCGTTCTGCCCGCCAGCCGACCCGCCATAGATGCCCACGCGGCTGAGGTCCATCTGCGGGTATTTCGCCCCGGCCGCTTTCATCCAGAGAATTCGATCCGGAAGGCCGGCGTCGGCGAGATTCTTCCAGCACACGTCGTGGAACGCTTTCGAACGCTGCGACGTGCCCATGCCATCCATCTTGACCAAGATGAAACCCAGCTCGGCCAACGCGCGCAGGTTGTGCCACGCGGCAAACGCCTTCGGCACGAACGCGCTTTGCGGTCCGGCGTAGATGTCTTCGATGACGGGATACTTCTTCTGCGGATCGAAATTCGTCGGGCGGACGATGATGCCGTAGATGTCCGTTTGGCCGTCGCGGCCCTTGGCCACGAAGCGTTCCGGCGCACTCCAACCGGTCTTGAGCAGCTCGCTCCAATCGGCGCGCTCCAGTTCACAGATCAGTTTGCCGTCCTCCGCGCGGCGCAGTTCGGTGACGGGCGGTTGGTCCACACGCGACCACGTGTCCACGAGGTAGCGCTGGTCGGGCGAGAACTCCACCGAGTGCGTGCCGTCGCCTTCGGTCAGGAGCACCAGACCGCTGCCGTCGAAATTCACGCGGCAGAAGTGGACGTAGTAAGGGTCCTGTCCGGGCCGGATGCCGCCCGCGCGAAACCACACCTGGCGTTTCTCCGCATCCACGCGTTCGACGCCGCGCACGACCCACTCGCCGCGCGTGATCTGGTTCTTCACGGCGCCGGTCCTCGCGTCGTAGAGGTAGAGATGATTCCAGCCGTCGCGCTCCGACATCCAGATGAGTTCGCCGGTGTCATCGAGGTATTCGAGGAAGCGCTTGCCGCTGTAATCAATGAACGTTTTGCTCTGCTCGTCCACGATGGCGCGGGCTTCGCTGGTGGCGGCGTCCACGGCGATGACGCGCAGGACCTGATGCCCGCGCTGGTTGTAAGTGAACGTGAACCGCGCGGAATCCGGCGACCAGCGGATGTCCATCTCACCGCTCTCCGTGAACGGGTTCGGGAAGAGCGCGTCGCTGACCGGCGTCCCCTTGCGCGTGGCGAGGTCGAACAGGTGCGGACGCGGATGCGGCAGCTTGTCGCCCGGCTTCAGGTAATCGTAGGAATGGAGCTTGGGCTGGAGCTGATCCTTCGGCGACGACTCGACGTAATAGACCTTCCGCTCCTGCCCCTTCTCAACGCGCACGGCCACGAGCTTTTTTGAATCAGGCGACCAGAAGAAGCGTTCGGCGTAGGCGTCGTTCGTGGTGCCGTCCGAGGTGAGCGTGACCAACTCGCCAGACGCGGTGTTGCTGATGACGACGTTGGACTCTCTGACAAAGGCGTACCACTGGCCGTCGGGCGAGACATCGCGAGACCGGTTCTCCCGGCGACGGAACGGGCGGTCGCCACGTGGTCGTCGTGTAGTTTGATTGCCGATCTCGACGCGGACCGGCTTGTCTTCCGCCTGGAACACGCCCAACGGCCGCCCGCTGGCGTTCATGACCAGCCACACGTGCCCGGCAAATGTGTGCTGGTCGCGTTCGGCACCGACCGCCAGCTTGCCGTAGCTCTTCCGCTCTCCGTCGGCGTCGAGCCAGAAAAGCTCGACCTCTCCCTCAGTGCGATTGACGAACGTGACGGAGGTCTCGTCGCCAGTGCGCGTGCTGGCGCGGGGCGCGCCCTCCAACGGTGATAGGCCCGCAGCCGTTCCATTGGTTGTGCCGGCGCGCTCCTGCAATTGGCCGGTCCACAGGTCGTAACGCCAGTTCTTGCCGCCGGCGCGAAAGTCCGCGGCATTCTCGGCGAGATTGAACTCCAACCGGTCGAGCGGCAGTTGATTTGCCTGGGCGTTCGTCACGCCGGCCTGGGTCAATGCGGCGGCCAACTTGGCATGATCGAATGCCGGCTTGCGTTCGCCCTTTTCGGCATCCACAAGGATGAACTCGTGCGTGGCCGCGCCGGTCTTGACGCGATACCAGAACTGGGTGTTGCCCGTAAGCCAGTGCGGCTCGACGCGGTCGCGATAGACTTTGTTTTCGGTGACCTTGCGGAGGTTTGCCGCGCGCTCGTAATCCGCGCGCGAGCCTTGGGCTAGGGTTGAGGAAGGCCAGGTTGGCCCCAGCACACAGAGGAGGAAGGAGAGAAACCTCATGGATGCGTTTGCGGGGTGACCCTTTTGACTGTAGCAGCCGACGTGAGTCGGCTCTGATTTACGTGAATTCAGATGGAGCGGACTCACGTCCGCTGCTACCTGGACCATGCCGCTCATTTCCCCATCCCCAGATTCGCCCGCACCAGTTCCGGCAGGTACTTCACCGGCACGCTGCCCGGCTGGAGCACGGCTTCGTGATAGCGGCCCAGCACGAACTTGTCGCCCAGTTCACGCTGGATTTCCTGCCGCAACCGGTAGTGCGCCATGCGCCCGACGAAATAGGTCGAGAGCTGACACGAACTTTGCTTGGCGCGAATCACCTTGAGCCGTGCCTCGCCCTCGGATTGGAACGAGCGCCGGACCAGCAGGTCCATTGCTTCGTCGTCGGTCATTGCCGTGCAATGCATCTTGTGGTCCAGGATCGTGTTCGCCACCGCGCGCAGATAGAACTTGAGCTGCGTCAGGCGCAACGCCAGATCGCGCTCACCATAGCCCTGGTCCAGCATCATTTGCTCGGTATAGACCGCCCAGCCTTCGATGTACACGCCCGAGCCGAGCACCTTACGGATCAGCGACGAGTTCTTGTTCGCGTATTCGAGCTGCACCGAATGGCCGGGGTACGCCTCGTGGATCGTGAGAATGTGCAGCATCTGGCGATTGTATTCCTCCAGGTAGCTCTTCACGCGCGCGGCGTCCCAATCCTTCGGCGGCGGGCTCACCGCGTAGAAGCCGGCGGCGTTCGGATCGAGCGGCGGCGGCGAGTTCATGTAGGCCGTTGAGTTGCCCCGCTGAAACTCCGGCATCTCGATCACGCGGCAATGATCCGGATCCGGCAGGCGCAAGATGTCGTTCGCGGCGATGAACTTCTTGGCCACCTTCACGGTCTGCTTCACCTCGCGTGTGAGGTCCTGCGGTTTGCAGTGATCCTGAGCGATCGCCGCCAAAACCTGCTGCACCGTCGCGCGCCGGCCTTCCTCGTCATCCGGCGGCAAAACGAGCTTCGAGTAATACCTGCTCCATAACTGCCGCGCGATGACATACATGTCGCGCGAGACGCGGGCGAACTCGGCTTCCGCGTCGGCCAACACCTCGTCCGCCGTCCGATTCGCGTCCAGCGTCAACTCCAGCTTGCGGGCGAACTTCTCGCGCCCCAACCGCCACTCGCCGTTCGCGCGCGGCAACAGCTCCTTTTCAAGGAACTGCTGGTAATCCTTCAACGCGGCCGCAACCGGCGCGGCAGCCGCCTTCAACGCGGCCATTTGCTTCGTCGGGCCGGCAACCTCGAACAGGTCGCGCTCGTAGAACGCGATCGCGCCGCGGTTTTGGCGAATGGCGGTTTCGGTGTGGACCTTCGGCGGGTCTTGCAGATTTGCGCGCGCGGCGGCGATGACCTTCGGTATCTGCGCCATGCGGGCGATGGCGTTGGCGATATTTTGCTCCTTCGGCAACGAGGATTGCGTGAGGAGTAGATACACGCTGTCATTGATGTAGCTGTTGTAGGTGCGCGGGTCGGTCTCGAAGCGGCGCGTGTTCTCGTCGAGCCAGATGCCGGTCTCCAAGTCGTGCTTGAGAATCTCGAAATCAATCTGACCGGCGCGCGAGAGCTTCGTGTAGTCCACCTGGCGGGGCAACGCCTCCAGCGTGCGGCGGGTGTGGGCGGTCCAGCCTGCGCGAGCGGCGGCGGAGAGATCGTCCAGTAGGTTGTCGAAGCGGTGATCGCCCAGTTGCGTGGCGTCCATTGGGCGGAGCGTGAACGCCTCGTCGAGGTATTGCTTGAAGAACGCCTCTAGTTTGGTGTCTTCCGTAGTAGAAGCTGGTGCCGAAAGAACCGCCGCAAAGAAACTCAGAAGCAGCAGCACGATAACGCTCAAGAGGCGGCTTGGCCCGAACATTTTCAACGTGCTGCCGGCATCCTGCCGGCAGGTCTGATATGGCCCTGCCGACGAGACGTCGGCAGCACGCTTCGGCGTCCTCGGAGAATATGCACGCGTGAAGATGGCGTATCTGGTTTTCATGTTTTGGCTCACTTGCCGCCTTTCTGAATCGCTTTCACCAGCGCCGCCACGCGGCGGACGTCCACTGGGTTCGAGAGTTTGCCGCCGCGCTTGAGCGAGCTGGCGGTGATGAAGCCATCGGCCTCCTTCAGGTAATCGCCGACGTTTTCGACGCAGACGCCGCTGCCGAGGAGAATCTTGGCGTCCGGACACGCCGCCCGCAGCCGCTTGAGGTCCTGCACGTCCGTCGCCTTGCCCGTGCCGACCCCGGACACGATGAGCGCATCCGCCAAACCGCGTTGCAGCGTGTCCCAGGCGGACACCTCCAGCTTCCAATCGCCCAGCGGCACGGCGTGTTTCACGTGGACGTCAGCGAAAATCTGCGCGCCGGGGGCGATGCGCTCGCGGAAGCGGAGCGTGGCGTAAGCGTTGCCCTCGATGAGGCCCTGGTCGGTCAGCATCGCGCCGCAATGGACGTTCACGCGGATGAAGCTGCCGCCGCACGCGGCGCAGAGCGCGAGCCCGGCGCAGGGATCGTTGCGCAGGACGTTGAAGCCGAGCGGCAGCTTGATGGCGTCCCGCACCGCGCAACCGGCGGCGGCCATTGCGGCGACGGTCTCCGGCCCGACGGCGGACTTGGTGAACGGGATGTCGCCGAAGTTCTCGATGAACACCGCGTGCGCGCCGCCGCGTTCGTAGGCGCGGGCATCGGTCACGGCGGCGTCAATCAAGTCGCCAAACCGGCCTTTCCACCGCGGCGCGCCGGGCAACGGGCGGAGGTGGATGACGCCGATGAGAAGTTTGGGGGCGAGGGTGAAGAGGTTGTTCATGGTGGGGAAAATCCGAAACTCGAAATCCGAAATCCGAAGGAAACCCGAAGGCCGAAAACCGAATGGCGGCAAAGCCGGGCGAGGAGAATAACTGCCAGCATGAGGTGCGTCATGGCATGTCCTCAATGTAAGACCACGTCGTCATCACCAGAATCTCCACCACGGCTTGGTCTCAGACACCGCCGCGCAATGAATCTGCATCCGAGTGCCTCTGATGGTATCCAGCAAACTGTGACCATCACTCAATGGCCAGACGTCCAGATGCACGCCCTGCGGCAGTACTCCCGATAAGCCCTGACCAACTGCGTCGAGCACTGTCCGGTCGTCAGCATTGTCGAGGACAAGCACCAAGATCTGAGCCGGAGGATCAACGATGTCCTTCACGTAACACTGCGGCAAATACGCCTCGTGAATCCCGGGAATGCCGCGCACCATCTCGCCAATGGCATCCGATAGCGGTTGCGGCATCGGCTTGGCAGGTCTGCCGAGAAATACTGATGTGTCTTTCGGAATCGTGAGTGGCTTCATGCGTGTGCGAAGTGGTCTAACATTGCTGCTGAACTCTGGACGACCCCACACTGCCGGGCTTGTTCAAGCACAGAATGAAGATGAAGCCGCTCCACCTCACAACCTCTGCGGATGTGAGTGCGGAAGTCGAGTAAGGTGACAGCCGTCTCATTCGGAATTCGGGTTCCGGGCTTCCTTCGAATTTCGGACTTCGGACTTCGGACTTCCCGCAGTGGCTTCCTTCGGATTTCGAGTTTCGGATTTCGGGTTTGCCCCCGCCTCTTCCTTCAACCGCCTGAGCGCCGCCAGCGCGGCCTCGCTTTCCGCGGCCTTCTTGCTCTTGCCGGTGCCGCGCGCCAGTTCCGCGCCGCCGTGATGAACGGTGCATTCAAACACGCGGTCGTGATCCGGTCCGGTGGCGGAGACGACTTCGTAATGCGGCGCTTCGGGCGAGACGGCCTGGAGGAATTCCTGCAGCTCGCCTTTCGGGTTTTCGATGATCGGCGTGACGCTCAGTTCCTTCAGCGATGGCCGGAACTCGCGGGCGATGAACTCGCTCGCGGCGTCGAAGCCGCCGTCCAGCAATACCGCGCCCAGCACGGCCTCGAAGGCGTCGGCCAGCGCGGACGGACGGTCGCGACCGCCGTGCATTTCCTCGCCGCGGCTCAGGATCAGGAACGCGCCGAGGCCCAGTGTGCGGGCGCGCTCGGCCAGGGAGCGGCGGTTGACGAGCTTGGCGCGAGCCTTGGTGAGTGGGCCTTCGCCGAACTCGGGAAAGCGGTCGTAAAGCGCGCGGGTCAGGACGAGCTGGAGCACGGCGTCGCCGAGGAATTCGAGGCGCTGGTTGGTCTGGACGGGCGAGCCAAGTTCGTGCG
>CAZJTM010000209.1:0-10613 GCA_964548925.1 uncultured Verrucomicrobiota bacterium | reverse complement strand
ACCCAGTCCGGTTTTGATCGCACACAAAATTCCGGTTTTGAAAACTACACGACAGCACAGCGGTTTAGAGTTGCGCAATCTCGTTCGACATGGTACTCCACTACTGCTGGCTGCGGGTGTGGTTCAATGGTAGAACGTGGGCTTCCCAAGCCTGAGACGAGGGTTCGATTCCCTTCACCCGCTCCATGTTTTATTGGGGTTTTTGAAAGGTGGTGTATATTGGTAACAGATTGGTAACAGCACCAGCATGAAAAAACCCGACCACTTCCCATTTGAGTACTCCGCCGCCGGCTTGGTCTTCCGGGTCCACCGCGCCTCCCAAGAAAGGGTTCTCAGGAATGGGAACGCCGCCGAATACGAGTCATTCCTGCTCTCCTACTACGTCGGCGGCGATCGCGTGCAGAAGCGGCGTAACAGCTGGGAGGACATCTACACGCTGATTGAGGATGCCGTCACTGCGGAACGGCAGAAGGATCCCGAACGCCTGGAACTGACTGGACGAGATCGACGGGTCTATTTGGCGGCTGTTGAGGCTCTTGCGCCCTGTCATCGGGAGGTCGATGGGGCCGCACGGGATTATGCGTCAGCTGCGCAGGTGCTCTCCCCTTTTGGGATGGACGTGCGGCAGGGAGCCCAGGTGCTGGCTGAGGCCCTTAAGGAACTAAAGGGGCGTTCGGTCTCCGAAGCCGTTGCCTTCTACAAACGGCATGAAGCGGCGGACGTGATCCCCCGGACGGTGCTGGAAGTCCTGCGGGAGTTACTCGAGGAGAAGAAGGCCGACGGTGCCGGGGAGTATCACCGGCGGGACCTCGAAACCCGGGTGGGCCGGTTCGCGAACAGCTTTCCGGACCAAATCGCCTCCATCACAGAGCCGCAGATTACTGGTTGGCTTCAGAATTTGAAGAAGCCTGGGCGGGACGGAACTGAGACGGACTGCCCTGTTGGAAGCCGAACTCGGAATAACTACCGTGACGCTGTTGCTGAACTCTTCGCTTTTGCAAAGAAGCGGAACTACCTGCCGCGGGACCTGGAGACGGCTGGGGAAAGCACCAAGCGGGTGAAAGTCGTGCCTTCTGACAATCACGTGATTCCTCCCGAAGCGCTGCAGAAGCTGCTCGACGCCCTCCCGGCGAAACTAATTGTCCCAGTGGTTTTGAAAAACTTCTGTGGCTTGCGAACCGAGGAAAATCATCCCTTTCGCTGGGAATACCTTCGACAGGAGTCAAGGGCCATCGTCATCCGCGCGGAATTGGCGAAGCTGTCCCAGCGCCGGGCCCCTCCGATCTTGCCCAACCTGGCGAAGTGGCTGTCGCCTTTTCAAGGGTTGAAAGGCCCAATAAACCCGGATTACCTGACACCCCAAACGCTTTACCAAGCCGTCAAGCGCTGCGCGGATCGTGTCGGCGTTGAGCTCAAGAGGAACACCTTTCGCAACTGTTACATCTCCTATCGAGTGGCGCAGCCCTATCCCGTGGCGCTGGTGGCACAAGAGACGGGCACCAGCGTAAAGATGATCGAGTCAAATTACAGGGAACTGGTGACCGCCAAAGAGGCGGCGCGCTGGTTTGCCATTGTGCCGTCCCCGAAACAGCTCAAGGCCCTCCGTCAGTACGCCGATGAGATTCGGAAGAAGATGGCCCAGGAAGAGCGCGGCGAGCCGGCGAAGAAAGCGACCAAGCGATGAAGGCAACCAAAGAACAGATCAAGCTGTTAGAAGAATGGCTCGGCGAACGTCTGGATCCTTTCTTGGTTCAGGCGGACAAAGTGGCGGCCTTACTTGAAGGGGTTGGTCAAAAAGCCTCCCCGCAAGTCGCCCAGGAAATTATCCGGGCCGCGGCCGAGTTGGTTCAACAGGACGAGCTGACTTCGTCGTCGCTGCCGCCGGAGAAGGTGGAACAATGGAAGAGACTCGTGGCGGTGGTGGCGGAGCACGCCGCCCTGACGGTTCAGGCCTCGCCTCCCGTTGAGACAGACCGAGCGCTCAACAAGAAAGAAGCCGCAGAATTCCTGAAGATCAGCGTCCGAAAGTTGGAGAAACACATGCGTAAGAAAGACGTCGTCTACGCGAAGCTTGGGGCCGGCAAGAGCGCCACGGTCCGATTCAATCAGGCTGACCTAGTTGCCTTCAAGACGAAGCACACCGTAGCCGCGCGCAAGAGTCATTAGCCCTTTTCGCTTCAGCCTAACCACCCTGGATCCTCCCGGCGAACAGACTCGCGATTTGCCTCGCGTCCGCGCGACTATCCTATAAGACCACTGCGCCTTGCTGGACTCTCGCCATCCACCAAAGCTCAGATGCGGGGGTCACGTATTGCAGGAATCGCAACCGCGGGCCGTCGTTCCGTGGGGGGATCACCCTTACCAGGGTCTCGAACACACCGCGAGCATAGGCTTCCCAAGCGGCTTTGTTCCCCTTACCCGAAACCGATCCGAGTGCGTCCGCCCAATCCGCCAAGCCCGCCTGCTCCAATGCTGCCGCGGTCAACCCCATCGCATCCGTCCGCGCGTTGAGCGGCTCGGCCCAGACGTGTTCGCATCGGGGTAGATCAATAAGCTCCCGTGCCCGCGCGGCATAGGCTTCGGCATCCTGCGGCAAGATCGGACAAAGCATCCCAAAGGTCCGCCACCCTTCCGATTGGAGTTTCCGCAGCGCTTCAAGCCGTCGTTGCACTGAAGGTGCATTCGGTTCGATGGCGCGGGCCACCCGGTCATCGAGCGTCCCGGTAGACAGGCCGAGGATGATCCGTTCACGGGCCTGTCGGTTGACTGTGGGATCGAGGTCCAACTCCCGGGCGACCACGGATTCCAGGAGCGGGCTCTTGGACAACAGGCGGATGTCCAAATCGCTTTGCCTCAACACCACCTTGCAGAGCTCGACCGTTTCTTCCGCGAGCTCCCGGGTGGCCGCCACATCCACGAGGGGCGAGGCGTAAATGACCTGGCCGTGTCCTCTGGGCCCTTTGAACCGCAGCCCCAGTTCCCGCTGCAGACGGGCGACCGGATCCCCACGCCGGATCACCACGTCACGCATTTCCAGATTCGTTCCGGCGAGGGCGTCTCTCACATAGTGACGGTGGCCCACGATGGAATCGACGTAGCAATACCTGCAGCTGTAGGCGCAGGCGGTGCCCGCGGTGAAGGTCAGTCCCGAGCAGAGGTGCTTCTTGGCAAAGCCGCTCTTTTCATTCAAGACACGGCTGCTTGAGTAGATCACAGGTTTGCCCAAGAGAGTCTCCCCGGTGAGCGTGTTTCCGATGCTGTTCTGGATGTGGGTGCAATGCTTCATGGCCCGGCTGGCTATCGGTGATTCTGGCGACAGGTTGAGTTCGAATTGAGTCATGCGGAGTTGCGTGTCTTGGCCGTAGGCGGCAATGGCCTAGGCATTGCGTTGCGGAGCCTCGTCGACGATGGTTTCAATCATCCTCTGCCGGCGCGCCGGGCCTGGAGGTCTAGGAGCAGGAAGCGGGCAGCGGCATACACCGGCTCGGAGCGGATGTCCTGCGGTCGGGTCTTCCGGAAAAGTTGTTCCAGCAGGTCGAGCGCCTCCGGGGCACGGCCCTGCTCCGCATGGATCAGCGCCAGCGTCAGGTACGGGTTCGGAGCTTCGGGCACGGCCCGGATGGCGGCCTCGAGGTAGGGCACCGCTTCCTCCACGCGTCCGGCCATCAACACCGCTCCCAGCGCGTTGAGGGCCCAGCCATCCTCGGGGGCATGTTCCACTGCGCGGCGGGCATACGCCTCGGCCTGCGCCAGGTCCTGGTCCTCGGTCATGACCAATTTGGCCAGGGCGACCAGGGAGCCCACATCGTCCCGCTGCAACCGCAAGGCCGTGGTGAGATGACGTCGCGCCTCACTGAACCGCCGCAGTTCGGTGGCAACCATCCCGATGTCCCGCCAGACAGGGACCAGCAACGGATCGAGTTTCAGGGCCTGTTTCCAAAGCTTGATGGCCCGGTGACACCGGCCCTTGCCGGCCAGCGCGGCGGCTTCATTGGCCAGGCATCGGGCCCGATCGTGATCCCGGGGTGATGCCTCTGGGAACTGCAACGTGACACGGTCGCCTTCCACCTCGATGGACAGGGGAGCAGGCAGGAACCTGAAAACCGTATGGGCCTGCAATGCGACGGCGTCGGGATCGAGGTCCGCCGGAACCGGTCCGTCGAACAACTCGGCCACAGTAGTTTCGAGCGTGGTCATCGGAGGCTTGGCTTCCTTCCGATGGAGGTGGGGCGGGGTGATTTGCGTATTGGAGGTATTCATAATGTACTGCCTTTCGTTGTTGGTTTGTGCCGACACTTTTGTGTTTGCCGACGTTTCCCACTCCCGCTGTGTTGGCCGTAGGCTGTTCCTCCCCTCAAAAAGAAAAACGCTGCTTCCCGCATTTTCCATCCAACAAAAGGCTGACTTTCCAGCATTACCTAAGTGGAGGGATGCCTCCTTTTATGAACACGACGAACCGAGATTTATATGCGCAGACCGTGCCCATCCTGCGCGCGAACCCGACGATGGGAAAAAAGAAACTGGCGCTCCAGCTGGGGATCAAGACCCCCACGGCGCGGCGGCTCCTCGAACGGTATCGCGGCGAGACGCAGGGGCCCGGCACGCATCCCGACTACCTGCGGGTGCAACAGCTCAAGGGCCAGAACCCGGACTGGGGCGCGGTGCGGATCGCCCAGCAACTGGGCCTCACGCTGGACCATGCGAAGCTGCACCTTGCCCGGTGGATCGGTGCGCAGGCGTATGCGGGATTGAACCCATCGCCGGCAACACCCGCGCCTTCGGACACCGGAACTGCCTCACCACCACCCGAGTCGCCCCAGGCGGGCAGTACGCTGCAGGATTCAATGGGGCAAGGGACCCGGGACCTCTGCTACCGCGGCACCCAGATCAAGACGCTGGAAGAGTTGCTGATCTACGCCGAAGTGGACACGTCGGTCTGGGAAGTCGAAAAATGGGTGGCCAACAAATGGGAAGTGGGCGCGCGTAACCCGGCCACGGGCGAGATTCTCACGGCGCCGTTGTTCCAGATCAAAGCCTGGCTGCGGCGCAAGGTCGTCGAAACCACGATCAAGGACTTGATGCAATCGGTGCTTGAAGCTTTCAAGCAGGAAGCGCCAACCAGGATTCCGGTGCAGTATCCGCCGCGAGGGGATGGCATGTTGGAGATCGCAATTGTTGACTTGCACTACGGCAAGTTGTGCTGGGGCGAGGAATGCGGACGCGACTACAACACCGACATTGCCGAGCGGATGTTCTGGACGGCGATTGAGGACCTGCTGGCCAAGGCCCAGGGCCTTCGTCCAGCCAAGATTCTGTTCCCGGTCGGGAACGATTTCTATCACACGGACATCCTGGGGCGCACGACCACCGCTGGCACGCCGCAGGATTCCTCAATGGTGTGGAAACAAGCGTTCACCCAAGGCTGGAAGCTGCTGGCCAGGGCCATTGAACGATTGCGACAGATCGCTCCCGTGGAAGTGCCCATCGTCAACGGCAATCACGACACGATGAGCGCCCTGCACATGGGCGAGGTGCTAGCGGCCTATTTCCGGAACACCAGCGACGTCACGATTGATCATGGCCCCGCGCAACGGAAGTACGTCACGCATCACAAGTGTTTGCTGGGTTTAAGCCACGGGAGCGAGGAGAAGCATTCCAATCTCCCCTTGCTCATGGCGAGCGAGCGGCCCCAGGACTGGGCGCGCAGTGCGCCGGTGGCGCGCGAGTGGCACGTCGGCCATTTACACCACAAGAAGAGCCTGAAGTTCCTGCCGTGCGCGGATCTTGGCGCGGGGGTGGTGGTGCGCATCATCCCCAGCCTGACCCCGCAGGACTCCTGGCATGCGTCCAAAGGCTATGCCTCCAAGCTGGCGGCGGAAGCCTACTATTGGGATGGCGAATGTGGCGTTACGGCCACGCTGACTCACCACCCGGTGTGATCATGGACGACGCTCAGTTCATCCATTGGCCCTGTTACGAACCCGCCGGGCAGAGCGTCACGCTCACGGAGGAAGAACTGGTCCAGCATGTATTGGTGATCGGTTCCACGGGCTCGGGCAAAACAACCCTGCTGACCCACGCCCTTCAGCAACTGATCCCGCGCGGCGTTGGACTCTTGATCCAAGATGCGAAGTGTGAGGGCACAGTTGAGCACGTGCGGGAGGCGGCCCGTGCCTGTGGCCGGGAGAAAGACGTGGTGGTGCTGGGCCCGGAGGGCACACACGCGCTGGAGCTGTTCGGTTCCTTGAAGCAGTTGGATGACGTTGAGCGACTCACCCAACGCCTCCTCTCGGGCACCGATCCGGTGGGTAGTGACAACCTCTACTGGCAGACCAGCACGGAGGCGATGGTCTCCTCGGCGTTGACCCTGTTGCTTTGCCGGCGGCAACCCGTGCGTTTTGCTGAGGCCCTGGACTTCATGCGCCGCTGGTTTGTGGAGAGTTCCGCCGCCCTGCCTCCAACGGTCGCGGCCGTGGTGGATCGGGTAAAGCAGATGGCCCAACACGAGGATCCCCCGCCCCAGATCCTGAGCGCCTTGGATTACGTCCAGATGTGGCGTCAACTGGATCCACGGACCCGCAGCAATCTACAGAGCTGCCTGCTCAATGTGCTGCGGCCCTTGAGCAGTTGCCTGGCCGTCTGCTGTTTGGAACCACATCTGCGGGCGGCCTTTGATCCCGCCCAAGTGGCCCAGGGGAAGATCTGCGTCGTGAGCTGCAATGCCCTCACCCAGCCGGAGCTTTCCCGGTTTCTGCAACGGCTGGCCCGACGCATGTTCTTCGATGCAGTTCAAGCACGGGGCATGGGGAAGCATTTGCTCTGCGGTTTGGTGGCGGATGAGTTCCCGTTGCTGGTTGAACCGGAGGATGCAGATCAACTGGCGACGCTGCGGAGCAAGCGCTGTTTTGTCCTGGCGGCCACGCAGGGCTTGGGCAATCTCGAAGACCGGCTGGGCCCACGGCTGTGCCGGGCGGTGCTGGCGAACTTCAACACGGTGGTGTTCCTGCGGACGCGCGAGCCGGAGGCCAATGAGTTCGCGACGGTGAGTCTGGGAATGCGCAAACCGAAGCCAGCACGCCCGCGCCCGGATCAGTGGGTGGACAGTGTGGTGAAACAACTCGCGCGTCCGTCCGAGTCTCGCATGGGGCCGGTGTGTCCCCCGGGAGGGTTGGGCCGGTTGCACGCGCACCAGGGCTATGTGGTGAAGAGCGATGGCACGGTGACGCAAGAACCAGTCTGGTTTGCGCCGTGGTTTGAGTTGCAGCCCCAAACTCCGAAGCCGGCTGCACCCATTGGCAGAGATGGAGATCAAATGGCGTCACAACAGCTGGAGTCGTTGATGGAGCAGAATGGGTTTCAGCCGCTGCACTCTCTGGCTGTGGTAGCGGCGGCGTGGAAGCTCAAGCGGCGTTCGCACCGGCGGGCACTAAAACTCGCCACGGATTTCTTTCGTGCCAAGGCGTACCTGGTGCCACAGGGATTGGAGACGTTACCCACGCCGTGGTTGCTCGCGTTGCCGGGCATCCTCTGGTCCTTGCGCGAAACGTACTGGATTCGTCTGCCCTGGCGGATTCAGCTGGTGGCGTGTGTGAGTGGTCTGCTGCTAATCCAGTTTGCGGAGGAATCCCAACCGCCCGATGAGCGGCCCTCCGCCTGGAATGAACTCCGGGTGGACCTCAACGCCCGGCTCTATCCCAGCCGCTGGCGCCCGTTGAAACGACACCACCGGTTGCGACTGGTTCACCGACATCCCGATCTGCGAACCGAACTACTGGCCGGCAATGCTGCGGACCTCAGCGGACTGCGAGTGCACTGAAGTTGTCGCCCCGTTTCACAGGATCACCTCGCGTCCCGGGGCTGGGTGGTCTCCAATTCCTCCGCCAGTACACGTCTGCCGGCGTGTACAACAAAGCGGCCGGAGTGGTTTTCGCACTCCGACCGCAGGCAATGCCAAAAGACCGCTGCTTTGCCGCGTCTCTTCCGAATCACATCGGTCTGAGACTGACAGGCCAGACAAGGGCATCCGTCATGTGTGCCTGTCTCTTCCTATGTCTATCTGTTCAGCGAAACGCGCCGAGCAAAATCGCACCGCACAATCGACGATCTCCGAGGAACAATATTCAAAAATGTTCCGCAATCTCCGAACCTCCGCACCGTTCTGCTTAACTTGCCCAACCGATCCGGAGCCGCAATCGCCAGCTAAACACAGTATAATCACATTTGGCCGAGAATCAAAATAATGTCGAAGAATGCGAAATCCTGCCTTCGCGGCACGACCACTTCGATGATATCGACCAGCTTTCGCCCTCGTCGTACTGTCGGCTCGTCGGGACGTCCCATCCGGTAAGCGGCCCGGACTGGAGGTGGATGAGCTTCGCTTCGGCTTGGGCCAAGCTTTGCCTAGTTTCGGCAGCCCGGGGTGCGAATGCGCCGACGGCAATCCTGCAGTTCTCGATTTGAGATTTACTCCGCGCGGGGCGGCAAAGCTAACTCTCAGATGCGGGTGGTGGTTTTGGAGCCGGAGGGTGCTGTTTAATTACCTCCTGCAATCCGGCAAGCTGCTCCGGTCGAACCGTCCAGTTTGTATAATCGCACTCGTATGTCTTGCCCGCGCCGAGCAAGATTGTCAACTGCTCATCCAAGGTCTTGTTGCCGCCCCCGCTGAAGTGGATGGTCATGCCGCACAAGCTGATATTGTAGCCCGAGGGCAGTGGCACGCCTTCCGACATCTCCTCTATTTGCGCTAGCAACTCTTGGCGCCGGGTTTGCAGTTGCGGGAGTTCACGAAACAATTCTGCGATGGTCTGGGCATGTCTGAGCGATAGTCGCCAGCCGGGCCTCAACCACTTCGCATGAAGGTCGCGAAAGCGAGGTCCTAGTATGTCATCCCACGGACCCTCAATGTAAATCCCATCGTCGCGAATCTTCCATGCGTGCGGAGGTCGAACCGGCGCCAGCTGCATCTGGGCCTCTGCCTTGGCCTTTGTGGTCGCCAGACGGCGTTCCAAGGTCCGTTCATGCTTGGAACGAAGTTGGTTGGCTGCGTCCTCGCCTTCTGGCGTGCTGGCAACGAATTCCGCAGGCATTGCCTCATCTGACTGGACAAGGGCATCAAGGAGTTGTTGCTGCAGCCACTGCTCGACTCCCGGAGTGAATTTGCCGCAATAGGCTTCAAACCTCCGTGCTTTTGGCGTCCACTTCGGATTTGCTGCCAGAACCCCGTCCAAGACGTGCTCTACAGAACTGCAGATGCGGTGCAGCCTGGTCCGCTCGGCTTTCGTCCTAATGTCGTGGTGCCCCCGCGAAAGAGTATTGCTGTAAGTCTTTTCCCATCCCCCGTTGTTCAGCGGTCGGCTCACACATCGAATACCGTATCGAGTAAATGCTGGCTGTACCAAGCTGAGCACTGTGCCATTCTCTCCAGCGATGAACTCGAATCTCAGAGTTGGCTCGACCGCCCGGAACCGGACTCCTTCACTTTGCAGCCCGTTCTGAATTGCGACCAACCCAGGCCACTTGGCCGGGCGCTTGGCAGTCTGCAGCAACACAGCCCGGAAGGGGCTGGCCTCCACAACATAGTGGTGACGATAAGGAGAAGAAGGGCAGGATCGAACAGCGATCCAGCCGCCAGCGGCAAGATCAACCGGCCAACTCATCAGACCGTTGCCGTCACATGGCCAGGTGACGTATCCCGGAGTGGCGCCCCACAGCGAAGCAGTAGCGATGTCAAAAACAGAGGGCTTGAATTCATCGGCCAATTCGACCAGATCCTTGCCTTCGACACGACCATCGGTGATTTCCACCTGCCAAACGGGCAGCGGCTGCCCATCGACATTCAGGGTGCCCAGCTGTTTGGGTTTGGTTTCTGGCATATATCTGGCCCACTGCACCGTTTTCGATTTCGGTCGTTTTACTGGTGCCGCTGGAGTGTCCAGTTTCTGTGTGTCGTGTTTGTCAGGCAACGTGTTCATATTTGACTCTCTGTGCTGCATGCTCCTCGGTAGGAGGCTGATTGTCTATCGGTTGTAGGCGCAGCCCCTTGAATCGCTAAACGGGCGCTGTGCTCCTCAATAGTCGATCTGATCCGAGCGTGTTCAGAGTTCCAAATAAGTGGCCTGCTAACCTTCCAGCAGGTGGGCATTCAAGCTGACCACGTACTTCTGCCTCGCCAAGGCGGTCTTGGTCCCCCAAGGACTGGGGGGTATTGCCAACGCCGTGGTTGCTCGGCTTGCCGGGCATCTTGTGTCGTTCTCGCATTTGGAACTCGTGGACATCAATCCGAAGGCTCCCTCGGTCTGATCTTGATTACCGCGCACCCGGGAAACCACTGATAAGAAATAGGTTCCTCGTCTCTTGGGGAGTGGTTCATGTTACGACTGAAGCACCGCCTGAATTATTTCGTTATAGAATCTGTCGATCCTCGGTGGCGCTACACGAACGGTGCATAAAAAAACTTCAAAAAAACCCGCAACTACACCTGCATCGGAATATACTATTCACAGACTGAATGCGTGGACAACCCGGACTGCGCAGCCCGGAAAGTCTGCAAAGCAGATCGTTGTTCTGCCGGGTCGCGGCACGACAAAACCGGCAATTTGCGGCCGGGTGACTGA
>CAZJTM010000208.1:0-10789 GCA_964548925.1 uncultured Verrucomicrobiota bacterium | reverse complement strand
TTTGCCAAGAACCCTGCTGTGCTGGACTTGGAGAACTGAAAGGACGCGTCCTACGGGCGCGACCTGCTGCCGAAGCGGTTCTTGACAAAGCGGAGGCAAATCGCAATCTTCTCCCCACGCTTGGTTGCCTCGGTAGCTCAGTTGGTAGAGCAGTTGACTCTTAATCAATTGGTCCTAGGTTCGAGTCCTAGCCGGGGTACCAACTCGTGCATCTGAGGTGTTTCCCCGCGTTGAGCAATCCGGAGGTAGCGCTGCGTCGCGCCACTGGTCTGGATCGCTCTGCCGACCAGCGAGTTTGGAAATTCCTTGGTCGTCGTTTCTTCCGTTCCTATACTCGCGACATGGTTCACGTGGGCATCGGTTATGACGTTCATGCGCTGGTCGCCGGGCGCAAGTTGATCCTTGGCGGCGTCGAGATCCCCCACGCGAAAGGGCTCGACGGCCATTCTGACGCCGACGCGCTGATGCACGCCATCTGCGACGCCCTGCTCGGCGCGCTCGGCGAGGAAGACATCGGCCACTTCTTTCCGAACACCGATCCGCGCTGGAAAGGGTCGCCCAGCCGTGTTTTTCTGGAGGAGGCCGCCCGCCAGATTGCCGCCCGGCGGGGACGCCTCGTGAACGTAGATGCCACCCTCATTGCTCAGCAGCCCAAAGTTTATCCCCACATCGCCCGGATGAAGCAATGTATCGCCACCGCGCTCGGGGTGAACGCAAAGCAGATTGGCGTGAAAGCCACCACCAACGAGCGACTGGGCTTCGTCGGTCGCGAGGAAGGCATCGCCGCGATGGCCGTGGCCGCGGTGGATTTGCCGGAGTAAGCCTCGGACAGGTTGAACCCAGCGCCGCTGGAAACGCCACTCGAACCTGACACCCCGCAACGCGCGCTCGAAACCCAACCATCATGCCGAAAGCCGAGATCAGTTGGAAACGCGTGACCGAGGCGGGCGACAAGCTCCAAGTCTATGCGCAGCAGGTGGGGGGCGAGTGGCGGTTCTTCCATCGCGCTCGCCGATTTGAGACCTGGCAAGCCGTCCCGGAACCGCCGCTGGAAGATTGGCTGGCGCTGCTCGACGCCCTGCAGCGTCTGATCACACGCCGCCGTTATCAACCGGACGATGAGAAACATCTCCGGCGCCGCATTCGTGAGCGGTTTCCCGAGGCCGAGGTCTGAGAGCCGGCATGAACGCGGGCGACGAACGCGCCCCACTTGCGCCGCCTGCCTCTTCAGAGCTTGAACTGCGGAATCTTCAACAGTTCGCCGCCCTTGAGCGCCGACTGGTGCGCGACGATGCCCGCCACGGTCATGTTGAGCGCCCAAGCGATATCCACCAGCGGTTTTCGGTCTTGAAGAACCGCGGTAACGAACTCGTTCATTAGAAAGCCATGCGAGCCCCCGTGGCCACCCGCAGCCACGTTCGGCGGCAGCGGCGGGCGCTTCACACTGGGCAGGGTTTGTTCAAGTCCCTCGTACTTGCCGTAGAACGAGCCCCGCTGTCCGCGAATCCGCCCCATCTCGCCGCTCGCGCCGGGCGTGTCCCAACTCACCGCCATCCGGGCGGTGCCGCCTTCGCTGGTGCGGAAGAGCGCGATCTCGGTGCCGAATGGGTTCTGGTATGGATTGTTCGCCGGCTGCAAATGTTCCACGCGGCTCGGCATCCCCATGCAGGAAACCTCGGTAAAGCTCCCGCCCGTGACGCCCACGTAGTAGGCGTTGGAGTGCGTGGGATACCATTGCGGCGGCAGGCCCACGCGCCAGCCTCGGAACGAGTCAATCGGCTGCTCCATGTAGTGGTAATACTCGCCTTCCGCATACACAAGCTTGCCGAGTCCACCGGCGGCATGAATCTGCCGCATCGCGTGGAGATCTTCGTGGAAGCAGGACGTTTCGAACATCATGTACTTGAGCCCGCTCGCCTTCACGGCGGCAAAGAGCTTTCCGGCTTCTTCGAGCGACCCAAACACCGCCGGGACCGCCGTGGCGACATGTTTGCCGTGCTTGAGCACTTCGATGCAATGTTGGGCGTGGTGCGGGGCGTCCGTGGCCACAAAGACGGCCTCGATCCGCTCGTCCTTCACCAGTTCTTCCAGCGACGGATAGGTCTTGCCGCAGCGGCACGCCCTGGCCATCTCCGCGCAGCGGTCCGGCAAGAGATCACTCACCGCGACCACCTCGACGTTGGGGTGATCCTGAAAACCGAACGCCGCGCCGAACTTGCAGACGCCGTGCCCGACGATCCCCACGCGCAGTTTCCGGTCGGAAACGGGTTGCCACCCCGCATGCGCGGAAGCCAGGGTGGGCGTGGTTTCAAAACCCTGGATGGGTTTCTCCGCGGCCTGCGCGGTGGCCGTGGCGCCGGATTGCAATCCCAACGCCGCGGCGCCCAAGCCGACCGTGCGCAGGAACGTGCGCCGATTGTGCGAGGCAGCGCCAGAAAACGAATTGGTGGAAGCCAAGTCGGACAAAGAGAATGGGCTGGTTCGGTTCATTTGCGGCGAGTGTACCCCCCGAAGAGGCAACGTAAAGCGCGGACAGCCCTGGCCGCCACCCCACGCCCCGGAGCGTGGACCTCAGTCCGCTTCACCGCCCCGTCGCACGAAACGCCTCGATGTCGTCGCACGCACACGGGTTGACGAAGGGCGAAGCGGCAGGAAGCCTCCGCTCCCGAGATGCGGGTGGATGGGGCAAGCGGCTTCGTCTTCATGGTTTGTGCAGGTTCAGGGTTTCTTGCCCGGGCCGGGCCGGGGATTTCACAGACGCCCGGCACCGCCCGGCCCGCGAAACGAGTTATTGCGCCAGCCCGCGATAGAAACGTTTGCTGAAACTCGGTGCATCTGGGTCGCTGAATTCCCACACGCCCGCCGGTGCGGCGTTGGTGTCCAGCCCGGTCCACGTTGTCAGGTTGGTGGACGCTTGCAGCCGATAGCCCGGCCCCACGGGACCTTCCATCAACACAAACGCCGGCAATTGCGGCGCGTAGCTGAGCGAGATGACCGGCGGCGTGGGATGCGTGGCGGCGCGCAACACCAGTGTCAGCGCGCTGCTGTCGAACGCGGCGTCATAGACCAGTCCGCCGCCCAGGTTGCGTCCGGCGAAAACCACGGAACCAGCCAGGCCTCGACCCCGGTTCAGCACGGCGAACGAATCGCCCGCGCTCAGGCCGCTGGGATTGACCAGCGTGGCGCGGAGGATGCCCCGAAGGTCAGCCGTGCTCGACACCGCCAGTCTGCCGAAAACGGTCGGGCTGGTGAGGCCGAAGTTGAGCGTGCCGCGAAGGCGGGCCGAGGCATGGCCGATGTTGACCGTGCCAGTTTGTATGTCCATCACGCCGCCGCTGCTGAAACGGCATTCCGATGGAAACAGACATTCGCCCGTGCCGTCGCTCTTTCGCAGCGTGCCTTGGTTGTCGAAGGCACACAGGAAATGGAATCCGCCGCCGCTGTCGTAGAGAAGATCCGCATCCGTCTGGAGGTCGAAGACTGCGCCCGGCAGGTTCGTGATCAGGACGGTGCTGTTGGTTCCTGCGGACGTGGCCCGCAGGTTGCCCGTGCCAGTCCAGTTCACCGTGCCGGCGTTGTTCAACGTGGACCAGACCATGCCCTTTTCGCTGTTCCCCTCGATGGTGAGCGTGCCGTTGGTGGCGATGGTGAGCGTGCTGTTCACCAGGCGGCCGCCGGTCCAGAGGAGGTTGCCCACGGTGCCGTTCAGCGTCACGTCGCCACTGGGGATGGCCAGTTGCCCCTCGCCCGTCACCTGGCTGTCGGGCCCAAACGAAACGGCGCCCCCCGCCAAATTGATGACCATGTTGGCGGCCAGACTGAGCAAGCCGTTGTTGTAAAGACTAACCGGGAAACTCGCCGTTCCATCCAGAATCACCAGCGCGCCCTCGTTGTCGAAGGTTGGGAAGACCAACGACCCGTGCTCGACCGTGATGGTGCCGGTATTCACCAAGGTCAGGCGGCTCGTGCCCACCAACACCGTTTCGCCGGCGCCGGCGGTTTTGCGCAACGTGCCGGCGTTATGAAACACAAAGGCGAAGTCGAATCCGCCCGAGTTGTCATAGGTGAGATCCGCGTCGGTCTGGATTTCGAACACCCCGCCGGCGAGGTTGGTGACCATGATGTCGCGCGAGGCCGAGGCGACCGCGTAAGCCACCCAATTCCCGCCGCCGGTCCAGAGCACGTGGCCGGCATTTCTGAGGGTTGTGTGCTTCATCACCTTGCTGCTGTCTCCGCTCAGAGTCAGCGTCGCGTTGGCCGCCACCGTGAAGTCGCTGTCCAGCAGCGTGCCGTCCGTCCAATGCAGACTCGGCACGGTGCCCAAGAGGCTCACTGTGGTGCTGGAGATCAACATCGTTCCGTCACCGGTATTGAGGCTGGAAGGACCGAACCCATAAGTGGCGAGGCCGAGATTGGCGGCCTTGGCGAGGTGGGCCGTGGTATTGGCGGCAAGTTGAAAGGTGCCGTTGTTCGTGAAGCCGCCCTCAAAGCGGAACGCACCCTGGTCCAAGGCCACTTGGCCCATGTTCTCAAAGGTCAACCGCTGGATGAACACGTTGGTACCCGTGCCCGCGCTCTTGCGAAGCGTGCCGGCGTTGTGGAAGACAAAGGGAAAGTGGAATCCGCCCGAGCTGTCGTAGAAGAAGCTGGTGTCCGTCTGGAGGTCGAACACCCCGCCGGCGAGATTGGTGACGGCAGCGAGCAGATCACTCCCGATTGAGATGGCGCCGAAGCTGCCGGAGTCGGTCCAACGGACCGTCCCGCCGTTGTTGAGCGTGGCGTGCAGCAGCGCCCTGGTTCCGTCGCCGCTGAGGTTCACGATTCCGCCGGGACTCACCGTGAGGTCGCATTCCCGCAGATAACCGGCCTGCCACTCCAAACGGCCCGCCAGTGCGCAGGTGCCATTTCTGATGATGCCGCTATTCCACGCGAGGACGCCATGGGGATTGATGGTCAGCGGACCGCCGAGGGTCAGCGTGGCCGAGGCCAGGGAGACGGTTTGGGTGGCGGTTTCGCCGCCGACCACGATTCCGGCGGCCCGCGCATCGCTGCTGATGGTCACCGTGTAGTTGCCCCCATTGGTGATGAGCGCGGTATCGCCGGAGCCGGGAACCTGGTTGGGGCTCCAGTTCGCGGCGGTGTGCCAATTGCCGTCGGCGGCGTTGGTCCAGACGATTTCAGCGGCGGGCGCTGAGAGGGCCATGCCAAGACTGAGCGTGGCGAGGATTGTCTTGATATGTTTCATAGGTTTGCTGTGAGTTGTTTTTGTCGGAAATGCGTATGCTTGGTGCGGTGGCTTGTCGGATGAATGGGTTCACGGCCGGCGCAAGCGGAAGAATTGGTTTCCAGTTGCCGCGTTGTTTGTGAACGTCGCCGAGAGCGTGCCGCCGTTGGTTTGGTACGGCGGTGGCACAATCGGCCATGCCGCTACTGAATTGGGCAGCGCGTTTGTCCGCTCCAGCAGCCAGCCATCCGCGGGTGCAGGCCAGGAAACCGTGATAAGCTGGTTCGCGCGAGCAATGTGGAGGCGCGGGTTGCCGGAGTAAACGTAGGCCACCTCGTCTTCGTTCAAGGCGCGGTTGTAGATGCGCGCGTCGTCAATGCGGCCGCAAAAGGCAACGTTGTCGTTGTCGTCTTTGCTGATGCGCAGCGTGGAAACGGTGTTCGCGATGGTGACGGGGCCGACAACGTTCGTGACCAGCGGCACGCCGTTCAGGTAGAGCTTCACGGCGTTGTGATCGTAGGTCGCGGCCACGTGATACCAGACGTTGGTAGAGATCGCGAAGGGGACGTTGGCGATGGTCTGGTAGCCGGGCCAGAGCACGGTGTCGCTGTTGAACTGGCAGAACAGCTTGGTGGCCGTGTAGCCGAAACCAAACTGGTAGCCGAAATTCCCGGAATACGGCCCCCGGTGGTTGCCAACCTTCGAGATGACCGCTTGGCCCGGCCCCGGCGAGTCGCTCAGGCTGTCGAAGTTCACCCATGCTTCCAGCGTGAACTGCGTCCAGCCATCCAGGTCCGCATGACCGTCCGGGATCATGACCGATTGATCCGTGCCGTTGAACTGGAAGGCCTGGCCAAACCGTCCCGTTGCGTAGGTGGGCGTCGTGCTGCCGGTGCCATCATGCGTCCCAACGGAATCGAGCATGTTGCCCTCGGCCTGCCACCAGGCGATGCAGCCGGGCGGCAGGTTGTTCGTGGTCCATCGTGGTCCCGCGGTGGCTGTGGCGATGGCCGCCGCTGTGGCGTACCAGCCAAGGGCGACGCGTTGTTCACCCAACGCGTTGAGGTGTCCGCCGTCAGTCGTGTAGCCGCTGTAGAGCCGCTGATACACCTTGCCCGCGTTCGTGAAGGTGATGGCGTTGCCGGCAGGGTCGTGCGACTCGATGTCCGCGATGTCGAAGAGCAGGCGGTTGTTCGCCTGACAGTGGGCACGGACGTAGTTGTTGTAATCCGTGCGCAGGATGTTCGCCCAATTCGCGCTCCCGTCGCTCTCCAGCGGCATGGTGGTATAGACGAAGATGGTGGCGGGGAAGTCCCGTTCCAGCGCGGCCATCAGGGCGATGTAATTCGTCGGGTTGGCGTCCTGGTCAATGTAACAAAGCTTGTCCATGGCGATGGCGATCTTGGGGCTGCGCCAGCCGAGGGTGCGCACCGCGCCATCGAAGATGTTGAACTTGGCCTGCCAGCCCGGGTTGCCGCGTGGCGCATCGTAGATCGTGCCGGGCGCGGTGGTGCCTGGCGGCGGAGACACGCTGCTCCCGTCGCCATAGAGGTCCGTGGTCAGCCGGTAGCGGTTGGTGTCGTTGTTGTGCAACGTCTGCATGCCCTCGATCATGTTGGCGCCGACGGAGGCGTGCGTGAACAGCCATGTCTGCTGGCCAATGGCGGTCAAGGTGGATTGCGGCAAGGCCGGCACGCCGTCCACGTCGGCGTGGCCGATGATCGCCGCTGCCGCCGGCTGCGTGGGGGCGGCGCAGGCCGCCAGCATCGCGGCAACGATGACCGGCGCGCGGACTTCAGTCCACTTCAACGTGCGCAGATAGCAGGCGAGTGGATGCGATCCAAGCCGCCCAGCATGTTGGAAGGTGATACGAGATGTCGGGTGCGCCTTCATGAGTGGCTGGTTTTGGTTTTGGGAATGGACTTTCATAAGTGCTGCTGCGCGCGGTAGAACCTACGTCCCGGCGGAACGGCTTCGTTGGTGAAGACGGCGTTGCCGGTGGCGATGGCTATGAAGCCGGCAGAGGTCCACGTGGTCAGGCTGGTGGAGAACCAGATCTCCAGCACCGCGCCGGGCGATAACAAGGCCACGGGGAGCGGGGCTCGAATGGTTTGGTCACGTTTCATGGCGTTCCTCCATTCCCGCTACTCGCTTCGCCGGACGTTGAGGCGGTAAAACTGCCGGGCTTCACTGCAGGGAACCGGAACAGTCACGAGAACGCCAGTGCCGGGTATGTCATTGGTGACGGCGCTCCATGTATTCGTTTGCGACAACGCGGTTGTGGTTTCCACGCCGTAGAGGCGGCCGGTGTGTGTCTTGAAAGCCAACGCGCAAATCGTGCTTGTGATGGAGACGTGTTCGATGCGGAGCAGGTCGAGCGCATCGTTCGGCGCCGTGCCGGCGATGAATTCGCTCCAGTTGTCCATGCCGTCGGCATCCGGGTCCGCCAGCTTGCCGGTCTTGTTTTCATCCGTCAGGTCGCTCCCGGAGTAGAAGCCGCTGATCCAGGCCCAGTAGGCGTCGCTGGCCTTGGAGAGGCGGTAGTTGTCGAGGGCCTCGCGCTCGGCGCCGTCAATCCACTCGCTGCGGATGCCGAGCAGGACCACGTCGCGCATGGCTTTCTCGAACACGTCCGGCGGCACGCCGAATGTGTCCGGCGTCAGTGCGAATTCATAGTGCATCCACTGGCCGGGCACCGGCAGGGTCGTGACCGCTGCATGCAGGTTGGTCCAGGGCGAACACAGTGAGATCATGCGGTTGCCAAACAGGGAGGTGCCTTGGAGGATCTTGAAATCAAACGAAACCGACTCCAGCCCGCGCCAGTCGCCCGCCCAACTTTCCGGGGTGAACCAGTAGGTCCAATCGTGGGTATCCGTGTTTTCGAGGTGACCGCCCGGGTTGCCGCCGGTGGCTACCCACGGTGCGAGAGCACTGGCAAAGGTCCAATCCGCGGAACTCTGCACCCAACCGCCGTAACGCCACCCTTGATTCCCGGATTCAAAATCCGCCGCGCGATCCGGAGGCAGACCCGCGCCTGAGTCCGTTAACAACATCACGTTGTCGAGCAGCGTCGTGTCTCCCGCGCCCGTGCCGCTGATCAGGTCCGCGTTGATCCAGAGGCAGGCCACGTCGCTCATGATGGCGTCAAACTGGTTGGTGCTCACACCGAAGGTTTCTGGGGTCAGGTCCACCGTGTACGGCGTCCAACAACCGTAAGGCTTGGGCAAGGTCAGGTTGAGGTTGCTCCCACTCCAAGTGACGATCCAGATACCGGTGTTGAAATCGGATCGCGTGCTCGTGGTGGGCCGGATCACGAACCGCAGGCTCTTGAACGCCCGCCAGTCGCCGATCCACGCATCCGGCGATTGGAAGCGCGCCGTGCCGCCACCGGAATCCACCGACTTGATGCCGCCACCCGAAATGCCGCCGTTCGTGGCCCAGGTCAAGGTGCTGTAGTCAAAGCCCACCCACCCCTCAGTGCCGGCATCAAAACGCGACACAAGATCCCGTGTGAACCGGACCGGAGTGACCGTGTTGGTCGTGAGCATGATGTTGTCGAGATAAACAATGTCGTCGCTGCCGCCGAACTCGCCGACAATCCACATTTCGCTGACATGCGCCAGCGTGGCCTCCAACTGCGCGGCGCCGACGCCGAAGGCTTCCGGCGTCAAGGGCACGACTCGGTGGGTCCAAACGCCGCCGGTCAACGAGTTGGACCAACTCAACGTCTGGCCGTTCGCCCCGAAAATGCGCACCAGTTCCACGTTGGTGTGAGCGGCGGCCTCACCCGTCCAGCGCATGTCGAAACTCAGTTGTTGATACTTGCGCCAATCGCCCGCCCAGCTCACCGGCGTGGCGGCCTTCCACACACGCCCGTCCATCCAGTCATCGCCTTTGAGCGCGAAGCTCGGCATGCCCTGCTCAATGACCGAGAGCGTCACATCATCCACCGGGCGCCAGCCCTGGATCGTTCCATCGGTGAAGCGGCAAACAAGGTCTGTCTCATGCGCCTGCGGTGGTGTGGCCGTAACCACGACGTTGTCCAAGCCGACGATCTCGGTGCTGGCGGTGAATTCGGCCAGGATGCGCAACTCGGCGACACTCGACAGGATGTTGCTGAATGTGACCGAATCCACGCTGAAGGCTGCCGGCGACAAATCCACCTCGTAGTGCGTCCACGTCCAGAGCGGCGTGGACCCGGACCATGTCATCTGCTGGCCGTTGGTGCCGACGATCACGACCATCCCAGCCTGCCCGGCGTCCGGGTAGTGCCGGCTCGGGATGCTGAAGTCGAACTTGAGCACCTTGTAACCGGACCAATCGCCGGCCCACGCTGCGGGGGAGACAAAGAACCACGCGTTGGTGCCCGCCGTGCCGCTGCCGCGGAGATACCCATCCGGCATCCCTCCCGTTGCCTGCCAGGTCAGCGTGGCGGTGTTGGTGCTCGTCCGCCACGCCTCGGTGGAAGCGTCGAACGTGGAAGCTAGATCCGCCGCCGTAACGGCAGAGACGATGCTGAGGATGCCAAACGCGGCACTCCCGCGAGCCAGCAAGTTCTGAGGATTCCGGATGATGTTGCTTGTGTTCACGATTTGACTTGGGTTGAGGTTGGGTGCAAGGCGGGAACGATCCACTTTGGAGAATCTGACGGGACCTGGTTTCACCTGGTGGCCGCGCGCCATCTGTCACACTGATTGCTTCCGCCCATCGCAGGCAGAATAACGCCACAGCGGCGCGCATCGCAAGCCGCGGTTTGTGTGCCTCGAGAGCGATGCAGAGCGATGTGCTCTGCGGTTCACTGGCAATATCCTCCCCGAGAATCCGAGGTGTTCAGGCATGCGGCAACTCAGCCGTGAACGCTTCGAATCGCTGGAAGATCTTCTGAGGTCCAAGAAGCGGTTTCTCCGATCCAAGGTCTGGTCCGAACACCTAATCCCAGCGGACAATGTGGTGTTGCAGATGCAACACCACATTGTCCCGCAACGAATCGAGGTTCACGCGGCGCAGGCTTCGGCTTCCGGTTTTCATTCCTCCACGCGCACGCGGAAAAACTGTCGCGAGACATTGGTCCAGGGGAATTCAAGCAGCAGGAGCCCTCCGTTGCCAGGCAACGGCACGCCATAGCTCGTCCAGGTGCGCAAGTCTTCGGAGACCTCCGCCTGATACTGCATACCCTCCGCCGACGGCCACGTGACGTGGAGCGCGTCACCCGAGGCCGTCGCAGTGAGCGTGATCTCGCGCACGAGCAGGGTGAAGGCGTATGCGCTCAACATCGGTTGACCGAACAACCCGGTGATGTCCGGGCCAATCTGAAACTGCCAAACGTCCTCCAGCGACTGATTCGGTTGTGGCGGGAAATGCACTCACCACGTGCGACTCCCCATGCGGCCCACGGTGATTTGACCGGCGGGTACCACACCGCCGGGACGGCTGATCCATACGTCTTCGCCCGAGAAGGACGCGGGTTGAAGCGCAGCGCTGAAGGCAGGATCGAGGTGGTCAGCGGCGCACCGGCCACGCCGGCGGGCGCATGCGCGACAATTACCAGCGGTGACAACACGTTCG
>CAZJTM010000207.1:0-10827 GCA_964548925.1 uncultured Verrucomicrobiota bacterium | reverse complement strand
AGGACAATGCTCCCCTGAAACGTATGTCGCTTTACTTATGCGCATGTGTATAGGCCAAGTCCCAGATGGCTGCGGGTGCGCCGCTGCCGCTCAAGGGCAAGGTCTTCATCAGTGTTAGCGACAAGCTGCAGATTCCGGCGATTGCCAAGCGGTTTACGGACTTGGGGTTTGAGATCGTGTCCACGGGCCGCATGATGCAGTTTCTGGAAGCCTTCGGCCTGAAGGTGCAGAAGAATTTCAAACTCAACGAAGGCCGCCCCAACGCGCTGGACCTGCAGAAAAACCGGGAGCTGCAACTCGTCATCAATACGCCGGCTGGGCCGACGCCGCGCGCCGACCAGACCGAGATTCGCACGACGGCCGTTTGCTCCGGCGTGCCGACCATGACCACGCTCAGCAGCGCGAAAGCCGCGCTCTTGGGCATTGCGGCAGAAGCAAGGCAACGCCGTGCAGAGGTCGCGTGAAGCTCAATAAACAACCCCGCCCGAAGGGCATGGTTGTCTATAGTGATTCGCATTACCCTCTTGCGGACGGCAAGGATTCAAACTGTGAAATCCTCGTTGGAGGAGACTTCCCCAACAAGTATTCTGAGGCGTTGCCAACCATGAAGGCCATTGCCCGCCTCAACCAAGCCATCCCAAACTGGCTGTCCCGAACGATCTTGTTCGTGGCGCTGGCGTTGGTTCTCGCCTTCGCTGTCCGATGGCTGCTCCCGATCTACCGCGTCGGCTGCCGTTCCGAGTTGATTATGCTCGGCGACTTCAATGGCGATCATCGCTGGGATTCGGAGGATCGCCGGTTTCTGGACAGGCTGCTGGCCAATCCCTTCCAACACTCGCCGGGGGATTGCGCCAAGGCGGACGTGAACAACGACGGGCGGCTGGACAACGAGGACCTGGCGATTCTGGATCGGCTCTTCGCGGCGGGGGATCCTTACGTCGCCGAGGCCAAGGCGCTTGAAGCCGGGAAACCGTTTCCACGACCGCGGGAGCTATACCGCTACGTCTCGCCCCAGGATTACGTGAACCGCCCGCTCTTGGCCTTGCCTTACGCCGGAGCACAGCGTAGTCCGCTCACCTGCCTGAGCCAAGGCGAAGCGCGGGACGCGGATACACCCTACGCCCGGCAGCTCCGGGCGGAAATCTACAACGAAGCGGTCCGGTTCGATCTCGCTTACCACGCGCGGCGACCTGGCTTGACGGAAACCGAACTGGACTATTCCCGGAAGAAGATCGCCCTCTGCAACACCCTCTTCGCCGAAGGCCGGGACTACGAGTTGTTGCTGGAGTTGATTGGGTTGGTCGAGGATGCGGAAACCCTGACGACCCGCGGTCAGGACTCGTTCGTCGCGAAGACGCTTTTTTGCCGCGACCATCTGCGCGATTTGCTCGCTTCGCCGCAATATGCCGAGTTCCAGGCGGGACGAGTTCCCGCGCCGGACATCCTGCGCGAGATCGAGCGGTGTTTGAAACAAGACCTGAATCTGAAAGTTGACTTGGAACGGCTCGGCCCGCCGCGCGACCTGAAGAACTCGAAGAACTACCTGAGCCGGACGGAATGGCAGTATTACAAGTCGCGCACCCGAACCGGGCAGTTCGAGGAACTCATCCGCTTCGCCCAGCATGACCGGCGTTACCTGCGGGCGGTGGCGCGGACTTCGCGCAAGCACGCGGACCTCGGCGTGGAGAACCACAACCTGCCCATGACGCTCCTGTTCCGCGAAGCCCTGCGCATCACGGGCGACAAGAAGGCCGCGGTCGGTTTGCTGGACGAATCCATCCGGATTCCGTTCTTCTGGGTGAAATCCATTCCGCGTGACAAGCTCCCCAGTTCGCTGGCCTTGGAAAACTTCCTTCTGCCGGGCAATAAGGAAGATGGCGCGGACAAGAGCCGGCATTGGAATGTCTTTGGCGGCATCTGCCTCTATAAGTCCCCGCAGGAATCGTTGGACCTGGCCCTGAAGCGGGAGATGCAGGACTTGCGCGCGGCGCGCTTTTCGGCCGACGCCATGACCGAGTTCATCCGCGACACCATCGCCAATCTGAACGGGATCTACCACGTGATAAGCATGAATCCGGATTTGTTGCGTTCGCCACTGAGACCATGAAACCCATGAAGGCCGTTATCTTCGACATGGACGGTGTGTTGACGGACTCCGAGCCGCTCATCAACGCCGCGGCGGTGGCCATGTTCCACGAGCGAGGGCTGGTCGTGCAGCCGGAGGATTTCCTTCCCTTCGTCGGCACGGGTGAGGATCGTTACCTCGGTGGCGTGGCGGAGCAATACCGCTTCCCGCTCGACATCCCCGCCGCCAAGCAGAGGACCTACGAGATTTACCTCGACCTCGTGCCGCGCGAGTTGCGGGCGTTTCCCGGCGCGCGGGAGTTGGTGCAGGCTTGCCGGCGCTCCGGCTTGAAGACAGCCGTCGCCTCCAGCGCAGACCTCATCAAGATCGAGGCGAACCTCCGCCAGATCCGCCTGCCGCCGGAAACTTGGGACGCCCTTGTGTCCGCCGAGGACGCCACGCACAAGAAGCCCGCGCCCGATCTGTTCCTCGCCGCCGCGCGCAAGCTGGGCGTTACCCCCGCCGAGTGCGTCGTCGTCGAGGATGCGGTCAACGGCATTCAGGCGGCCAAGGCCGCTGGCATGCGGTGCGTGGCGGTGGCTCAAACCTTTCCCGCCGCGAACCTCCAAGCCGCCAACCTCGTGCGTGAAAACCTCCTGCAAGTCACCCTTGCGGACTTGGCGGTCAAGACGGGATGACACGCGCTACGGCGGCGCGAGGACGCCGGCACGGAATGCCGGGGTGGCTGGCGGTGCCTTCGATGGGCCAATCGCTCCAGCCGGTGGCTTGTCCCGCGGCGGGACAAGTGCGCCCCGGAGTTGGACAAGCGCCCGCGCCAGTTGGGTTTTATCTGCCGGCCTGAGCGCCGCTTCGGGGGTCAACCTCACGGGCATACCGTCTGCTTGGCAAAGGGCATGAAAACGACACGGCATCCTCTCAACTTGGATAACGTGTTGCATTCCGTCCGCGCCACTCTTGGGCGCGGGCAAAAAGTCTCACCTTGACTCCGCCGGTATGCGCGAGGGTCGTCCCCGCGCGCTCTTCTGAACTTGGGTTTGGTTTCTGGCGGTCGGCGAAAGCCGGCCGCCAGTTCCTCTGCAACCGGTCGAGCAATGACCGGCGGGGAACGCGGCGTGAGCAGACCCCGTTGGTGAATCCCGCGTGGCTTGCCAGCCGGCGGCTCAAACTCTGGCGCGAAAGTATTCGATCGTCCGCGCCAAGCCCTCCGCCAACGTCACCCGCGGCGACCACTGCAGCAGCTTGCGAGCGCGCGTGATGTCGGGCCGGCGTTGCTTGGGATCGTCTTGCGGAAGCGGCTTGAAACGGATTCTGCTGCACGACCGGGTGGCGCGGATAATTTCCCGGGCGAACTGGAGCATGGTCAACTCGGTCGGGTTGCCGATGTTCACCGGCAGCACGTAGTCGCTCATCATCAACCGGTAAATGCCCTCAATGAGGTCCGAAACGTAGCAGAAGCTGCGGGTCTGGGTCCCCTGGCCGAACACGGTGATCGGCTTGTTCCGCAACGCCTGGGCAATAAACGCCGGGACGACCCGGCCATCGTGAAGGCGCATGCGGGGGCCGTAGGTGTTGAAGATGCGGACGATGCGAGTCTCGATGCCGTGCTGGCGGTGGTAGGCCATGGTGAGGGCCTCGGCGAACCGTTTGGCTTCATCATAGCAACCGCGTGGGCCGATGGGGTTGACGTTGCCCCAGTAGTCCTCGGTCTGCGGATGTACGAGCGGATCGCCGTAGGTTTCGGAGGTGGAGGCCAGCAGGAAGCGGGCGCGCTTCTGCAGCGCCAGACCTAGGGCTTTGTGCGTGCCCAGCGAGCCGACCTTGAGGGTCTGGATCGGAAATTCGGAATAATCCACCGGGCTGGCGGGCGAGGCGAAGTGCCAAACGTACTGCACCGGCTCGTCGAGGAACAGGAACTCGGTGACATCCTGCTCGATGAACTTGAACTGACGGTTGCCTGCGAGATGGGCGATGTTTTCGACCGAGCCGGTAATGAAGTTGTCCATGCCGACGACGCGATGCCCCCGGGCGAGCAGCAAGTCGGTCAGGTGCGAGCCAAGAAAACCAGCCGCGCCGGTGACAACAGAGGTGGGCGGAGAGCCGCCAGTTCCCGACGGTTGAGGCCGCCTTGGTTCCCGGACCAAGCGTCGCAGTGCGCGCCCCGGACGGACCTCTGCCTTCTGCTTTGTGTCCTCTGCCTTCACTTTGCCCCCTTGGCCATCAACACCACGGGGATGGTGAGGAACAGGATCTTGATGTCGAGCCACAGCGACCAGTGGTCAATGTACTTGAGGTCCAGGCGCACCCACTCCGCGAAGTCGGTGAGGTTGTTGCGTCCGCTGATCTGCCAGAGGCAGGTGAGCCCCGGACGCACGCTGAGGCGGCGGCGATGCGACACATCGTCGAACCGCTGGACCTCGTCCACCGGCAGCGGGCGCGGCCCGACCAGGCTCATTTCCCCGCGCAGGACATTGAACAACTGCGGCAACTCGTCCACGCTGTAGCGTCGGAGGAATCGGCCAATGGGCGTGATGCGGGGATCGTTGCTGACCTTGAAGACCGGGCCGGACATTTCGTTCAGAACCTCCAACTCGTGTTTGCGTTGCTCGGCATCGGTCACCATGGAGCGGAATTTGTACATGGTAAACGGGCGGCCATTCAGGCCGGCGCGTTGCTGGCGGAACAAGACCGGCCCCGGCGAGGTCAGCTTGATGGCCAGCGCCACAAACAGGAGCAGCGGCGAGAGCACAACCAGGGAAATTCCTGAGACCACAAAATCCAGCGTGTGTTTAACGAGCGTCTGCCAAGGCACATCCGGCGTGGCCCGGAACACCAGCACCGGCCGGCCGTGGAAATCATCCAGGGTGGTGCGGGAAATCTGCGTGCGGAAGAAGTCCGCGACCAGCCAGGTTTCCACCCCTTCGATCTCGCAGGCGCGGATGGCCGTCTCAATCTGCTCGAAATGCGTGTGCTCGGCGCTGATGAGGACGCCGTTGACGGAATGCTCGTGGAGCAGGTCCACCAGCTTGCCGACTGCATCGCCGCTCAGGTCCAGTTCCGCCACGACATCCACGCCTTCGTCGGGATGTTCCTTGAACTGACGGCGAATCCAAGCAAGTTCCGACGCGACCCCCACCAGGATGAAGCGCTTGCGAAATTGGGGCTGCGCGATGCGGCTGCGGAACAGCGCCCGCACAATTTCTTCCTTCACAGACACCAGCGTGAACGAAATTGCTCCGAACCAGAGCACCATCCACCGCGGCGTGGTCAATTGCGTGAAATAGATCAGGAGGGTGAGCCCCATGCAGATCATCAGGCAACCGCGCAACAGGGAACTGAACGTCCGCCAGCGTGGGGACAGGGCGGGCCGCTGGTAGAACCCGTTGGCTTCCAAAACGAGCGGGCTGGCCGGGATCAGGATCAGATAAAGCCACAAGTACGTGTCAAAGGAGATCGGGACCGCCGTCATGCCAAGCCACCGGGTCAAGTCGGGGTCGCATCGCAAGGCGTAGGCCAGCCAGAAACTGAGCGCGAAGAGGCAGGCATCCATCCACTGATGGATCACGATGCGGACTTGTCGGTTGCGCCTCGGCATAGCCTATCCGTCCAGTGTCCCCACGACACCGCTCGCGAAGTCAAATCCCGCAGCGTTCCCCACCAACCGCCACTGACTCCAAATCGTAACCCTTCCAAACATGTTGACGATTTCTCTCTAGGGCGCCGGCGTTGGCGCCGGGCCTTCGGGCTTGGGCGTGAGTTGAAATTCCGGCACCGCTCCCGCCAGAAAGCGCTTCATCCGGGTGTAGGTGGCCTCCTCCTGTCCCGGCGGGCAGACGGAGAAGCAGGTCACGTAGGCCCAGCGTTGTAACTTGCCCGAGCGCACCAACTCCCGCGCCATCAGCCAGGCGCGCTGCAAGCCACTGTCCTCGCCGCTCAACGCCTCATCACAGACGAACCAATACACATAGACCCCGCGCAGGGGAACGGTTTGGCCGTTGACGACCGCTTCGCGGGAGGTCGTCAGCTTGACCACCGGCAAGTCGTACGTTTGCGGACGATAGATCCGCACCCGGTCAATCTCCGTGCGGTCAATCCGCCAGCCGCCGCCGACGAGGCAAAACTGCGGTTTGTGCAGGCTCGTGCGATCCGTGCCCATCAGCACCACGTTGATCAACGTCTCGAAACCGTCCGCGGCTTTGTAATGTCGCTGGCCGAAGCTGGTATCTTGCGGCAGCGTGTCCAAAACCAGCTTGGTTGGCTCCACCGGTTCGGAGTCGAAATCCAGGACCTTTTCCGGCAAGACCACGGCCAGGCGGGCGCTGCCGGGAATGGGCTCCGTTTTCACGCCCGGAGCGCCCAAGCGTTGGCCGGATTTCAACCATGCCAGCCCTCCCGCCGCGCCCAGCATCAGCACGAGCGCCACCAAGATCACAATGGTCTGCCGGGATTTCATGGCTTTGGGGACTCCACGGCGGAGGGAGTCGGCGGTGGTGATTCTCGCAGCCAGCGCTCCAGGATCAGGATGCAAACAATGGCCACCGCGAACGTCACGAACCCAAACTTCTGCTCCACGGCCGCGCCGGCTTTCTGGCCAAAGATCTCCGCCACGAAGATCGTGACCGTGATGCGGGTCACATTGCCGAGCACGGCCAGGGGGAAGGCCGCCGCCACCATCACCAACCGTCGCCACGTGGACTTGAACGAAAGGAACCCGAACAGCGTCGTCAGCGCCAGCAGGGCTACCAGGCTGCGAATGCCGCTGCACGCGGGCGCCACGTCAAATTGGAACGTGTGTTGGGCGTTGTAGATCAGTGAGCCATCGCGGACGACATCGAAGCCCGCCACCTGGCTGATCCCCACCGAGAGATAGGTCACCAGCATGCGCAACGGAAAAGTGATCCGCTCCGCCAGCGAGCCGATGGGAATGCAGAACACGAAAAGGAAGAACGGGAAGAAACTCGCCCGCAGAAACCGCCACCCCCACGCCAGCCCCATCAGTCCGTAGATGCCGGTGAACAGGCCGACGATCGAGAGGCGCTGCTGTTGCAACATGTAGCCGGCGACGTGCAACACCAACCCCAGCGCCACCAGCGCCAGCCCCGGCGGCCACAAGTCCAGCGGCAGCGAGATCAACTCCCGCCGCTTCCAGTAGAACAGCGCCAGCACCACGACCGGCACCAGCCGCGCGTGCGTTTCATCCCCGCCGCTTGCATTCCACATCCAGACGAAAAGCGAAGGGGTGTTGATGTAGCCGAACGTGGAGTTGCCCAGGAAATGAAACAACGCCAGCCACGCCGCCAACAGGCCAAAGAACAGCCCTCGATTTGGCAACTGCCGCCAGCAATCCTCGAATTCCAGCCGGAACTCTTCGAGGACACCAATCTGCCCGCGTTCGCTCATTCCCAATGATTTCGGGGTGTTGGATACCTGAATCGGCGGCTCCGCTCAATAGAATTCAACCGCCGGGTCGCCTGTTTAAGGATTTCTCGCTTTTCCGTCAGGCGCTCCGCGAATTCGGAACTTGCGGGGAGGGGGCGGGATTCCTTGCTGCCGTCGGTCAAAGCAAGCCGGATGCGGCGGACGTGCTTCCAAGTTCAGAGCGCTTCAAATTCCAGTCCCGTCGGCCATATTTGGCGCTGATCAAGGTTTCGATCGCTTCGTCCAAACCGGGCACGTCCGCTTGCTCCGCGGACCAAGCGCCGGCCAGGGCATGCTTCACCGTGTCTGCGGACAGCGGCAGATTGCGGATGAAATCGCGGTGGGGCCGGTTCTGGCGGTATTCGGGCTGACGCGAGGGCATGGGCAACAACTCCTCCACCAGAGCGAGGTTGAGGTTCAGCAGGATCGTGCCGTGGAACAACAGGCAACGGCGTTTGCGGCGCTGGGCGTTGCCGGAGAACTTCACGCCGTCGAGCGCCAGGTCGGTGTGGCCTCGCACGGAAACCAATCCATGTCTCGCCAGACGGAATTCATGCTCGCCCTCACCCCGACCCTCTCCCCCGGGGAGAGGGAGGCAGCAGACCCCACGCTGCGAAGAAATGCCAAACGGTGTACCCTTTCCAGCGCTCCCAAGGGAACTCCCTCTCCCGGGGGGAGAGGGTCGGGGTGAGGGCGAGCGGCCTGCCAAATGGAGAGATGCGGCCGAGCCTTGCACGTCACCGATCGCTGATTGCAGCGCGACACAATTGCGCCCCATGACGAATTGGTTGGTCACGGAGATGTTCCGTGTCGGTCCGTCACGCGTGATCCGTAGGACGAGAGCGTAGTTGAGGCAGCCCGGCCCCTGCAATACCGTGCCCCCGCCCGTGCAGCGTCGCAACACCGGCACCCCGCGCGCCGCGCATGCCGCCAAGTTCACCTCAGTGGCTACGTCATTCGCGTAGCCCACGACCACAAAGGGCTGGGCGGATGACCAGAACCGCAGCACCTCGGAAGCCTCGCGCGCTTCGCACCAATCCAGCAACGCCTCGTCGGCGGCCAGGTTTTGCTCCGGCGTGGGGAGAGTCCAATCCAAAAACTTCATCACCGCGCCCTCAGGCAAAGCTCGACGGCTGGTTGGCGGTCGCCGGCTCAAACTGCAAAGCTCCGAAGCAGTGCGGCAGGTGGAAATTGAGCGCGTCCACCGGGGACCAGGTTGCCCAGTGCGGATGCGAGCTTTCGTCCGCGCATTTGTGGAAGTTCCCCCGCCAGGTTTGTCCGCCGACGTTGCCCAGCGGCCCGACGTAATGCTCGAACAGCGCGAACGGGATGAAGAATTGGAGCGTCCACGTCAGCGGCTCGGTGATCTCGGGTTCCACGACTCGTGGCAGTGAACTGCGCACCTGCACCGTGCGGCCGATCTCCGGAGGGATGCGTGTAAACTCCTTGAAGCCGTCCGGCGTCCGCTCTGGGTTCACGATGTAGGAACAGAGGTGCGCGCCGCCGCAGTTGAACTCGAAGTTGAGGTAGCCGCGGTCGGGCTTGGGTTGGACGAAGAACTCCACGCAACTGTCTTTCCACACTTCGCTGTGATACTCGGTCCGCGCGCAGCGAACGTAGCAATCCTCGATCCGAAAGATGCCACTGATGCCTTCGGGGCTGTGCAGCAAGCGGGCGAGCGTTCGCGGGCGGTGGGCGCTGCTTTCAGGACGGAAGCAGCACACGTCGGCGACCGGAGCGATCGCCCAAGCAGGGCCGTTCCAGTCGCCCACGAACGGCGGCGGCAGCGAACTGAAGTGGACGCGGTACGCCGAAGGTTTGGTGGATTGCGGAGCAGCATGGGCGGTACTCATTCAGGTTTCGATGTGCGCATCCTAGCGGCACGCCGCGGCGGCGCAACACCAGTTTGAGTGCCCGGTGGATGTTTTCTTTCAGTCGTGTTTTGTCGCTCAAGTCCGCGCGAGATGGGCCGATAGATGGGGCGTCACGCAAGAGCGAGACAGGTGACCGGCGACCAAAAAAGGCCGGTCGGGAAGAACGGCGCGCCGCCCGTTAACTGGCGCACCCGCGGCAAGGACGCCGCGAAAAATCAATGCCCCGCAAGGGGCGACTCACGGATAGAGTTATGGTTATCAATACAAACATGTCGGCCCAGAGCAGCGCCCGCCTGCTCATGGAATCTTCCTCACTGCTCAGCAAGAGCCTCGCTCGTCTCTCCTCGGGATCAAAAATTGTCTCCCCGGAAGACGACGTCGCCGGCCAGGCTGTTTCCACCCGGTTTGACGCCCAAATCAGCCGGATCAACGCCACCCGCAGCAACATCGCCAACGCCATCTCGTTCAGCCAAACCCAGGACGGCTTCCTCAAGAAGGTTGCCAAGGCCCTGGATCGCATGAGCGAACTGGCCATCCTCTCGCAAGACATCACCAAACAGGACGCGGACCGCGCGCTTTACCACGCGGAGTTTTCGACCCTGTCGCTTTACGTGCAAGACCTCGCGACGAAGGACTACAACGGTGTCAGCCTGTTCAACGGCGACACGTTGAACGTCACCATTGACAGCGATGGCAACAAGTTCGAGATGAACGGAGTCAACATCCTCGGTTCGACCTCGTACACGGACGCGCTGGGCGGTTCGGTCGCGACGGCGCAATTGGCGAACACCGCTTTGGAATTGGTCAAGGTCGCCATCTCGGCGGTGTCGGAAGACCGGGCGGCCATCGGCGCGCATGTGACGCGCTTGACCTCCACGGCCGATCAGCTCGGTGTGTTGAAGGACAACATTACCGCCGCCAACAGCCGCATCAAGGATGTGGACGTGGCGGAAGAGAGCACGGCCTACGCCCGTTACAACATTCTCGTCCAAGCCGGCACGGCCATGTTGGCGCAAGCCAACGCGCAGCCGCAAGCCGTGCTGAGACTGCTTCAGTAGTCAAGGCTAGCAGGCAGGTGGGCAAACCCGGGCGGCCAGCGCCCGCCCGGGTTCTCTCCAAAACCGGCGCGCCAATCCGCGCGAACTGCCCGCCCTCCGCCCCAAACCCGCTCCCGAGAACACTCCGCAATCGCGTTGACCGCAACGAGCCAACAAGAATCCGCACCCAGACAAGGGCAACGATGAAACAGTCCATGCCAAAACCAGTTCAGAGCACCTGTTCAGGCTCCCGCCGGGCAAACCCCGCGCCGCAGCCAGTGGTGATCGGCGCGCGACCGCCTTGCGGCCAGGTTTGGCACGTCTGCCACGCGTTTGGCGACGCCCCCTCGCTGCCATCAAATTGCCCCAGCCTGCCCCAGCCTGTCGAAGTTCATCTCCCTTGGGAGCATTGTGA
>CAZJTM010000206.1:0-10850 GCA_964548925.1 uncultured Verrucomicrobiota bacterium | reverse complement strand
TGATTACTTCTTCCTCAAAATCCGCGCCGCCTTCCCCGGAATTCCGCCATGAACCCAACTTTCTCAATGGATCACTTTCAATCCGCTCCGCTTCCACTCTCCGGGACGTGAGCCTGCGCCTTGCGCACGTGCAGGTCAAGCAACGGTTTTGGCGCTGTAATTCTTGAAACGCATCCCTGCGGTGAAGAACTTCCGCTTGCATTTTTGCTGGCGGGGACGACTGTCGGCTATGGTGGCGGCTCAGGTCGCGCCAATTACGGTTCGCCCGCGGTCGCCCCAGCATACGAGCCATGACCACAAACCCGTTGCCGACCCAGTCGAAAGAAACCTGGTCCGTTTCCGTGCTGTACGAAGACACCGACACCCGCGAACGCGCCATGGGGATGTGCGATCACTTGATGCGCCAGTTCTGGTCGGACATCGAGTTCGATTTCAACTGGTGGCGCTTCAGCTTTCTGGAGGACGCGGTGCTGGCCCGCCAAGCTTCCCGCCACGCGGTGGACGCGGACGTGTTGGTCATTGCCATGCGGCGGGACAGCGCGCTGTCGCCCGCGATCCTTGATTGGTTGGAGCGGACGCTGGCGCAGCGCGGCGTGCGGGAAGGCGCCTTCATCGCGCTGTTGGGCGGGGACGGGAGAAACCCGCAACCGGTGGCGCGGAAGAACGACGCGGCCCTGCGCGCCCTGGCGGAGCGGGCGGGGATGGATTATTTCACTGAAGCCCCCAGCGTGCTCCCGGGCGGCCTGCCGGCCTCACTGGACAGTTACGGCCATCGCGCCGCCCAACAGAGCAGCGTGATGGAGGACATCCTCCGGCACGTGCCGGCCCGCAGCTTTCTGGCCTGAGACTCAGCCGGGCGGGGCCTCACCCGCGCTGGGATCGGAATCGGTGGCCGCGTCTTCCTGTTGTTCGCTGATCACGGGAGCGATGGCCTGCAAGCGGTCGTTTTCGTCCAAGTTGATGAGCTTGACCCCTTGGGTGTTTCGTCCCGCCTCCCGAATGTCCTTCACAAAGGTCCGCACCATCTGGCCGCCGGCCGTGATGAGCATGATTTCGTCGCTGTCGCGAACTGTCAGCGCGCCCACCACGCCGCCGGTGCGTTCGGTGACTTTCATGGTGATCCGCCCCTTGCCCCCGCGCGACTGCTTGCGCATCCCGGTTTCGGCCTGCACCAGGTACTCGTCGAACGCCGTGCGCTTGCCGATGCCATTCTCCCCGGCAACCAACAAGGTCGCGTCGGGGACGACCACGGCCAGGGCCACGACCGCGTCGCCCGGCTCCAGGCTGATCCCCTTGACCCCGGCGGCCGCGCGGCCCATCGAGCGAACGTCCGACTCGCTGAAACGGATGCTCATCCCGTCCTTGCTGATCAGCACCACGTCGTCACCCGGGTCCTTGATGTCGCCGTTCTCCACGACGCTGCCGCGGGTCAGCTTGACGTCAATCAGGGCGTCGCCCGGCTCGATCGTGATGGCGATGATGCCGCCCGTCCGCACGTTGGCGAACTCGTTCAGCGCGGTTTTCTTGACCGTGCCCTGCCGCGTGGCGAAAAACAGTTCCCCCGGTTGCCGCCAGGTAATGTCCTCCTTGTTCGCGTCGGTCTTGGAGAGAATGCGAATCAAGGCGGCGACCTTTTCGTCAGGGCGGAGTTCCAAGAGGTTCGCGATGCTCCTCCCCTTTGACGCCCTGCCCATGTCCGGCACTTCATGGACACGCTCGACGTACACACGACCGGTGTTCGTGAAGAACATCAGGTAGTCGTGAGTGCTGGCGGTGAACAGGTGTTCGATGAAATCCGGTTTCTCGCCTTCCACCGCCGACCCCTCGCGCGTGGCCATGCCGATGACGCCCTTGCCGCCCCGGCGCTGGGCGCGGTAGGAACTGACGTTCGTGCGCTTGATCAGCCCGTTGTGCGTGAGCGTGATGATGACGCCCTCGTTGGCAATGAGGTCCTCGATGGCGATCTCGCCTTCGTCCGGCACCAGGTCCGTGCGCCGCGGCGTGGCGTACTTCTCCTTGATCGCCAGCAACTCGGCCTTGATGATGGCCATGACCCTGGCTTCCTTCGCGAGGATGTCCATCAAATCCTCGATCCGCTTGAGCAAGAGGCGGTATTCGGTTTCGACCTTGTCAATTTCCAACCCGGTCAACTGGTAGAGGCGCAATTCGAGGATGGCGTCCACCTGGGCCTCGGAGAGCGCGTAGCGGCCGCTCACGAGCCGTTCCTCGCGCCGGAGGAGGATGCCCCAGCTCTCCACCTGCGCCCGGCTCCACTCAAAAGCGAGCAGCTTGATGCGGGCCTCGTCGCGTGTGCGGGAGTGACGGATGATTCGGATGAACTCGTCCAGATTGGCCAGCGCGACGAGAAAGCCTTCGAGAGTCTCCGCCCGGTCCTCGGCCTTGCGCAACTCGAATTTGGTCCGGCGGATGACGACCTCGCGACGGTGCTCGATGTAGCAGGTGATGACGTCCTTCAGGTTCAGCGTCTTGGGCCGGCCATGGTCAATGGCCAGCATGTTGACCGCGAAGCTGCTCTCCAGTTGCGTGAGCTGAAAGAGGTTGTTGATGACCACCTTTGGCACCGCGTCGCGCTTCAGTTCGATCACGACGCGGGTGTGTTCGTCGGATTCGTCGCGGACGCCGGTGATGTCGGTCAGGCCGGGCGTCTTCTCGTTGACGAGTTCGGCGATGCGTTCCACCAGCGTGGCGCGATTCACACCATACGGGATTTCCGTGACAACGATCTGCTCGCGCCCGCCCTTGAGTTCCTCCAGTCCCACCCGGCCCCGCACCTTCACGCTGCCGCGTCCGCCGTGGAAATATTGCTTGATGCCGTCCAAACCGCACACCATGCAGCCGGTGGGGAAGTCCGGCCCCTTGATGTGCTTCATCAACTGCGGGATCGTGATCTCCGGCTGGTCAATCTGGGCGCAGATGCCGTCAATCACCTCGCCCAGGTTATGCGGGGGAATATTGGTCGCCATGCCGACCGCGATGCCCGTGCCGCCGTTGACCAGCAGGTTGGGAAACGCCGAGGGAAGCACCACCGGCTCCAGATTGGCCTCGTCGTAGGTGGGCACGAAATCCACCGTATCCTTGTCCATGTCCTCCATGAGGACCGCTCCCAAATGCGCCAGCCGCGCCTCGGTGTACCGCATGGACGCCGGGGGGTCGCCCTCCACCGAACCGAAGTTTCCCTGCCCGTCCACCAACCGCTCCCGCATGGCCCACGGTTGCGCCATATGAACCAGCGTCGGGTAAATGGCCTGGTCGCCATGCGGATGGTAGTTACCCATCGTCTCGCCGACGATCTTCGCGCACTTGATGTGCTTCCGGTTCGGCAAAACGCCGAGGCCGTGCATCGCGTAGAGGATGCGGCGCTGCGAGGGCTTCAAGCCATCCCGCGCATCCGGCAGGGCGCGCGAGATGATCACGGACATCGAGTAGTCCAGGAAACAGTTCTTGATCTCGTCGGCAACATTGACCTTGGCGATCTTCTCGCCGGCGGCAAATAGCGGAGTGGCGGCCGGCGGCAATTGCGGTGGAAGATTCGAGGGCGGGGTTTCGTCTGGCATGGTGAAAAGCTAATTTGTCTTCGGCGGCGGCACGAGGGACAGTCCGATGACATCCGCCGCCGCACACACGCGTTGGTCGCTGCTGCACATCTGTTCGCCGCCGTGAAGCTCCGCCGTCGCAACATGAATCGCATCCAGCGTGCGCAGCGGCACTCCGGGGTGGCACTGCTCAATCACCGCGCCCGCGCGCTCGATCACCTGCCGATTAAGCGGCAGCAAGTGGAACTCTTGATCGCGCACCTTTTCCTGGAACAAGCGCCAGCCCGTCAGCCGGTCCTGACGAGAAATCCGCCCTGCCCGTTCTTTGGAGAGCAGGGCGGATCGAACTTCCGCCACGGCCAACTCGGAGGTCACAACGGGTTGCCCCGCCACGATGCCGTGATACGCCTCGCTGTCCGGTTCGCGACTGACGAGTTTGACGATGATGCAGGAATCCAGATACATCGTCGTTACCAGCCGCGACCATCGCGGTCGGCGCGGATGATTTCCTCGGCGAAGGGCCCTTCGGTTTGAAGAGGCATCTGCCGGAGTTGCTCCCACGTGCCCGTGAACACTTTGCGAGGCTTGTGTCTCGCCACAGCCAACAGGACGGCCTTGGGTTTGCCGTCGCTGGTGATCGTGACTTCTTGGCCGCCCGCGACCAACTCCAGCAGTGCCGAGAGCTTCGCCTTGGCCGCGCGCACCGGTATTGAGAGTCCCACTCCCGGCAGTGCCACCGCATCGTTCAGAACCGAGGCCGAGGGCTTGGGTTCTGGGTATTTTATTGTTGCTTTCTCTTTCATGCGGCCAATGTAGTCACATGTGACTACATCGTCAACGTCTTTCTTCTTCAAACATCCAAGTTGCGCACATTCAATGCGTTATCCTCAATGAATTGCTTCCGCGGCTCAACCTCCTCGCCCATCAACTTCGTAAACATCTCTTCCGCCTCGATGGCGTCGGTCAGTTCAACCCGCAGCAACTTGCGCCGGGCTGGGTCCATCGTGGTTTCGAACAACTCCTTCGGGTTCATTTCGCCCAGACCTTTGAACCGCTTGATCTGCAAGCCACGGCGTCCGACCTCCTTGACGCCAGAAAGAATGTCCGGGATCGAGAATAGTGGACGCGTTACCGCCCGTTCGCCTTCGCCCTCGATGAGTTCGAAGAGCGGTTTGTCCTGCGCCGCGTAATGCTCCACGCTCAAACCCTTGCGCGCCAGTTTCTGCAACAGCTCCGCAATGGCCTTGCTCTCGTGCAATTCAACATGATGCGCGCGACGCGTCTGCCCATTCTTGCCCTTCTCGATCAACGACGTGTCGCCCTCCGGTTCGCCAAACAATTTCAGGTCTGGATTCTCGTCGCTGAAGGCGCGCAACTCCTGCTCGGTGTGGAAGTAGTGGACCGTCTCGTCGTTACCCTGGCGGACCTTCACGAGATGCCTAGGAAGTTCATGGCTCTTCGCGTGCCGATGCTCCACATACTCGGCAAAGTCCCCGCCATGCCGCCGTACCGCCTTCGCATACTTGTCCAACGAGTCGAGCAACTCGAGAATCTCCTCAAGCTGCTTCTGCGAAAGCTCCCTGTCGTCCGCGAGATTCCGCAGCCGCACGTCTTCCGTGCCCAATTGAATCAGAATCCGGTTCAACTGGGCATCGTCTTCCACGTATTCCACCCGCTTCTTGCGGGCAATCTGGTAGAGCGGTGGCTGTGCGATGTAGATGAAACCTTGCTTGATGAGTTGCGTCATCTGCCGGTAGAAGAACGTCAGCAGCAGCGTGCGGATGTGCGAGCCGTCCACGTCGGCATCGGTCATGATGACGACCTTGTGATATCGCAGCCTTTCGATGTTGAAGGAGCCTTCGCCTTCGCCGTCCCCGATGCCCGTGCCCACGGCGGTGATCATCGTGCGGATTTCATTGTTCTGAAGGACTTTGTCCAACCGCGCCTTCTCCACGTTGATGAGCTTGCCGCGAATCGGGAGAATGGCTTGGAATTTCCGGTCGCGCCCCTGCTTGGCGGACCCGCCTGCCGAGTCGCCCTCGACGATGAACAACTCGGTGTTCGCCGGGTCGCGGTCGGAACAGTCCGCCAGTTTGCCCGGCAAGCCGCCGCCCGTCAGCGCGCCTTTGCGCACGGTTTCGCGCGCTTTCCGAGCCGCCTCGCGCGCCCGTGCCGCGAGCAGACTTTTCTCGACAATCTTCTTGCCCACGGACGGATTCGCGTCGAAGTAGGTCATCAGTCCGTCATAGACAACGGACGAGACGATGCCTTCGATCTCCGTGTTCACGAGCTTGACTTTGGTCTGCGACTCAAACCGCGGGTTCGGCAGCTTCACGCTCAGCACGCAGACCAATCCCTCGCGCGCATCGTCGCCCGAAATCGCCGGGTCCTTTTCCTTGAGCAACTCATTCTGCTTGGCGTATTGGTTGATGGCGCGGGTCAGGGCGCTGCGGAAACCGGTAAGATGCGTGCCGCCGTCGGTGTTTGAGATCGAGTTGGCGAAGCACAGAATCTGATCGTTGTAGCTGTCGTTGTATTGGATCACGCAGTCCACATAGACGTCTTCCGTGCGTCCCTCAATTTCACTCTGGCGCTTGTCGGCCAACACCACCGGCTTGGGATGAAGCACCTGTTTGTTCCGCCCCAACTGGCGGACGAACTCCTCAATCCCGTTCTTGAAATAGAACGTCTCGCTCTTGTTCTCCTCGCGCTCGTCCACCAGCACGATCTCGATGCCCGGATTCAGAAACGCCAGTTCGCGCAGCCGGTTGGCCAGGAGCTCGAATTTGAACTCCGTGGTGATCGTGAAAATCTCCGGATCCGGCTTGAACGTGATCTTCGTTCCCGTGTGCTTCGATTTGCCGATGACCTCCAACGGCTCGGTTGTCTTCCCCCGCGCGAACGCCATGTGGTACACCTTCTCGTCCCGGTACACCTCGACCTTGAACCACTCGGAGAGTGCGTTGACGCATTTCGCGCCGACACCGTGCAAACCGCCCGAATACTTGTAAGCACCCTGCCCGAACTTGCCGCCCGCGTGCAGATTGGTCAGCACCAATTCGACCGCCGGCATCTTGAACTTCGGATGCATGTCCACCGGGATGCCGCGCCCATCGTCCTTGATGGAAACCGAACCACCCTCATGAATCGTGACCTCGATTCGCTCGCAGGACCCGGCGAGGTGTTCGTCAATCGAGTTGTCCAACACCTCGAATACGCAGTGATGCAACCCGCGCTCGTCGGGATCGCCAATGTACATTCCGGGACGTTTCCGGACCGCATCGAGCCCCTCAAGCTTGTCAATCTTCGACGCATCGTACTTCTCGACCGGCTCCGGCGTGGAGCCCGGGTTCAGGCTTTCATTCTCAGCAGATTCTTTGGACATACACGGGCTGTTCACCACCCAGAAATGAGGTTCAATTCGGGCTAGAAGAAGATAGGAAATACCCCCTTCTCGCACAACTTCTAATTGGGGCAAAAGAGAGCTTCAAAACGCTATTAGTTGTGGCGCACCCTCCGCGAGAACCGCAGGAATTGTGGCGGCAGGAGATAACTCCTATCCACCCTGTCCGCCAATGAACCTCCCCGCGAATCCCAAAAGTCCAAGAAGTCATTTCCAATCCCTGAACGCTTTGAATCCTTGGTAACAGACGCATCGGTTCAGGGCGTTCACGGCGCAAAACTTCCTCTGGGAAAGCTCTCTCCCCACTGCTCCCGGCCTCGCTTCTTTGTGCGCAACCCTTGAGAACGCCGAACCACCATGCGCTCCCTCCGTTCATCACTGAGTTCATCGGCCGGTTTCAGGATCAAGAATTCCTCGGAACACCCAGTCCGAGTGGTGCAAAAAACCGGCGACATTGTAATTGCCGCGCGCGGCGATTCGTCGCTCAATGCGCTCCATGATGACATGGTTGCTTGGCCGGATCCGCTTCCTGCGGACGGTTTGCTGTGTTGTTGGATTGGCTTGCTGCTTCGTGGCGCCGCTGCGCGCTCAAGCGCCGGCTGATCCTTCCCCGCGCCCGCTCGTCATCGCCGCCGGCACGGATATCCTCTCCCAATGGCAGCCCCACCAGCGTCTCTACGTGAAGGGCGACGTTGGCGTGGGCCGGGCGCAACTCGACGCGCTGGAATCCTGGCTCGACCAAAACGCCCCGCACTGGACAGTGGCGCTGCTGGAAAGCGCGCAAGGCGAGCAGTTCACCGACCCCGAGGGACGGCGCTACCAGGGCTTGGACGCCGTGGAGCACGCGCTGGGCAAGGGCTTGCCCAACCGCACCGCGTTCGGCCAATGGACCGACCCACGAACCGGTGAGCGCGACGGCGCCTTCTTCGTGCTTTTTCTCAAGGACCGCAAGTTCTCCTACTTCGCCTCCGACGCGATGGACCGGCGCGGGTTGGGCGAGGATCGGTGGATCGGTCGCCTCGATCAACCGGCGATTGCCGCGATGCGCGGGGGCGGGCGGGTCGTGGACGCGGTCAAGGACACGATCACGAGCATCAACCGGCAACTGACGCAGCGCATCGAGGCGGAGAAGGCCGAGGCCGCCCGTCGGGAAGCCGAGGCGAAAGCGGCAAGACAACGCTCGCTCGAACTGGCGCAAGCCGCCGTCCAGAGCGCGGAGGAATCGGTCAGCCGTCTGGACAAAGCCCTGACCGATTGGCGCGGTGGTCAACCGAACATGGGTGGCGATCTTGCCCGACCGGACCTGGCCGCGATGCGCGCCGACCTCGCCTCGGCCCGTGCTGCCTTGGAGAATGGCAATGCCGCCGCAGCCAAGGCGTTGGCGGAGGCGGTCCAACTCCGCGCCGTTCAAGCCGAGAAGGGCATCGCGGATCATCACGCCGCCGGCCCAGCATTGGCGGAATGGGAACGCAAGCTGGGGCAACTGGCCACCCATCCATTCGCCGCCGCAGGTCGCACGCAACTGGACGAGGCCCGGGCCGCGCTGGCCCAAGCCAGGCAGGCCCACGCCCGCGGCGATTCCTCGTACATCAAAGCAACGGCGAACGTGGAAGCCGGCTGGCAACGCGCCGCGATGACCATGCGCGTCGCACAAGACGCCGACACCCAACGACGCTGGCTGCTACGGATCACCGGTGGCGCGGGTCTCGCCGCTTTGCTCGCGCTTGGCGTGGGACTAAACCTGCGTCGCCGCGGCAGCCGGCGCGAGGCGCTGGCGTTGTTGGAAACGTGGAGCAATGGACTCGGCGAAAAGACGGTCGCGCTCTTTGAACTGCTCGACCGCGCGCACGGTGTGTTGGGCGATTCCGCTGACGAAGCCGCCCGCCGTTACGAGGGCCGCTCGCTGGCGCTGAGCCGCCAGATTATCCAAGACGTGGACGAGCTGATGATCATGTCGGCCTGTGCCGGACGCGTGCTCGAAAGCGCGCGAGCGCTGGCCCAACCGCCGGAATTCGGCGCCCGTTTCGTCAACACCTTCGCCGTGCGCCGCTACCGCGGGGCCATCCGCCGGCTGCGCGACGAGCCCGTCGCCTTCCGTCCCGACGACGGTTTGGAACTGGTCGTGCGCGGGCCGAAATCCGAACGCGAAACGCTGCTGGGCCGGCTGGAAAACTACCAGCCCTTCACCATGTCGTTTCAAGAGTTGATCGAGGCGTTCAACCAGCGCGCGAACCGGGCTTTGACTTCGCTCGAACAGGTGGAAAACGCCTTGCGCACGATGAGCGATACGCTGGAATCCATTCGCGCCCGCATCGAGGAGGCCCGTAAACAGGAAGAGCCGCTGCGAGCCGCTGCGGGCACGAGCAAGGAGTTTCGGGTCCCGGGCGTCTTTGCCGGGTTGCTGCCCGCGGCGCAACGCGATCACAGCGACGCCGTCCGCAAAGCCGTGCGCGATCCGCTCGGCGCGCTGGAGACTTCGGTTGCGGCCGCGCGCCAGAAATCCGATGACGCACTCGCCCTCCTCGTCTTGGCCCTCGCCTACCATCAATCCCACAAACCGCGTCTCGCGTCGGTCGCGCAAGCATTGGGCGAAACGCCGCTCGACACCCGCTGGCTGAACGCGGCCGTGCGGACGCTGTCGGAACGAGCCGATCAAGTTGCCGCCCAGGCCCTCTCGGGTTCAATCGCCGGGTTGCTGTCCCCTCTTCAACAAGACGTGGAAGCACTCGTGACCCGCGCGGAATTAACGGTCGCCCTCGACAAGACCCGCCGCGAAGCAACCCTTCCGTCCATTGACGGTGCCGCTGCCGCCATCGGGAAAGCCCGCGCCGAACTCAGCACCGCGTCCGGCTTGCCAGCCACGCGCGTTTTGTGTGAACCCGACCACAATCCTGACGCCAGCCTGAATCAGGCGCGCGAACAGGCCGTCGGCGCAAAAGCCGCGCTGGAACATGGCGATACCGAAGCCGCTCAACGCGCTTTGGATGACGCCGCCCGATGGGTCGGGGAAACGCAACATTTGATCGAAGCCACGCGTGCCGCCGCCCAAGCTCATGCGACCTCGCTGGCCTCCTGTCGCGAGGCAACCGCGCGACTCGAAGCCGACTTGCCCGCCCACGATTCGATCCTCGCGGATATCCGCCACGGTTACGTGCCCGCGGTGTTGCTCCTCGGCGATGGCGATGCCACGCACCCACGCGCCAACGACACCATCGCCGACAACATCGAAGAAGCCCGCGCTCACCTCACCGAGGTGCGCAAGCTCACTGACCGCGCGGAGGCGAGCCATCGCCAGGGCGCGTTCCTCGAAGCGGCGGAATGTCTGCGCCAGGCTGCGGCGCGCCAGGAGCAAACGCGCTTCCGCCTTCAGGAAATTGAGGAAAAACAACAGCGCCTCCAAGCCACCGAGGCGGCGAATGCCCACGCCCACACAAATCTGGAGCAGCAAGCGGCGGATTTGGAAGCCGCCGCACACGATGCCCGCACCATGCAGGCCACACTGGATGCGTTCACGCAGACCCGCGAGCGATTGGCCGAAGCCGCGCGCCAGATGGCTGCTCCCCGCAAAGACCCGTTCGCCGTCGCGGCGGAATTGGCGAAGGTCAGCGAGGCGCTGGCGTTCGTCGGCACGCAAACGCGCAGCGATTGGGACGCGCACGCGAGCGCTCAGCGCGGGCTTCAGGCTGCGTCCGCTGAATGGGACAAGGTGCGCGCGTTGGCATCGCGAGCGCAGACTGACGGCGTGGAGGACAGCGACGCCCTGCGGCAAACCTATCGCGATGCCAACTCGCTGGCCGTGCGCATCGAAACCCTGCGCACGGCGCTGACGCAACCGCATGGCAATTGGGCGGAAGCGAGTGCCGAGGCGGACCGGGTTTTGGGCGAGGCCGCCC
>CAZJTM010000205.1:0-10924 GCA_964548925.1 uncultured Verrucomicrobiota bacterium | reverse complement strand
GCCGGGCGCAGGCGCAGCGCCTCCCGCAGATGTCGGATCGCGGCCTCCGATTGCCGCGCTTCAATCTGAATTAACGCCAGTTCGAAGTGCGCCCGTTCGTTGTCCGGCTCGAGTTTCAACAGGCGCTCAAACACTTCGGCCGCCTCGCCGGATTCGCCGGCGCAGGTCAGGAGCACGCCAAGGTTGTGCAGCGCCTCGGCGTAATCCGGCTTGAGCGTCACCGCCGTGCGCAGGTGGGCGATCGCGGCGCGCGACTCGTCATGTTGCGCGAGGGCGTTGGCGAGATTGTTGTGCGCCTCGGCAAACTTCGGATTCAAGTCCAACCCGGCGCGAAAGCGCGCAATGGCCTCGGGCAACCGGTCGAGCCGCAACAAGGCATTGCCGAGATGGTAATTCACCTCGGCGCTCGGCGCCCGCCGCAACGCCGCTTGGTAATGGCTCACCGCCTCGTCCACCTGCCCCTGTTCCACCAGCTCGATGCCCAACATCAGCCGCGCCCGGGCGGAATCCGGATTCAGGCGCACCGCCTCGCGATACGTCTCCAGCGCCGCGGCCTTGCGCCCCAATTGACTCTGCAGGCTGCCGAGCAAACCGCGTGCGGTGACGTCGCCGGGTTTCAACCGCACTGCCAGTTCATAATGCTCCAAAGCTGTTTCGAGCTGCCCAATGTCGCGGTAATACGTGCCGAGATTCCGCCGCGCCTGCGCATAGTTGGGCTCATACTCCAACGCCTTCTCAAAATGATGACGGGCTTCATCCAGCCGCTTCCGCACCGCCAGCGCGTGCCCGAGATTGTTGTGCGCAAGATAGTTTCGCTCCGTCACCGCGACGGTGTGGGCGAACAGCCCCACCCCGTCCTGCCACAAGGACACCTGTCGCCACGAAACCGCCAGACACGCGGCGAGGGCCAAACCGCTGACCACCCCAGCCGCCCAGCGACCGTTCCGGCTCGTGCCGACCCATTCCGCCGCGCCCCAAGCCAGCATGATGAACACGCCCACCGCCGGCACGTAGGTGTAACGGTCGGCGATGAATTGCAATCCCACCTGCACCAGCCCGATCACCGGCAACAGGGTCGCCAAAAACCAAAGCCAGCCCACGACCGCGTAGCGTCGCTGCCGCGCCCGGGCGAACACCGCCAGCGTCACGCAGAGGAGGATCGCGCCCGCCACCACCAGCTTCCAAGCGGCCCAGTGCGTCCGCATGGGATAGATCACGGCCAGATCCACCGGCCAAAACAGCTTGCCCAAATACGCCACGTAGCCGGCCAGCGCGTTGGCCACACGCGCGCCAAGGGGCACGGCGTCCAACGCCGACACCGAACCGCCGCGTTGCTGGACAATGAGCGTCACAATGCTGGAGACCAACGCCAGAACGAAGAACGGCACTTTCTCCGCCAGCAGTCCCCGCCAATCGCGCCCGTTCTCACCCGACGCATCGCCCCGCGCCACCCGCATTCTTCGCAGCGGCCAAAAGTCGAGCAACAGCAGCACGACCGGCAGCGTCACGAACATCGGCTTGCTCAACAGGCTCAACACGTACCAACCCCAGGCCGGCGCCTGTGCCCGCCAGGCGGAGCGGCCCCGGACCTCGGGCTTGGGCTCCGTTTCGGACGCTGGACTTCGTGCTTCAGACTGCCGCGCGCGGCGGCAATAGGCGCCGAGGGCGAGCAGGAAGAACAGCGTGCTCAAGACATCCTTCCGCTCCGCGATCCAGGCGACGGATTCCACGCGGAGTGGATGCCAGGCAAACAGCGCCGCCACCAATGCGCTCCGCCAGAGTGAACCGGTCAGACTTTGGAGCAGACGCAACAGGAGCAGCGCATTGGCAACGTGCAGGAGCACGTTGACCCAGTGGTGTCCGCCGGCCCAGTCTCCGAAAAGCTGCCAGTCCAGCATGTGGGAGAGCCACGTCAGCGGATGCCAGTTGCCCATGTGCCCGGTCGTGAACGCCCACACCACGCCCTCCCACGACAACCCGCGTTGCACCATGGGATTCTCGGAAACGTAGTCGGGGTCGTCGTAGTTGACGAAGTCGCTGAAGAGCACCTGGCTGTAAAGGAGCAAGGTGATCAGGGCAAGGCCGAGATAAATGAGACGTTCGCGACGCATCGAGCCAAATTGCTGCGGCGGAACCTACCGAAACGACTCCACCGGCGGAAGCGCGATGTTGAACAACTCGACGCCCCACAGCCAAGACCTGGGCAGACGCAATCCTCCACAAACTGCCCGGGCTTCCACCCCGGAACTGCAAATTGTCCAATGGGTTCAAGAGTTCAGAGAGCGAATCACCGGCGGGACTCCAGAAGCGCATGGGACGTCACCGCGTTTTGGGATTGAGTCGCCCCGCGCCCCTGCGTATTTCGCTGCCGTGACCAGGAACTATGAAGCCCGGTTCGGCGGCGTCAGGCGGTTGTTCGGCGACGGCGGGCAGGAACGCCTCCGGCGCGCGCACGTGTGCGTGGTCGGTGTGGGCGGCGTGGGTTCGTGGGCGGTCGAAGCCCTGGCCCGCACGGGAATTGGCGCGCTCACGCTGGTGGACTTCGACGAAATCTGCATCAGCAACGTCAACCGCCAGCTTCATGCCGTGACCGGCGAGTTTGGCAAACCCAAGGTGGCCGTGCTGGCGGATCGCGTCCGGCTCATCCAGCCCGATTGTGAGGTGCGTCCGCTCCAAACCCAGTTCACCGCCGTTACCGCGAGCGAGATTCTCTCATCGCGCTACGACACCATGCTGGACGCGATTGACCGGCCCGCACTCAAGGCGCTGCTGATCGCCGGCTGCCGCGAGCGCGGCATTCCTGTTGTCAGCGCGGGCGGCGCCGGTGGGCGGCGCGACCCCACGCAAATCCGCGTTGCCGACCTCGCCCGGGTTACGCATGACCGGTTGCTCCGGGTCACCCGCGATCTGCTGCGCGCGGATTACGGATTTCCCCGCGGCGAAAGGAAGAAGTTCGGCGTGCATTGCGTGTATTCGCTGGAGGCCCAGGTGTTCCCGGCGAAGGACGGGACGGTGTGCGATCGCCCGGAACCGGACGCGGACTTGCGGCTGGACTGCCGAAGTGGCTACGGGACGGCGTGTTTCGTGACGGGCGCGTTTGGTTTTGCGACCGCGGCCGAAATCGTGAGGAGGATCACTGCGCCGCCAGACCCCGGTGGATTCGGCGTTTAGCACGCTTGCGGTAGGTCGTAGCTTCGTTAACCCTTCCCTCCAACCAATACATTCCGTGCCCACATGAAGAATCCGCCGCCGCCACTCGATCTCCGGCAAGTCAAGGTTCTGCCGCTGGCACAACGCCGCAGCTTGAATTCGTTGGAACGAATGCTCGTGGACGCCAGCCAGCCACCGCCCCCCTGCCCCACTGCGACGCTGGCCATCGTCACTGACGCCGTGACCCGCATCGCCGCCGCCCGACAACGGGGCGCGAGCGTGATGCTCCTCTACGGCGCGCACCTCGTGAAGAACGGGCTCATGGGCGTGGTGATCCGGCTTCTCCAGCGCGGCTGGCTCACACACCTGGCCACCAACGGCGCGGGCACGATTCACGATTGGGAGCTCTCGTTCCTTGGACGCACGGAAGAGAGCGTTCGCCAAAACGTGGCCACCGGCACCTTCGGCACGTGGGACGAAACGGGGCGGAACATCCATTTGGCGCTGCTCGCCGGGGCATTGCGCGGCGAAGGTTACGGGCGCAGCCTGGGCCGGTTTGTTGTCGAAGACGGCACGGACCTGCCAACGGTCGCCGAACTGGAACAACTGCTCCGCGCCGAACCCGCGCATCTGCTCGCGCCCGCCCGCGCCGAACTCCTGCATGCGATGGTGGCGCACAGGCTGCCTGCCGGGCACATCGAGGTGAAGCATCCGAACAAGGCGAGTTGCATCGCGGCGCAAGCGTTCCAACACGGTGTCCCGCTCACGGCGCATCCGGGCATCGGTTACGACATCATCCACACGCATCCCCTCTTTAGCGGCGCCGCCGTTGGTCGCGCGGCGCAACTGGATTTCGCCCAGTTTAGCCGTGCCGTGGACGGCTTGGACGGCGGCGTGGTGCTGTCGGTGGGTTCCGCGATCATGGCCCCGCAGGTGTTCGAGAAGAGCCTGAGTTGTGTGAACAATCTCCGGCTCCAGGCGGGCCGGGGAATCGTGCGCGAGCACACGATCTACGTGGTGGACATTCAGGACGGCGGGAACTGGGATTGGTCGCGCGGTGAACCGCCGAAGGACAACCCGGCTTACTACCTCCGCTTCTGCAAGAGCTTCGCCCGCATGCGCGGCGCGATGAAATACGTCCAGTGCGACAACGGCGTGTTCCTGCACAACCTGCTGCACAAGTTGGAAGCGGGGCAATGAACCGCTGGTATGTCGAGGAGAATCCGAACCGCAGTGATTTGGCTGGCTGGCGTCTTGGTCGTGGCGCTCCTGGCCGGGGCGCTGGCTTGGTCGCTCGGAAAGCCACAGTCACTCCCGCCGCCGCCGAATCTCAACGGTTACGACTGCTATGTTCAAGCCGGCACGCTTGCGGTGTTGCCAAACGCGCATTTCACCGAACTCAGCCACGAGACTCTGCGCGCGGTGATCCGAACGAACGGGGAAGCGTTAAGTCTTCTACGTTCGGGACTGACGCAGCGGTGCGTGGTGCCTTGGAGTCAGGTTGTTGCGGATTCCACAAACGGCCAAACCGCGTTCATCACCGCGTTGGGAGGCTTCAAGCGTCTGGCGCAACTGCTCGCCGCCGAGGGCCGCTTGGCGGAAATGGAGCATCGTCCCGCCGAGGCCGCACGGAGCTACCTGGACTGCATCCGTTTCGGCAACGAGCAGAGCCGGGGCGGACCACTTATCAGCCGGTTGGTCGGCCTGGCGTGTGAGGCGATCGGTTATCAACCGCTGCTCACCCTCCTGCCGCAACTGAGCCATGCGGAATTGCGGGAGTTGGCGCGCGGATTGGAGGAAGTTCGCCGCGCCAGCGTGCCGTGGGATGAGGTCTGGCGTGCGGAGAGACAATACACCACACGGTACGCTCGCAGCCCGTTCGCTTGGGTGATCGCCTATCCGCAGATCGTTCCGGCGAAGCTGAAGGCTCAGCAGAAAGATGCGGCGATCGTCTCAAAGCTAACCCTCCTGAGCGTTGAACTGGCGCTGCGATGCCATCAGGCCGAGCACGGCAAGCCGCCGGAGCAGTTGAAGGAATTGACTCCGGAGTTCCTGAAAGAAATCCCACCCGACCCGTTCAATGGCAAGCCGCTGGTCTATCGTCCGAAAGGCACCAACTGGGTGCTCTACAGCGTCGGGCCGGATCGCGTGGACAATGGCGGCGTGGCGGTCACCCGGCGTGGGCCAAACCAAGTCTCAATCGGCCCACCATTCCTCTCGATCCCCGTGCCTGCGGGGGATGTGTTCCACGATTCCGTGTGGTGATCGGGCGGCGGGCTGCCAAGATGCCGTCACGGTTCAGAGGTTCAGGGCGCAAATCCTCCGGCGAATGCTCTCTCTGCAAACCTCATGGGCGTTCCCAAGGATTCAAAGCGTCCAAGGATGACTTCGATCGAATCCCTGAACGCTCTGAATTCCTGAGGGACTCCCCGGCGCGGTCGAGGGTTGCGGAGCGTGCCGGGGCGGTGGAGCAGGCATCCGGCTTGTGGTGTGCGTCGCGCCCGTTGCAGACGCGGGGACAGGGATAGGACTTGCGCAACGCGAAGATGCCTTGTCTCTCATGATGTGGAGACAGGCTGGATGCCTGTCCCACAACATCGCCTCGGCAAGGGGCTACTTCTTGCTGACCACGTCCGCCAGCTTGAAGATGGGCAGGAACATGCAGATCACCATGCCGCCGATCAGCACGCCCAGCACCACGATCAAGATGGGCTCAATGAGCGACGTCAAGCCCGAGAGCGTGGTTTCGATCTCCTCGTCCAAGAAGTCGGACACGCGTTCGAGCATGTTGTCAATTTTGCCGGTCTGCTCGCCGGCCGTCATCATGCGGATGACCATGGTGGGAAAGACCGGATGTTTGCCGATGGCCGTGGAGATGCTCTCGCCGCGTTCGATGTCGCTGGCCGAGTCTTTGATCGCCTTTTCCATGACGACATTGCCGACCGTCTGCGAGACGATCTGCAGCACCTCCAGAATGGGCACGCCGCTGCGGACCAAGGATGCCAGCGTGCGAGTGAAACGAGCGAGGCAGATTTTGTGCGCGATGACGCCGAAGATCGGGAGCTTGATGCGTTGCGAGTCCCAAAACTGACGGCCGGCCTTGGTCTTGATGAAATGCAGCCAGCCGTACACCGCCGCCGCACCGCCCAGCACGATCAGGATGATGTAACGCTTCACCCCATCGCTCAGATCAATCAGGAACTGCGTCGGCCCGGGCAGCTTGGCGCCGAAACCCGAATAGATGTCGCCAAACACGGGCACTACCTTCACCAGCAGGAAGAGCGTGATCAGAATGGCCACGGCGGTGACCACGGTGGGGTACATCATGGACGACTTCACCTTTTTGCGCAGGCGGGCGGTGTTTTCCAGATAGACCGCCAGCCGACTGAGGATCTCCGCCAGCAGACCGCCCTTCTCCCCGGCGGCCACCATGCAGACGTAAAGACGGTTGAAAACTTTGGGGTGCTTCTGAAGCGCTTCCGAGAAACTGTCGCCGCTCTCGACCCGGGTGCAAACGTCCCGGATCACGTCTCGCATGACCTTGTTGGTGGTCTGCTCCGCCAAGGCCTGGAGCGATTGCACCATCGCCAAGCCGGCGTCAACCATCGTGGCCAATTGCCGCGTGAAGATCACCAGGTCTTGCAGCGCCACGCGCCCGCCGCTGGTGTGGCCGCGCTTGCCCACCCGCTCCTGAATCGAGATGACCAGCATGTTGCGGTTGAGCAACGCGCTGATGGCCGCCTGCTCGGTCAGCGCCTCCAGGCTGCTGCGGACTTCCCGCCCGGTGGCGGTTTCCCGCGCGACATAAACGAATGATGGCATAAAAGGGTCTCTGGCAAACGACCGGCAGCCCGCCGGTGGGCGGCATTCCGCCCCCGAATACGCCGGCTTGCTGTCCGTATCAGACTTTCAGCCATCGTCAGGAGCAACCAGTGTTCCACGCGGGTTTCCTCCGGCAAGACCACCCAAACGCGTCAGATCTGCCAACAAGTCAGTCAGTTGCCCTCTCCCCATTGCCCAAACTCCAGACACGCCTTCGCCGACAACGTCTCGAAAACTCCCTCGCGCACGCGCCGGCAACGGGGCGGCGCAATCACAGCGCACGCCAACCCCACGGTTGCGGCTGAGATGGTTCTTCCGGCGAGGACGCCGGAAGCACGTTGCAGGTCGGGCAGGTTTCGGGCTTCCGACTGCATCACGGCGAAAGCGCGTTTCGCCATCCCCGCCAAGAGCGCGCTTTACCCGCTGCCCTGCTGGCCTAGACTGCATGGCGACTTGAACCGTGCGGGATTCATCCAAGTTGCGGCGCTCTGCTTCTCGTTGCTTCACCTCGGCGGGAACGCGGCGGGCACGGAGTCCGGCGTGTCACCGCGGAGTTTTGTGGTGCGCACTTGGGGCCGCGCGGAGGGGTTGCCCTCAGAGGCGGTTACCACGATCCTGCAAACTCGCGACGGCTATCTTTGGGTGGGCACGAGCGCCGGCTTGGTGCGATTCGATGGCGTCCGCTTCACCTCCATCCGCCTGCCGATGAGCGAGACGAACGCTCCACCTCGCATCACAGCGCTGTGCGAGGAAGCCTCCGGCGCAGTCTGGGTCGGCACGCAGGGACAAGGGTTGGCGCGTTTGACGGAGACCGGGAGCCGTTCCTTTCGCCGGAATCAAGGTCTGTTGGATGATGACGTGGCCTGTCTGGCCGTGGATGCGGAAGGCCGGCTGTGGATTGGGACGCACCTGGGCCTGAACCGCTGGGACGGAAACCAATTCACCGCTTTCACCAAGCGCGATGGGTTGGCGGACGAATCGGTCACGGGGGTGCATGTCGCACGCTCGGGCGCGGTGTGGATCACGACGCGCAGCGGCATGTATCAAATCCAAGGCGGACACATCACACCGTATGCGTTTCAAACCGAGAGCCAGGGACGCAGCCCGGAATTCTTGGGCGCTTACGAGGATCGGCGCGGGAACTTGTGGGCCTTCGGCGACACCTACCTGATCAACCTCACGGAAGGCAAACGGTTCAATTACTTCCGCGGGGCGGAAGCGGCGGCGGTGCGAATCTGGAGTTTGTGTGAAGGTCGCGACGGGCGGCTGTGGATTGGCACGAGCGGACGCGGGCTCTTCTGCTTTGACGACAACAGGTTTCAACCCGTCACCTTGCACGAGTTGGATCGCCCGAATGACGTGCGTGCCATCCACGAGGATCGCGAGGGCAGTCTCTGGATGGGCACCTCGGACAGCGGGCTGGTTCAATTGCTGCCGCAACCGGGCCGGGTCCTCCGCGCCGGACAGGGACTTCCCGCCGACCGCGCGATCTGCCTGGCAGCCGACGCCACCGGCCGCACGTTCATTGGGTCGGAGTCCAGCGGTGTCTTAGGCAGCGAGGGAGGACGTTTTGAGCACCTGGCTGGCGGCGGCCTGGAAAGTCAGGGATTCGTCTCGTCGCTGGGGGCGGCGCCGGACGGGACCCTCTGGATCGGAACGCTGGGCGCGGGCCTCCACGGCGTGAGGCATGGCCGCCGGATTGAATTGACCACCTTCAACGGCCTTTCCGACAACGCGGTCTTGGCCGTGTGCGCCACCGCGGACGGCACGGTGTGGGCCAGCACGCGGGCGGGAATTCTGCACGAGTTGAAGCCGGGCACTCCCACCCTGCCGGCCCGCCGGCACGAACTGGCGGGCCGTCCCGCCACGGCGCTGTTGCCGGCACGCGCGGGCGGACTTTGGGTGGGAACGGAGGATGGCGCGCTCCTGAGCGATGCGAACGGTTCGTTCGGCGTGGTCTGCCGGGTGGGCGCCGGGGCGGCCTCGTCCGTTCTGGCGCTGCATGAAGACGCCCAAGGACGAATCTGGATCGGCACTGCCGGCGGAGGGCTGGCCTGTTGGACGGGCCAACGGTGTCAAACGTGGAACCGGGGAGACGGTCTGCCCGATGACCATGTCTTCGGGGTGCTCAGCGACGAGGCGGGAGATTTGTGGCTGGGGACGACCGCCGGCGTCTATCGGGCCTCCCGCGCCACGGTTCAGGAAGCGCTCCGCAACGCCACGCCGTTCGCCTGCAAGCTGATGTTTGAAACCCGGACGACTTCACGTCAACTCGCGAACGTGGGCTGGCCACGGGCGCTGCGGGCCGCCGATGGCACGCTCTGGTTCGCCACGGCTGAAGGCGCGGTCACGGTGGACACCCGCGCCGGCGCGGCGGAGAAGCCGCCGCCACCACCGGTTTATGTCGAGAGCGTGTTGGTCAACGGCCGGCAGTTTGCGCCCGCCGCCCCGCATCAACCGCTGGTCTCGTCGAAACGACAACTTGAACCCGTCCGGTTGCCAACGGATCTGCGAACGCTGGAACTGCACTCCACCGCGCTGAGCTTCGTGGCCCCGGACAAGCTAAACTTCCGGCACAAGCTGGAGAATTTCGATCAGGACTGGGTGAACGACGGCACCGAGCGGCGTGTGCGGTATGGGCCGTTGCCCTATGGTGAGTACCGCTTTCGCGTGGCGGCCAGCCAGACGGACGGGGAGTGGATTGAGGCGGCGCCGTTCGCGTTCCTCGTCACGACGCCTCTCTGGCAGACGCCCGCCGCCCTGGTCTTCTACACGTTGGCGGCGGCCGGGGCGATCGCCGGCGCGGTGCGGGTGGTGTCGCATCGCCGGCTGCGCCGCCGGGTGCGGCGCCTGGAGCAACAGCAGGCCTTGGAACGCGAGCGCATGCGCATCGCCCAAGACATGCATGATGAGATCGGCTCCAAGCTGACCAAGATTTCGTTCCTCAGCGAGCGGGTGAAGATGGAATCGGCCGCCGCGAGTCCGCTGGCCCCCCAGATCGAGTCCATCGCCCACACCTCCCGCGAACTGCTCCAAACGCTGGATGAGATTGTCTGGGCCGTCAATCCGCACAACGACACCCTCGAACATCTTGCGGCGTACCTGAGCCAATACGCCGGCGAGTACTTCCAGAACACCGCCGTGGAATGTGACCTGCGCCTGCCGCGCAGCCTTCCGCGTTACGCGTTGTCGGCGGAAGCGCGCCACAACTTGTTCCTCACCTTTGAAGAGGCGTTGAACAACGTGCTCAAGCACGCCGCCGCCTCCAAGGTGCGCGTGGAGATGATCCTTCAGCCTGCCGCCTTTGAAATCACCATCACCGACAATGGCCGCGGCTTCGATGTTGCCGCCTCCCCGGCGGCCCGCCCCATGCCCGTCGGCGCCGGTAGCCGGCGCGGCGGCAATGGTTTGATGAACATGCGGCAGCGTCTGGCCGATGTGGGCGGTGAATGCCTCATCCGCAGCCAGCGCGGCCAAGGAACCATCGTGCGCCTGCGCCTCCCACTCCCCAGCGCCGCCCGGACCTGATTATGAGCAAGCCCATCACTGTTTCCATCGTGGACGACGAGCCGGATTTGCGCGAGCACATCGCCGGCTACCTGCACGCCGCGGGCGGATTCCGCTGTACCAGCGCGTATGCGAGCGCCGAGGAGGCGTTGGCCCACCTGCCCCAGGATCATCCCGACGTCATCCTCATGGACATCAACCTGGGCGGCATGGACGGGATCGAATGCGTTCGCCGGCTCAAGCTCCAGATGCCGGAGGCGCAAGTGCTCATGCTCACCGTGTTTGAGGACACGGACAAAATCTTCCGCGCGCTGGCCGCTGGCGCGAGCGGCTATTTGTTGAAGCGCCTCTCACCGCCGAAGCTGCTCGAGGCCATTCGGGAGGTCCTGGAAGGCGGTTCTCCCATGTCCGCCTCCATCGCTCGCAAGGTCGTGCTGTCCTTCCA
>CAZJTM010000204.1:0-10988 GCA_964548925.1 uncultured Verrucomicrobiota bacterium | reverse complement strand
CTCCAGGCGCTGTACCGCCGCGTCCAGCGCAGCCGTTCGTTCAGCGAGCAGGGGCGGGCCCAGCGCAACGCCTTCCACAAGCTTTCCTTCGTGCTGGACTTGTTTCATTACTACGAGAACCAAAACACCGAACCGCCGGACGTGGTCTTCGCGCAACGCCTGCCGGCCTTGATCGAGCAATTGGTCGTCCCCGGCCCGCACGACGCCCTGGATGAAAAGCTCATCGTGCAAGCGGAGAAGCTGCTGGCGTTCATTCTCACCCCGGACCACCGCCTGATGGTGATCAACAATGTCGGCAAAGGCGGCGGCGTGGCCAGGACGTTGAAATTCGTGTTGCGGCTGCGGGCGGAGAAAGTGGCGGATCAGCACGAAGTCATCGCCGAATTCATCCGTCACTTGATTCCGGCGCAGAATCCGCCGCCGGCGCCGGCGGTGGCCGCAACGTTGCGCCTGATCCATCCCGACCTGCGCGTGCCGGTGATCCGCGCCCTGCAATCCACCGATCGGATTCGTCGGGAAGAAGCGGAAGCGCTGGGGCGGGCAATCGGCAAGGAGCTCGGGCTCACGGGATTGGACGCGCCCGCCAAAGCCGGCCCGGCCATCGCGCCCGAGCTCGAACGGCAGTTGGCCTGGGAGCGCGTCAAGGAACTCATCACCACCCGATCCGATCCCGCCATGATCGCCGCCGCCATTCGCGAGCGGCTCCACGCCCACTACGATGCCGAGGAATTGAAGCAAAGCTGGCTGACCCTGGCGGAAGCCGACGCCATCTCGTTGATCCGCGTCTTCTGCCACCTCCCCTACCTCGCCGACGGGCGCACCGACCCCATCGCCCAGACCATCATGGCCACGTACGTCACCCGCCTGACGCACGAGAAATATGCGGCGATCTATCACAAGGTTGTCAACAGCCTGCGGAACATGTTCCGCGCCAAACCTGACGCGCCAACGCTGGTCAATTTCATCGCCTTGGTGCGCTGGGTGGACGCCGATGCCGCCGTAAAACTGGCCGGAGAAATCGGCATGACTGCGGTCCCGCGCTGAGCCCGCCACCGTCGCCCAAACACCCGGTCGCCGCCGGTAGCTGCATTTGTCAAAACGCAGTGGGCCCAGGAGTGGCCCGAGTGCGATTTGACAATCGCAGCTACGGCGGAGCGGAAGCAGAGGCTCTCCGCCGGGAACATCTGCGGGTTTTTGACTTGTCGGCCAGTCTTGGCGGGCGCATAGCTTTGCGCGAAAGGTCCAGCATGAAGAACCAACTGACCCGCCGGAGTTTTGTGGCCGCCGCCGGCCTGGGCGCGTTCGCCAGCCCTTCGCTGCTCACGCGGGCGCAGACACCCGGCGTCTCCACGCTCCCCACCCGCCCCGTCGTCATCGCCTCTGCCAACGGCAACAAATCCAAAGACGCCGACGGGCTGTCGTGCGTGGCTAGGGCATTCCAGATGATCACCGGCGGCGCGGACGTGCTCGACGCCGTGATCGCCGGCGTGAACATATTGGAACTCGACCCCGAGGACACCAGCGTCGGTTACGGCGGGTTGCCGAATGCCGACGGCGTGGTGCAACTCGACGCCTCCGTGATGCACGGCCCGCGCAAACGCGCCGGCGCCGTCGCCTGCCTGGAAGGCGTGCGCACGCCCTCGCTCGTGGCCAAGGCCGTGATGGAGCAAACCGACCACCACCTGCTGGTGGGGCGCGACGCGCGCCGGTTCGCGCGGAACCTGGGCTTCAAGATCGAAGCCGACTTGAACACGGAAAAATCCCGCATGCTGTGGCTCGAATGGAAACGGCGCATCGATCCGGACCACTACCTCAGTCCGAAAGATCGCGCCGCCGCGTAGCATCGCGCCGGCCTCCAGATGGTCGCCGAGGGGTTGATTGACCCCGACCACTTCCACGGCACGATCAACTGCAACGGGGTGAATGCGAAGGGCGAGGTTTGCGGCGTCACCACCACCAGCGGCCTGGCGTGGAAGATTCCCGGCCGCGTGGGCGATTCGCCCATTCTCGGCGCGGGGCTTTACGTGGACGGGGAAATCGGCGCGGCGGGCTCGACCGGTCGCGGCGAGGCCAACCTGTTCGGTCTTTGCTCGTTTCTGATCGTCGAGTTGATGCGCGGGGGCGCCTCGCCCAAGGACGCCGGCATGGCGGCCTTGAAGCGGGTCGCGGCGAACACCGTGGAGAAGCGGCTGCGGAACAGCCGCGGTCAGCCGAATTTCAATGTGAATTACTACATCGTGAACACCCGTGGCGATTACGCGGGAGTGTCGCTGTACGAGTCGCGTTACGCCGTCTGCACGGAAGCCGGCCCGCAGACGTTGCCGACCGAGGCACTGTTCACCGGCAAGCCGACGGACTGAGCCGCAGGTCCGGGGCGTTGTCCGTCCCAATTTGGGCAAACCCAAACCGCCCATGCTCGCCGAATGTGCGAGGCAACAGCCGACACGAATTCGCCTTGAAACAATCTGTCGGCGCCTTACAGTCGCAAGCCATTCACCGCGTGTGACTCTGACATTCGCCGCGGGCATTGCCCCACTAAGACAGTCGCGAGGCCTCGGAATCAGGAAGTGTTGCGAGCCCGGCGTCTAGCGGGCGGGAGAACGCCGTGTCGGGCGAGAAGCAGAGACGAAGCGAAGAATCAAAAGGATTGGCGATGCGTATGAAGCAGTTGGTGCTGGGCCTCGCGCTGGCCGTAATGCCGGTGGCGCAGGCGAATGACCTCGCAATCATCACCTTCGACCGGGCCGGCCGGCTGACATTTCAGGAAGTGCCGGCGGCGTTGTCCTATCGCGTCGAATGGACGACCAACCTCAGTTCCCCGGCTTGGAGCAGCGAACCGCCCGGACTCTTCGCCATCGTTCCCCTCGGCGCGGGCAGCCAGACCGTCACGGTTGGCGTGGCGCAGGCGTCCTGCTTCTACCGCGTCGTGGCCACGGTGACGAACCGTCCTCCCGAGGCGCTTGCCAGCACCTTCGACCTCGATAGCGAAGCCTGGCGCATTGTGAGTTACCCGTTCCGGTCGCACTCCCCCTCCCCAGCCACGCAAACGCTGCCGCACGACTCAAGCTTTGGCAACCCAGCCGGCAGCGTGCGGGTCGGCGATGTTTATGCGGAAACCGGAATAGCCGCACCAGCCGCGTATCTCGGCAGCAAGGCCGGGTTCTACGGCGGTGAGCTCGTTTACGACATCTACCTCCGCTACACCGACGCGGTCACTTATCCCGCCGTCGTGCTGAATGGCGGGAGCATGTCGTTGTATTACGACGCCCCAAGTCCGCCGGTAAACGCATGGCAGCGAAGGGTCGTGCCGTTGACCGAAGCCGGCTGGAAGGTCTGCGGCACGGGAGCGGACGCGACTGAATCGGAGTTCAAGAATGTCCTCGGCAGTCTGGTCGGGCTCTACATTTACACTGAATGGCACACGGGCGCGGACGACACAAACGTGGACAACATCACCCTGACCCCGCCATGACAAACGACCATGCGACGAAAGGCTTGTGATGTCGCAGGTATTGGCCCGGATTCAGAATGTGAAAAACTGGTTTCACTCGCTACCGCTATGAAACGAATTGTATTGAACTTGGTCGGTGCGCTGGTTGTGTGCTCGACGCTTGACCTTCAATTCCCCGCAGTCTTCGCCCAGGGTACGCCCTTCACCGTGCTGACGATTACCAATCCCACACCGGCAGCCAGCGACTCCTTTGGTCATGCAGTGGCGGCGGTGGGAACAGACCGGGTGCTCATCGGGGCGTTTTACGATGACACAGGCGCGGGCAATGCCGGGGCGGCTTATTTGTTCAGCACGAACGGCATGTTGCTCACTACTTTTACCAATCCCACGCCTGCGACCGAGGATTTTTTCGGCAAGTCCATGGCGGGGGTAGGAGAGCATCGAATACTGATTGGGGCACCTCTTGACCACACGGGCGCGACTGACGCCGGGGCGGCGTATCTGTTCAGCCTCGCCGCACAAACGCCCGAAGCGCCGAGCTTGACCATTCGGCTCACTTTCACGAACACGGTGGCTGTCTCGTGGCCCTCACCCTGGACCGGCTGGATGTTGCAGCAAAACACCAACGGCGTGGCGTCGGTCAACTGGAGCAATGCTCCCGGCCCGTTTCAAGACGATGGCACGACCAAAACGCTCCTCATCAGTTCGCCGACGGCAGATCGGTTTTATCGGCTGTTCAAACCGTGAGGTTGCAGTACTCCACCTTGTAGCAGTGGACGTGAGTCCGCTCCATCTGAAGAGGGAAGAAGTCAGAGCTGACTCACGTCGGCGGCTACGAGAGAGCGCAACTGGATCGCTTCATTGCAGCGTGTATAGCATCACGGCCTCTTGATCTTTCACGAACAGGCGGTTGCCGGAGACCACCGGGTGCGCATGAATCGCCGAACTGCCGACCTTGATCCGCGCGACTTCGCCGTAAGCCTTGCCATCCGGCTGGAACGCGATGAGTTCCGAGGCAGGCGTCAGCGCGAGCAAGACCGAGCCCGCATCCACGACGGAGCCGAACCCGCCGCCGCGCATGCCGCGACCTTGCGGGCGTCCGCCACCGGCAGGCGGTGGTTCTGCGGCTGCCGGCGGGGAAAGCGGCGCCGTCCAGACTGTGTTGCCATCCTGCGCATTAACACAGAACAGGTCGTTGTTGGCGCTCAGGCCGAAGAGGAAGCCGCCTTTCAGAACCGGCGTGTTGAACTGGACGGAGTTGTCCGGGTTCTTCCAAAGCTCCTTGGCGGCGAAGGTGTCGCCGGATTTCTCGATTTTCACCGCGGTCGCGCCACGGCCCGAGCCGCAGTAGATCAGCGTGTCGCCGTCCACGATGGGCGTGCTGGCGTTGTAACCGCGGCCCTGCACGACAAACGGCGTCTCCCATAGCAACTTGCCATCGCTGACACCGAGGCCCACGATTCGCTTGTCCGTTTCGGCGATGACCATCTTCGTGCCGGCCACGGTCAGCAGCACCGGTGAGGCGTAACCAGGCGCGTCACCGGCCCATTTCCACTTTTCGCTGCCGGTCGCGAGGTCATACGCCACCACCGAGCCGTCCGTGTCGCCGCCGAGCTGGACGATCACCATGCCATCAGTGACGAGGGGTGAGGAGGAGGTGAAGAAACGCGGGGTCGCGCCTTTGAAGTCGTCTTTGCGCCAAAGGACCTTGCCGCTGGCCGCGTCCAGGCACGAAACGACGCCACGAATGCCGAGCGTCACGACCTTGCCATCGGTCGCGGTCGGCGAACTGCGCGGGCCGGAGAAACTCTGCGCCGGCCCGGTGGCGCCCATGGCGTCGTATTTGTCCTTCCATAGTTCCTTGCCAGTGGCGGCGTCGAGGCAGCGCGTGATCTCGCCGCCTTCCTGCCGGCTGAAGACGTAGAGCTTGTCGCCCACGAGCGCGGGCGTGGCCACGCCTTCGCCGACGGCGACCTTCCATTTCTCGGTCAGTTCCTTGGGCCAGGTTTTGGGGGCGGTGAACCCGGCGGCTTTGCCGTCGCGGTTCGGTCCGCGCCATTGCGGCCAATCCTGGGCCTGGCTTGAACTGGTGGCGGTCACCAGGGTGAAACTTGAAACGACGAACAGCGCTCGACTCACGGTTTTCATGGAGGTTCCAGATGGACTACCGGTTTATGGCTGGGTCTGCATTTGGTGTTGAGTGGACAATACGCCTCACCCGGAAGCTGGCAAATGGAAAAATGCCCGAGCGAAGCGCGCGGGCAAAGGAGCGTCGGCAATGGTTACTTGGGCGCCTTCACGTCGTAGCACCACAACATGCCGTGGTCGCGCAGGTAGAGGCGGCCGTTGGCCAAGACGGGATAGGCCCACGCCTTCTCCATCGGCCCGATGCGCTTCGGCTGATCCGGCGGCGTGAAACGGCCTTTCTCGCGATAGCCTTCCGCGGTCGGCTCGACCAGGGCCGCCTCGCCATTCTCGCCGTGCAGATACAACCGCCCATCCGCGAGACACAGCGCTGCAGCGCCGACGGCGCGTTCCTCCCACTTGATCTGGCCCGTGGCGAACTCGACGCACAGCATCGCCTGCGCGGTCGTGCCATAAAGATAATCCCCAACTTTCACCGCGCCGCCGATGGCTGTGGGCAGTTTCGCCTCGAAATAGACCTGCTCCGCCTCCACGCCGCCGTCTTTGGGTTTGAGCCTCACCACGCCGCCGCCCGTGCCGGCGGAGGCGCAATAAACGAAGCCGTCGCTCGCAACCGGCGTCGGGATGTTGGCGTTGAACCGGCTGACGGCCTTCCCGTAACGCCAGAGGAACCGGCCCGTCTTCGCCTCCACACCGACCAGACCTTTTTGCAGCAACTGGACATACTGCTTCACACCACCCGCCTCCACGATGACGGCGGAGGCATAGGCCGCTTCGTCGTCTTCCGGCAACCCGCATTTCCAGAGCACATCGCCGGTCTTCTTGTTCAGCGCGATCAACGTCGCATTGCTGCCCCCCGGGGTGCAGATCAGCGCGTCGCCATCAATCAGCGGCGATTCCGCATACGCCCACGTGCCCGGCTTGCCGCCGAAATCCGTGCGGAGGTTCTTCTGCCAGTCCACCTTGCCAGCGCCGATCTCGACGCGCGCCAGATCCCCGTCCGAACTCAGCGCGTAAAGAAATCCGCCTTCGACGGTGGGCGTGGAACGGGCAGCGGGAAAGGGCGGTTGCTGATTGGGATGGCCCACCTTGCCCAAGCGGGCGGTCCAAAGCGGGCGTCCGTCCGCAACGGCAATCGCACGCACAAACTCGTTCTCCAAGCCGTCGTTGCCCAGCAGGTAGAGATGATCGCCCGCCACGGCGGGCGCCCCATAGCCGTTGCCAGCGGAGTTGGTTTTCCAAAGCAGACGGGGACCGCCGTCACCCCAAGCGCCCAGAAGCCCTGTCTCGCTCGAATGGCCATTGCGCTGCGGCCCGCGCCATTGGGGCCAGTCGTCCGCAAGAGCCGATGCCGAAGCCGAAAACACTAACACCCCAAAAGAAATGCTGGTGAGAATGCGATTCATTTCAAATGCGTGGTTGTTGCCCGTTATTCTTGTCCAGATTTGCTGCGGGTCAAAGATTTTTTCCGCCGCCGGCAACCCCTCCGCGAGGCCGGGCGCGAGCCTTACCCCAGCCGGCGGGCGCGACCTGCCTGGAGTTGTGCCACGATCCGCTCCAAGTCGTAAACGCAGCCCGCCCACGTTCCCCCGCTGGCCCATTGGAGCGCCGCCCAGAGCCGCGTGTCATCGGGCAACGCCGGGTTTGGTGCCAGGTCCTTCCGCATCGCGCGCCGGGCGAGCACTCGCGCACCTTGGGTGGACGTGAAACGTTGGCGGCCTTCGCCGATCAAGTCCACACGGCCCTCGGCACGGTTTCGGTCAATGACGATGCGGATGATGTCGCCCTCCTTCAGCTTGCCAATCGGTCCGCCCGCCAAGCCTTCAGGCGCGATGTGGCCGATGCACGCACCCGTGGAAAGCCCGGAGAACCGCGCGTCGGTCAACAGCGCCACATGCTTGCCAAAGGGCAGATGTTTCAGCGCGCCGGTCACTTGATATGTCTCTTCCATGCCCGTGCCCATCGGACCGATCCCCGCCAGCACCAGCACGTCACCGGCTTTGATGCGCCCCTCCTTGATGGCAGCCATCGCGGCCCTCTCGCTCGTGAACACGCGGGCCGGGCCTTCTTTGCGGTACACACCGTCCGCATCCACTACCGAGGGATCAATCGCCGTGGCTTTCACGACCGAGCCTTCGGGCGCGAGATTGCCACGCGGGAAAACCAGCGTGCCGGTCAATCCGCGCTCACGCGCCTTGTCCGGCGGCAGAATGACGTCGTCCGCATCCACACCGTCCAAGGCGCGAAGCAACTTGCGGAAACGCCGCCGCCGCTCCGACTTCTCCCACCAATCGAGGTTCTCGCCCAGAGTCTTGCCGGTGACGGTCAGCGCGTCTGTGTGGAGCAGCTTCAACCGCCGCAAGTGCAGCATGACTTCCGGCACGCCACCCGCCAGGAACACCCGCACCGTGGGATGATCCACCGGGCCGTTCGGGAGCACGCTGACGAGGCGCGGCACGCGGCGGTTGACAGAAATCCAGTCGGACACTGTCGGACGTGTCAGACCGGCGGCGTGAGCAATCGCCGGGATATGCAGCAGGAGATTCGTCGAGCCGCCGAAGGCCGCGTGCAGCACCATCGCGTTCTCGATGCTGGCCGCCGTCAGCACGTCGCGCAGGGCAAGTTTTCGTTCGTCGAGTTGATGCAATGCCCGCGCCGACCGCCGGGCCAGGTCCAGCCACACGGGTTGCCCCGACGGTGCCAGCGCCGAGTGCGGCAGCGAAAGCCCGAGCGCCTCGCCGACCACCTGTGCCGTCGCTGCCGTGCCGAGGAACTGGCAGCCACCGCCGGGCGACCCGCACGCGCGGCAACCCAAAGCCGCCGCCTCCGCGAGCGACACCAGCCCGTGCGCGAACCGTGCGCCGAGCGTTTGCACCTTGCCGGCGTCTTCCGCGCCCGCCGCCGGCAATGTCACGCCGCCGGGCACAATGACGCATGGAAGATCTCGCAGGCCGGCCACCGCCATCATCATCGCTGGCAAACCCTTGTCGCACGTCGCGATGCCCAGCACGCCCCGGCGCAGCGGCAGTGACCGCGCCAACCGCCGAAAAACGATGGCAGCGTCGTTGCGATACGGCAGGCTGTCGAACATGCCCGGCGTCCCCTGCGTCCGGCCATCGCATGGGTCGGAGCAGAAACCTGCGAACGGAATCGTCTTGAGCCGGCGAAACTCCGCCGCGGCCGCCTGCACGAGCAATCCGATTTCCCAGTGGCCGGTGTGATAGCCCAGCGCGATGGGCGCGCCGTCTGGCGCCCGCAAGCCGCCCTGCGTGCTGAGGATGAGGAACTGTTTGCGCCCGAGTTCGGCGGCCTTCCACCCCATGCCGGCGTTTTGCGTCATGCCGAACAAATCGCCGCTGGGTCCGTGCCGGAGCATGGCCTCGGTGATCGGCAAACGACCCGCCGGCCCGCTCGCGTGGGTTTGAATCTGGTAAATGTCTGCTGCGCCGGTATCGAATGGTTCTTGGTCTGCACTCACGACGCGATTGAAACAACACAGCGGAGGGAGAGAAAGAAAAACCGTGGATTCAAGTATGGGCCGAAGCGCGACGAATTTCTCGGTCGCCACTTCGTCCTGCCGCTGCTGGCCGCTTGCAGGCGGCAAAGGCACCGCGTTCTCCGATTCCCGGCTTCACTGGAAACTCGCAACGAGCAATTCCATGTGTTATCAAATCACCATGAATCTGCATGAACGAATCACGGTGAATCCGCTGGTCATGTCTGGCAAGCCTTGCATCCGTGGCCTGCGAGTCACCGTCGCCAATGTCCTGCGCCTCCTCGCCGCCGGCCACACGCCCCAACGCATCCTTGCAGCCTATCCCTATCTGGAACCCGCCGATATTGATGCCTGTCTGCTTTACGCGTCCGTGCGCGTGGACGATGAGGAGCTTGTTGTCGTACCGGCGTGAAGATTCTGGTGGACATGAACCTCAGCCCGGAGTGGCTGGGGGTGTTGAATCAGGCCGGATGGGAGGCGAGTCACTGGAGCAACATCGGCGCACCCACGGCTCCGGACACGGAGCTTCTGACTTGGGCTAGACACCACGGTTGGGTCGTGCTCACGCAAGACCTCGATTACTCTGAACTTCTTTTTCAGACTCGGGCGGGCACCCCGAGCGTTGTCCTCTTGCGCCTGCGCAACGAACTGGATGTGGCACAGCAGGCCCGCGTGTGCGCGCTACTCCGCACTGCGGGTGCAGCCTTGGCGACGGGTGCCCTGCTCGTGATTGACGAACGCCGCGCGCGCTTGCGCCGTTTGCCCATCGAAACCGGGGACAACACTTGAGTCGCCAGTGGGAGACAGCCATGCCTGACAACTCCCAATTCGATGTCTTTGAGGTCAGCAGCCGCTCGTTACCCGAAATCAAGGGCGAGGATGAGGACGAAGGGTGAGCTTGTGACCGGTTCATCAAGCGCCTTTTGAGTCGCCTGCGTTCTTCTCCAGAGGGGTCACCGGGTCAATGAACAGCCAGCAAAACGCGCCGAGGAGGTAAACGCCGGCGGAGATCGCAAAGGTGAGTTGCCAGTCGCGGTTCGTCCAGGCCAGGACATGGCCGACGACGATCGGCCCGGCCATGCCGCCGAAGTTGCCGAGCATGTTCATGCTGCCGGAAACGGTGCCGGCATACTTGCCGCCCACGTCCATACACGTGGCCCAACTGCCCGGCAGCGTGGTGTCGTTGAAGAAGCTCGCCAGGCCCATCGAAAGCATCGCCAGCAACGGGTCGCGGATGTAAAACGAAGTCATCAGCAACGCGGCCGCGCCAGTCAGCCCCACGCAACCAAACGCGCGCCGGACGAAGGTGATGCGGCCCGTCCGCGCGATCAGGCGACTGGAGATCACGCCCGCGACCAGCGAGCCCACGCCCCCAAACAGCAGGGGAATGCCCGCCAGTGCCGCCGCCAGCACTTTCAGCGTGGTTTCCGGACTCAGCGCGCCTTCGAGCACGTCGGCCAGCCATTTCATGACGGCGTTGGTCTTGATGTCCATGCCGCGGGCGTCGCGGAGGTAGGTGGGCAGCCAGGTGACGTAAAAATACCAACCGTAGCTGAGGCAAAAGTACTGTGCGCCCAGCAACCACACGACAGGGCGGGTCGCGAGTTTGCCCCACGGCACGTTGCCGTGACCGTGGACATTTTGCTCGTTCTCTTTGAGCAATTCGAGTTCGGCAGCGTTGACACCTTTGTGATCGCGCGGGTTGTCGCGGAACCACCGCCAGAAGATCACGGCCCACACCAGGCCGAGGAGGGCGAACACCATGAACGTGGCGCGCCAGCTCACGAGCGTCATGACCGCCACCACCAGCAGCGGAGCGGACGCGCCGCCCCAACGCGCGCCCAACCACATCCACGCCTGCGCGCGGGTGCGATCGCGGGTCGGCAACCAGGCGCT
>CAZJTM010000203.1:0-11047 GCA_964548925.1 uncultured Verrucomicrobiota bacterium | reverse complement strand
AAGGCAACAACTACACAGTGGCGCCGCAACCCACCCGCGTTGCCGCCGCACTGAGTTTGACCCTCAATCAAACCTCCGTTCCCGAAAACGCCGGCACGAACGCCCTGCTCGCCTCCCTCCAGCGCAACACCGGCTTCGCCACGAATCTGGTCGTCACCTTGACCAACAGCGACCCGACTGCGGCGACGGTGCCGGAAATGGTGACCATTCCTGCCGGCGAGGCCGCCGTCGTGATCCCGGTCGTGCCCGTGGTGGACAATCGCGTGGACGGCCCGCAGGCCGCGACCCTCACCGCCTCGGCCAGCGACTTCGCCAGCGCCTCCGCCACCTTCACCGTGACGGACAGCGACTCGCCGCAGCTGAGCCTGCTGCTCCCGAGTCCCATGCAGGAAGGCGCGGGCGGCATGGGCATCCTCAGCCGCAATGGCGGCACCAACCAGCCTCTTGTGGTGTGGCTGTGGAGCGACGCCCCGTGGCGCGTGCGGTTCAACCCTTACGAGGTCACGATTCCCGCTGGCGCGTGGGACACGAGCTTCGTGATGGAAACCTACACGAACGATTTCTTCGAGGGCACGGTCAAGGCAACCGTGTACGCCGCCTCCTCCAACTATCCCCTCGCCTCCGCCGCGCTCGAAATCCTCGATGACGACGTGACACTACTCGGCCTGGAGTTGGCCAGCACCACGCTCACCGAGAGCGGGGGCGGCGCCGCAACCGTGGGCACGGTGACGCGCTTCCCGGTGACCTCGCGCGCCATGGCCGTCAGTTTCGCCACCGAGCGGAACTCGCCGCTCGTCAACGTCCCGCGGGTGATCATTCCGGCTTACCAGGCCGCCGCTACCTTCAACGTCTTCGTGCGGGACGACGATCTGGTGAACGGCACGCGCACAAACACGCTGACCGCCCGCATCGTCAATGACGCGGGCGACATCGTGGCGACGAATCAGGCGTCCGTCCTCGTCACCGTGCTCGACGACGATGGGCCGTCGCTTGGTTTGGACCTGCGCCGCGCTGTCGTGCGCGAAGGTGGATCGGTGGAGGCCACGATCTCGCGCAACACCGCGCCGACGGGTCCGCTGGTGGTTCACTTGAGCAGCAGCGATCCCGGCGAAGCCACGCTGCCGGCGACCGTCACGCTGCTGGACGGCCAGGCCTCTGCCAGCGTCACGGTGCAGGGCGTGCCCGATGGCGTGAGCGACGGCCTGCAAACCGTCACCCTGACCGCCACCGCCGACGGCTTCAATCCGGCGGTGGCCGAACTGGGCGTCACGGACATTGATTTGCCCGACCTCATCGTCACGCGCGTGGATGCGCCCAAGCAAGGGTTGACCGACGAATACGTCACCGTGACGTGGTCCGTGACCAACAACGGCCTCGTCGCCGTCTCCGGGAGTTGGACCGACTACCTGCTTCTGCCCTGCACGGTCGGTTGTCAGGCCGACGCGCTGATCGTCCAAACCAATTTCACCGGCACGTTGGCAGTGGGCGAAGGCTACACGCGCAGCGCCGTGGTCCGGCTGCCCTCCGAGCCAGGCGAGTATCGTTTCCGGGTCTTCACCGATGCCGAACGCGCGGTGATGGAAGGCGCGGAGTTGAACAACTTGCGCGCGTCCGATCTGGTTGCGGTCCAGCCCGCCTATCACGCGCTGGCGTGGACGGAGGTGGACGCGGCGCCGAATGGCACGGAGATTCCGATCCAAGGTCGCGCCTGGCTGACGCGCGACACCAATGCCCCGGCGGCGTTCAAACCCGTCCGCGTGCAGGTGAGCGTCAAACGCATCCGCCGCGATTGGACGGTGATGACGGATGCCAGCGGAGCGTTCCAGACCGTGTTCACGCCGCTGCCCACGGAGGCCGGCTTCTACGACCTGGGCGCGGATTTCCCCAGCCGCCGTCTCAATCCCGTGCAGGATCACTTCACGCTGCTCGGCCTCAAGGCGAATCCCGACACGGTGAATCTGCGCCTCGTGCCCGGCGATCCGCTTTCGGGCACGGTCTCGCTGCTGAATCTCGGCAACGTGCCGCTGACCGGGCTGACCGCCAGCGCGCCCGGCCTGCCGGCGGGATTGGAAGTCACGTTCGCGCTCACCAACCGGCTCGAAGGCGATGCCACCGCGACATTGACCTACGCCGTCACCGCCACGGGCACGAACGCCGCGAAGCTGGAGTTTCAAATCCACGTGGCCTCCGCCGAAGGCGTGTTCACCGATGTACCCGTCAAGGTCATGGTGGTGCCGCTGCGGCCCGAGTTGGTGGCCAACCCGCCGTATCTGGAGCGCGGCATGGTGCGTGGGCAACAGGCGCTGGTGACGATGGAACTCAGCAACCAGGGTGGCGCACCCACAGGGCCACTGAATGTCTTACTCCCGGCGGCCTCCTGGCTCTCGCTCAGCAGCGCCGCGGAACTGCCTTCCTTGAATCCCGGCGACAAGACCACCGTGACTCTGCGTTTGAGTCCGGCGGACGATTTGCCGCTGACGCCTTACAACGGCAACCTCGTCGTGGCGGGACCGGCGGCTGGGCTTTCCATGCCGTTCCAATTCCGCGCCCTGTCGGAGGGTCGGGGCGACCTCCACGTGAAGGTCGAGGATGAATACACCTACTACGTGGAAGGCGCGCCGCTGGTGACGAACGCAACGGTTGCGCTTCGCGACGCCTTCACGGGCGAGACGCTGGCGGAGGGCAACACCGGCGAAGCGGGCGAGGTGTGGTTCACGAATGTTCTGGAAGGCACCTACACCCTGGAGGTCCTCGCGAGTCGCCACGCGCCCTATCGCGGCACCGTGACCATCCAACCGGGCATCGTCAATGAAGCCGAGGCGTTCATCCGCCGGGAGACGGTGGTGTATCGCTGGCGGGTGGTGCCGGCGGAAATCGAGGACCATTACCGGCTGGTGCTGGAATCCGAGTTCGAGGCCAACGTGCCGATTCCGAACGTGATCATCGAGAATCCCGAACTCGTGCCCTTGGTCACGCCGGGGTACGAAACGCAGATTACCATTCACCTGCGCAATGAGGGTCTGATCGCGGCGAACAACGTACAGTTCCTCGTGCCCAACAGTTCCGAGTATCTCATCACTCCGTTGATCACGCAGATCGGCACGCTGCCCGCCAAGAGCCGGATCTCCGTCCCCGTGCTGGTCCGGCATCGGAACATCCCGCTGATCGAGGAAACCGCCCGGGGAAATGGCCGCGGCCCGAAGGATGAGGGGGACTGCGAGATCAGCGCCCACGATTGCCTGCCGCCGCTCAAGATGCCGGTCATCTACTACTACGTCTGCAAGGGGGATCAGAAGGAGTTGCGCGTCGCCGACTTCCGCCCTCTTTGCACCCCGAAGAAGGTGTACGATTGCCTGTCCAATCTGAAGGATAGTGGCGAGTCCGTTCTCGACAGTTTGTCCGAAGGCGAACCTCCTTGGGATGCGGGCTGCGATGTGGCCGCCGCCGTCTTGGATTGCTTTGGACCCGACATGCCGCCTTGCGCCAAGTGGGGATTCAAAGCCGCCTGCAAGGTGCTCGTCGGCGCGGCGACGGGCGGGGCGGCTGGTGCCGTAGGTGGGGCCGCCGGTTCGCTTGGGGACGGCTTGGGCTGCCTCTGCGAATTGCTCAAGCTCCTGAACGTGTCCTTTGACACTGAACTGTCCGGAGGCAGCCCGCAGATCTTGCCGGGATTCGGCTTTACTCCCGGTCTTGCTGCCGGATGGATGCCCGGCGAAAAGGAGCCGGACTGCGGCGACAGTGGTGGCAGCCCGTCCCCCCGTGGGCCAAAAGACCCCGATCCCAAACCGGCCGGCGTCTGCGCCCGCGTGCGCATCCGCATCGAGCAATCCGCCGTGATGACGCGCGCGGCCTTCGTCGGCACGCTCGAAATCGAAAACGGCGGCGACAATCGTCTCAACCAAATCCAAGTGGACCTCGAGTTCCGAGATGACCTCGGCAATACCGCTGCCGACAAGTTCGCCGTGCGCGGGCCGCAACTTACCGGCCTGTCCGACGTGACCGGCGGCGGCCAGCTCAACCCCACGCAAAGCGGTTCGGCCCGCTTCACCTTTATTCCCACGCGCGACGCCGCGCCCGACGCGCCGGCGATTTACCACATCGGCGGCACGTTGCGCTACGTCGAGGCGGGCCAGGAAATCGTCGTACCCCTCCTCGCCTCACCCATTGTCGTCCTGCCCGAGGCGCGCATGGTCCTGCAATACTTCCAGCAGCGCGACGTCTTCAGCGACGATCCGTTCACAGACGAAGTCGAACCGGCGGAGCCCTTCGTTCTGGGCTTGCTGGCCAAGAACCAGGGCGCGGGCTGGGCGCGCAACTTCCGCATCACCTCCGCCCAACCCCGGATCGTGGAAAACGAAAAGGGGCTGCTCATTGACTTCAAGATCATCGGCACGCGGGTCGGCAGCAACGCGGTTGCGCCGTCGCTCACGGCGGACCTCGGCTTCATTGCGCCCGGCGGCACGCAGGTGGCCCAATGGCTCCTGACTTCCTCGCTCCAGGGCAAGTTCCTGGATTACACCGCCACGTTCGAGCACGTGGACGCGATGGGGCACACCAACCTCTCGCTGATCGAGAGCGTCGAGATTCACGAGTTGATCCGCGCCGTGCAGGCCGATCGTCCTGGCGATGATGGTCTGACCGATTTCCTCACAAACGAAGACCCCGACCCGGAGGATTTCCCGGATCGGCTCTTCCTGAGTGACGGCACAATCGCGGTGGTCAATCGGGGCGTCAATCCCGCCGTGGTCGGTTCCGTGCGGGCGAACAATCTGCAGGTGCGCCTGACCGCCAACATGTCCAGCGGCTGGTGTTACTTCCACCTGCCCGATCCCGGCGCCCGCTTTGCCCTGCGTCGCGTGGTTCGCTCCGACGGCAAGGAACTGCGCGTCGGCGACAACGTGTGGCAGACCGACCGCACCTTCCCGTCGTCCACTTACGGCGTCGAGCGCGAATGGCGGTTGCACCTGCTCGATTTCAACGGCACGGGGGATTACACCCTGCACTACCGCGTCAACGACACCGAGCCGCCCAGCGTGGTCGAAGTGCGCGGGCCGGTGCCCGCGTTGCAATCCAACTTCATCGCGGCGGTGGACGTGGTGTTCTCCGAGCCGGTTGACCTGGCGACGTTTGGACCGGAAGACCTCGCGCTCCGTCTGAACGGCGGGGAGAACCTGCTCACCGGCGACATTACGATTGATCTCGTCACCAACGCCACCTATCGCGTGGGCGGCCTGGCGGCGTTCACGGCGGAGGATGGCAACTATAAGTTCACCGTGTTGGGGGGCGGGATTGCGGATTACGCCGGCCACGCGGTGACGAACTCGGCCAGTTGCGCTTGGGCCAAGGGCGAGCACGCCGCAGTCGTGGTGAGCGTCGGGCCGGTTCTGCCGAATCCCCGAACGACGCCGGCGACAACGGTGGACGTGACGTTTTCTCGCGCCATTGCCGCCGCCACGTTCGATCTCGAGGACCTCGCGCTCAGCCTGGATGGCGGGCTGGTGGGGTTGGATGAAAGCGTCACGGTCACGCCGCTTTCCACCACCAGCTTCCGCATCGCCGGTTTGGACGCGTTCACGGCGGGCGATGGCCCGTACACGCTGACCGTTGCGGCCAGCGGCGTACAAGACACACTCGGCAACCCCGGCACCGGCGCGTTCACGCAGACTTGGACCAAAGACGGCACGCCACCGGTGATCGTGGACTTGGAGGACGTTCCCACCAACCCGCGCAACATCGTGGTGATGTCGCTGGACGTGACCTTCAGCGAGCCCGTGGCCCCGGCCAGCTTCGACTGGCAAGACCTCACGCTGCGCCGCGACAACGGCCTCAACTTGATCACCAGCGAAGTCACCGTCACCCCGCTTGGCCCAGCCGTGTTTCGCATCGCCAACTTCAACTGGGTCTGCGGCGAGGAAGGGGAATACCAACTCGCCGTGAACGCCACCGGCGTCACCGATCTGGCGGGCAATCCTGGTGTGGGGGTGGCCACTCGCTCCTGGGTCATGGACACCACCCCGCCAGCGGCGCCGTTCAACCTCAGCCTCGCGCCGGACACGGGGATCTCGGCCTCGGACCGTCTGGTCAACACCAACCGGCTCGTGGTTTCCGGCCAAGTCAACGCCACCAATGTGACCGCGCGCGTCTATGATCTCACTCAGGCACACGACTTGGGCGAAGCGGCGGTGGTGAATGGCCAGTTCAGCCGGCCGATCGAGTTGACCGGCGCGGGCGAACACCGGTTGCGCGTGCGGACCGTGGATGCCGCCGGCAACACCTCCAGCGACGCCTTCCTGACCGTGCGGCTGGACCTCAGCCCGCCCGTCATCGCGCTTGATCCGGTCACTCCCGACCCGCGCACCAACGCGGTGAGCCAAGTCATCGCCCGCTTCTCCGAGGGCGTGGACACGAACTTCCTGACTTGGGCCGCGCTCACCCTCACCCGAAACGGCGGCACGAACCTCGTTGCCTCCAACACTGTGGCGCTCCATCTGGTGGCGAGCAATGTCGTGCAAATCGCCGGCCTCGCGAGTCTGACGGCGGAAGTCGGCGACTACGCCTTCATCGTTTGGCCGCGCGGGGTGGTGGACCTGGCCGGGAACCCCGCGGTGGCGGCCGCCACCAATACGTGGCGAGTACTCGGTCAAAACACCGCGCCGCGCCTGTTGCCCATCCCGATTCAAACTGTGGCCGAAGGTTCCTGGCTCACCTTCCCCATCGGCGCCACGGACGCCGACATCCCAGCCCAGCGGCTCACCTTCAGCCTCGAAGGCTCGCTGCCGGCGGGCGTCACGCTCCATCCAACCAGCGGGCTGTTCAGTTGGCGTCCCACCGAGGCGCAAGGGCCGGGCGCCTACGTCTTCACCGCACGCGTCCGGGATGACGGCCTCCCGCCGCTGAGCGATTTCGCCGAATTCACCGTGCTGGTGAGTGAGGTGAATCTCGCCCCGGTGATCGCGCCGGTGCCGGAGCAACTCGTCTTCGAGAGCTTCACCCTGTCGCTGCCGATTCGCGCCACCGACGCGGACCTGCCGCCCAACTTGCTGCACTTCGTCCTCGCGTCGAACGCGCCCGCCGGCCTGACCCTGGGCCTGCTTGACGGTGTGTTGACCTGGACGCCCACGGAGGCCCAATGCGACACGACGAATCATCTCACCGTGCTGGTCAGCGACAACGGGACGCCCAACCTGACGGCGGCGCGGACGATCACCGTCGTGGCGCAATGCCTGAAGCCCGGCCTGAACCTGCCACGCCGCGCGCCGGCAGGCGGTTGGGAATTCACGTTCAAGGGCGAGGTGGGGCACGACTATCGGATTGAAACCTCCGACGATCTGCGCGAGTGGCATCCGCTGTTCCCGATCACGGCCACGAACCGCATCTTCACCGTCACCGATCCCGACCCGATCTTGCGCCTCTACCGGTACTACCGCGCCGTGCAACAGTAGCCGCGGCTTGCGCCCCCTGGTTAACCAACGCGCGTCAACGGGGCGCACGTCATCATCCTGCGGGTTGGCCCAATGCGGGGTGGAACCGGCAACTTGCCCGTGCCGATCGGCGACTTGCCAACCGGAACGCCAAGAGGCGTCACTTTCCCATCCCCGTCGCGGTAGCCCCAACCGGTGAGGTCTTTCCCGTTGTAAAGGCTGACAAAGCCGGCTTCGGTCTTGAAATCATCCTCAGCCGCTGAGGCGTCAAGAGCAGTCAACCCGAAGGCCGTCGCAGCGAGCGGGATCAGGAGTGCGAGTTTCAGAGGCTAGGTCATCTGGTGTTGTGAACAGGCGCGCATAAACATAAACCCAGCGCAGTGGCCAGTGACACCCTTTGCCAGCCGAACTCCGACGACGGCTTTTGCCCCTTGACTGCACGGACCTAGTCAATCCGATCTGGTCGCCGCGGCAAACCAGCACCCTCACTGCCGACTCGTGGTATTTCAACGATCCGGACTGGGCGAACCATCCCGGCTGTTTCTACCGCCTCCGCTCGCCGTGAACCACACAGACCGGGCATCCAGCCGGTTTTCATATTCCTGACGTCGGCTGCTACGAACTCTCAGGCAAACTCCGTCAGGCGGCGTCGAAGCACCGGGCTGCCAATCCTGCGCAATCGGAGCACCGGCTCAACTTTCTGCCGTGATTGCACCAGGTCCACCTCACACTTGGCGACCCAGTCGCTGTGCCCGTCCGGGCCAACCAGCATCGGTTGCACGCGCCGCTGGCAAAGCCGGGCGGCGCGGTCAACCGCGAAGTTCATTCCGCTGCGTTGCGAAATCCAGTGCGCCGCCGCCTAGGGGCACCTGGCTTACAGTGTATTGGCTTGCTTACAAGCTCAGCGACCATGCGTGGGGTCGCCCGGGGGAAGCATTTCAGAACCCCTCGTGCTCGGTGCGCTCGATGATTTCGTCCTGCAACGCCCGGGAGAGGTCGCAGAAATAGTCGCTGTAACCGGCGACGCGAACGATGAGGTCGCGGTGCTCGTCGGGGTGAGCCTGCGCCTCGCGCAAGGTGTCGGCGCGGACCACGTTGAACTGCACGTGATGGCCATCCATCTTGAAGTAGCCGCGAACCAGATGCGCCCACTTGTCCACGCCGTCGTCGGTCGCCACGAGTGACGGCGTGAACTTCATGTTCAGCAAGGTGCCGCCAGCTTTGAGATGATCCATCTTGGACGCGCTCTTGATGACGGCGGTCGGTCCGCGCCGGTCGGCGCCCTGCACGGGGCTGATGCCTTCGCTCAACGGGACGCGCGCCTTGCGTCCGTCCGGCAGCGCGCCGGTGACGCTGCCAAAATAGACGTGGCAGGTGGTGGGCAGCATTTCGACGCGATACCGCCCGCCCTTGGTGTCCGGCCTGCCGTCCAGTTCCTCCACGCAGGTGTTGAAAATGCGCACCGCGATTTCATCGGCGTGATCATCGTCGTTGCCGTACTTGTGCGTTCTGTGGAGCAGCTTCTGCCGCAGCGGTTCGTGGCCAGCAAAGTCTTCATCCAGCGCTGCAACCAGTTTCGCGAGCGAAAGGTGACCGTTCCGCTGCGCGGCATGATCCTCAAAGCAGAACTGCTTCACCGCGCTCAGGCTGTCGGTGAGGCTGCCGAGGCCGACGAACTGGATGTAGGTGTTGTTGTAGCGCGCGCCGCCGGCGTTGTAGTCGCGCCCGCGCTGCACGCAATCGTCCGTCAACACGCTCAAGAACGGCGCGGGCATGCGCGTGGCATACATGCGTTCGATGAGTTGATTGCCGCGCAGCTTGATGTCCAGGAAGTGCTTGAACTGCGCCCGGTAGGCGGCGAACAGATCCTCAAACGAGTTGAACGAATCCGGGTCGCCCGTTCTCGGCCCGAGTTGCTTGCCGGTCATCGGGTCCACGCCGTTGTGGAGGGCGAGTTCGAACACCTTCGGCATGTTGAAATAGCCCGTGAGGATGTAGGCCTCCTTGCCAAACGCGCCGACCTCCACGCAACCGCTGCACCCGCCGGCCCGGGCGTCTTCCAGCGTCTTGCCCTGGCGGAGCTGTTCCTGCACCACGGCGTCTGCGTTGAAAATGCTCGGAAAGCCGTAACCCTTGCCCACGACGCGGAGGGCGTGCTTCAGGAAATGATCCGGGCTCTTGCGCGAAAGCTGGATGTTCGTGCTTGGCTGGAGCAGGTGCATCTCATCCACGATGTCGAGCAGGATGTGTGAGATCTCGTTCGAGCCGTCCGAGCCGTCCCGCAGCAAACCGCCGATGTTGATGTTCGCGAAGTCAGTGTAAGTGCCACTCTCCGCCGCCGTCACGCCGACCTTGGGCGGCGCCGGGTGGTTGTTGAACTTGATGAAGAAGCACTCCAACAACTCGCGGGCGCTCTCTTTCGTCAGCGAACCGTCCGCCAGCCCGCGCTCGTAAAACGGCAGCAAGTGTTGATCGAGATGGCCGGGGTTGAAAGAATCCCAGCCGTTCAGCTCGGTGATCACGGCGAGATGGCAGAACCAGTAGTATTGCAGCGCCTCGTGGAAATTGCGCGGCGCGTTGGCCGGGACGCGGGCGCAAACCTCGGCAATGTGGAGCAACTCCGCTTTTCGCTGCGGATCAGATTCCTTCGCCGCCAATTCGCGGGCCAAGGCGGCGTGGCGTTCGGCGAAGACGATCACCGCGTCACAGGAGATGTCGAACGACCTCAGCGCCTCGCGCTTGTCCAGCGCCTGCGGGTCGTTGAGGAAGTCGAGCTTCGCGATGGCCTCGGCAATGTCGCGTTTGAAATCCAGCATCCCCTTCCGGTAAATCTTGTCGTCCAGCACCGTGTGGCCGGGGGCACGCTGTTCCATGAACTCGGTGAAGATGCCGGCGGCGTAAGCGTCCTGCCAATCCTGCGGGAGTTCCGCGAACAACTTGTCGCGCATCGAACGCCCACGCCAATAAGGAATCACCTTCTCGCGATAGAGCCGGATGCACTCGGCGTCCACGTCGTAGTGCGTCAGCGGACGCGAGTTCAGAATCTCCAGGTCTTCGACGCTGTGGCAGGTGAGTTCGGGAAACGTGGGCACGACTTTCGGCGCCGGCCCGCGCTCACCCACGATCAGTTCACCCGCCCCGATGTGGATCGTTTTGTGTTGGCAAAGGTGAAGAAACGCCCTGGCGCGCATGACTGGAATGGACCAGCGGCCTTCGTTGGCCTGATAGAACTCGGTCATCAGCACGGCGCGCTCGGCGGTGAGGGCGGGGCGCGCGTTCAGGCTTTCGTGACGAAGCTTGGCGGTTCTTGGTGTCATGCTGACCGAAAGCTTGCCTCAGGCCTGCGTCACCGGCAAGTCGGCAGGCATCATCCGCCGCAATTCTCATTGTGGACCCGATAGGGCCGCCGGGTGAGGGCACCCGGCCTACAACCGGGTAGTTTTGCGCGGAGGCAGGCCGGGTGACCTCACCGGGCGGAGATTGTCCCCGTCCCAATGAAAATTGCCGCATCCTCCGCCGCCTGCCGCAGGACGAAGCCCTGTTCAAGTCCTCAACAGTCCCACCACGCGCAGCGAAAGCGGAACCGATCGCTGGCCCGCCATTCGCGGCGGGATGGGCCTTGGCTG
>CAZJTM010000202.1:9381-11127 GCA_964548925.1 uncultured Verrucomicrobiota bacterium | reverse complement strand
CGACGGTTTGCGCACGCCAGCGATAGGGCCGCTCCATCTTTGCGCCATACCACTTCTCCACGTATTCCAGCGACCAGTCGGCGGTGCGCTCGGTGTGACAGCGATTGCAGGCGTTGGGAATGTCAAATTGCTTGGTCAGCAGTGGATCGGGAATCGTGAAGCCATGGTCATGCCGCGCGTGGCGCTGCATATAAACCGTCTGCGGCATGTGGCAACCGGTGCAGAGATCACCGCGGTCGTTCGCCTTGTGATGACTGTGCGTGGCGAGGTCCACCTGCGGGATGTTGTTGGACACGCCCGAGACGTGGCAGAGGATGCAGACGTAGTTGCCCGTCAGGCGCGGCTTGGCGGCGTGCGGCTCGTGGCAATTCACGCAGCGCGTCCCCGCCGCATGCATGCGGCTGCCGAGAAACGCCGTGTACTCGAAGTCTTCATCACGGATCTGACCATCGGGATAAAACGTGTCGGTGTCGTCCACCATCGTGAGCCAGTAATGATCGTCGAAGGATTCGTGCGGCGCGAACTGCCCGGTCAAATCACCGCGCCGGGCGTGGCACGAGCCGCACACGCTCATCATGGCCTCGGGCGAAACCTTGCGCACGGTCGGGTCGCCAGTCTTGTTCGGGTGCAATGCCTGCCAGGCGTTATGGTCGGCCATCGGCCCGTGACACGCCTCGCAGCCGACGCCGTGCTCGACCAGCGTGGTGTTGTAGCTGTCCGTCGCGGAATCGTAGTGCTTTCGGACACCGGTGTTGTGGCAACTTGCGCACATGGAATTCCAGTTCATCCCGCGGCCGGTCCAATGCCCCCACTCGCCCGGCAGGCGGTCTTCCTCGCCATAGACGTTGAACCAGTCCGGGTGCCGCGGATCAAACGCCAGTTCGGTCATCTGGTAGCGCCCGCTCGGAAACGGCACGAGATACTGCCGCAGTGGGCTCACACCCAGCACGCGCGCCACTGGGAACGGCCGGACCTCGTAGCCGCGTTCGTCAGAACGCGGGCCCAGCGTAACGAGCTGGAACTGCCCGTTCGTGTACCTAGCGAACGAATTCTGTGTCCCGTGAGTAATCTTGAAGGGCGGATCGAACGCGATGTCGTCCAAGTTCGTCCGGATGTTCCGTTCGGCCAGCGCGTGATGGGAATTCTCCCAATTCTCGAAGGCCTCCTCGTGACACGACCTGCAACTAGGCGATTTGCCGAACGTGGCATGGAAGCCGGCGTCCGTGTTTCGGGCCTGCCGCGCCTTCTCCTCCCGGTGACCGGACCAGTTCGCCAACGTCAACCCCAATATCAACGCCAGCGCCACCGGCACTCCGACCAGGAGCCAGAGGGCGGCGGTGCGCTGCGCCGGCTTTTGCTTTGGCGACGACGGCATGCCGGCGATGATTTAGCAGACGACACGGTGGGCGGACAGAAGATTTGACGCGGCAGCGACTTCGATTCACCATGCGCCGCACCAGAGCGCACCATGAACACGGAACAACTTTACCAGGAACGCCTCACCCGCTACGTCACCGCCCTCCGCAACGAGAAGCCCGACAAGATTCCCATCCGCCCGTTCGTGGCGGAGTTCGTCGCCAAGTACGCCGGCTACACCTGCCAGCAGGTTTGCCATGACTACAACCTGGCCTTCGAGGCGGCGGTGAAGTGTGCGAAGGAGTTCGATTGGGACGCGGTGGTGGCGAACATGGTCTATGTCTGGACCGGGCTGGCGCAAGCCGCGGGGCTGCGCTACTACGGCATTCC
>CAZJTM010000202.1:0-9371 GCA_964548925.1 uncultured Verrucomicrobiota bacterium | reverse complement strand
CGGGCATCGGCATCCCGCACACGGTCGGCTTCAATTACATTGAGCCGCCGGAGGACCAGGCGTTCATGCGCGAGGATGAATACGATGCGCTCATTGATGACCCGACGGGCTTTCTCTACAACGTCTGGCTGCCGCGGGTCTCGACCGAGGTCACGCGCATTGGCCAGCCGGCGACCTACCGGAACAACCTCGCGCTGGTGAAGAGCAGCATGGCCATGTTGACGTATTTCTACGCGTTCGGACCGCAGATCGGCCGGCTGCGTAGCGAGTGCGGCACGGCGTCGGCCATTGCCGGCATCTTTAAGGCGCCGTTCGACATCATCGCCGACAAGTTGCGCGGCTATGTCGGCCTCACCATGGACATGCACACGCAGCCCGACAAGGTGCTTAAGGCGTGCGAGGCGCTCATGCCACATCTGGTCCACGTGGGCCTGACCACTGCGGACCCGGTGAAACAAGTCCCGATCGGTTTCTGGATGCATCGCGGTTGCGTGCCCTTCATCAGCCCGAAACAGTTCGCGTCGCATTACTGGCCCACGCTGCGGCCGTGCATCGAAGAGTTTTGGAAGCACGGCCATCAAACCATGTTCTACGCCGAGGGCAAGTGGGACGCGCATCTCGACGATTTTGCCACGCTGCCGGAGCGGAGCATTCTCTTCCACGTGGATCAGGGCGACATCTTCCTCGCACACCGGAAGCTGCACCACAAGTTTGCGCTCAGCGGCGGCATCCCGAATGTCTTGCTGAGCTACGGCACCCCCGACGAGGTCCGCGCGCACGCGAGGAAGGTCATTGATGGCGTGGCGAAGGACGGCGGCTATATCATGGACGCCGGCGCGATCATGCAGGACGACACGAGCATCGAGAACTTGCGGGCGCTCACGGAATTCACGCGGGAGCATGGGGTGTATCCTGGCAGCCCCACCAATGTCAGACCTGTTCGGCTGCCGTCTGACGGGTCAGACGTGTCGGGCTTGGCGGGGCTGGCCAACCGTCCCGCCCCGCGCGCGAAACCGGGCGTCTGTTTCCCTTGGGAACAGAAATCAAGAGAGCTGCCCGAGATCACGGGCGACCCGGACCTCGTCCGCAAGGTTTGGGAGAATGTGGACGCGCTCGGCAACATGTACATCTGGCAACTGTTGCTCAGCTTTTGACCCAGGTCTGTCGGGCGGGCTACGGATGGGGTTGCTGCCTGCATTACGGACGGCGCCGAGCAGCCTTGGGTGTTGCGTTCAGTTCGGCCGGGGCTAGGATGGAGATGCGGTTTGCGGCGGGTTTCATTCGTGAACCACAAACGTAATCATCATACATCATAACCGCCTGCCGCGAGGTTCACGCCGCGAGAGAAAGACAGTAGCAATGAAAATCAAGACCTCAGCCAGGACGGGCTTCACGCTCGTCGAAATCATGATCGTCGTGGCGATCATCGGCCTGTTGGCGGCCATCGCGGTGCCCAACTTCGTGCGGGCGCGCAACACGGCGCAGAAAAACGCCTGCATCAACAACCTGCGGATGATTGACAACGCCAAGCAACTCTGGGCCACGGAAAACAAGAAAGGGGACTCCGATGTGCCCAGCCAAGAAGACGTGCGGGTGTACATCAAGAACAACAAGTTCCCCACTTGTCCCGGCGGCAGCGCCAACACCTACACCATTGGCGCCGTCAGCGAAGACCCCACGTGCAGCGCGCCGTCCGGCGATCACGTGCTTTCCGCTCCATAAGCGCAGGGGGTCGTCTGGCAGCCCGGGGTCCGTGCCCCGGGCTTTTTTGTTGCCTGCCGCGCCTTGCGGAAAAAATCTGGCGTGGCCAAAGCGGTTTCGTATCTTCGGCGCGTGGATGCGATTCTGAAGACGGAGAATCTGCGTGTGGAATTCCGCGCCCAACAGCGCGGTGGTTCCCCCAAAGTCGCGGTAAACGGTCTGAGCCTGGCCGTACGGGCGGGCGAGGTGTTCGGTTTTCTCGGTCCCAACGGCGCGGGCAAGACCACCACCATGAACGTGCTGCTGGGCTTCATCCCCCCCACCAGCGGGGCGGGCTATCTGTTTGGCGTGGACGTGCGCGAGCCCATCGCCCGGCAACGCATTGGCTACCTCCCGGAGTTAACCTATTACTACAAGTTTCTGAACGCGGAGGAACTGCTGCGGTTCTACGCCCGCATCTTCCACCTCCCGCGGGCGGAAACCGAGCGGCGCATTGACCGGCTGATGAAGCTCGTGGAGCTCGAACCCGTGCGCAAACGCCTCATCAAGACCTACTCGAAGGGCATGCAACAGCGCGTCGGCCTCGCGCAGGCGCTCATCAACAACCCCGACCTGCTCATCCTGGACGAACCCACCAGCGGTTTGGACCCGCTGGGCCGGATGAAAGTCCGCGAGATCATCCAGCGGCTGAAAGACGAGGGGAAGACGGTATTCTTCTCCTCGCACGAACTGGGCGAGGTGGAAACCGTTTGCGACCGGGTGGCGATCATCCACCAGGGACAGCTCAAGGTGGAGGGCAAGGTCAGCGATCTGGTGCGTGAGCATCAAGCCAACCTCGAGCAGATTTTCCTGAAGCTCATCGGCTACGAGCCGCAACCCGTGGTATGAATACGCTGTTGGCGCTGGCCCAAGTCGTCGTCAAGGAACTTTCCCGCCGGAAGGATTTCTACGTCCTCTTCGTGCTCACGGCGGTGATCACGCTGCTGCTCGGGTCGTTGAATTTGTTCAACGACGACAAGATCATCCGCTATCTCAAGGAACTCTGTCTGCTGCTGATCTGGATTTCGTCGCTGGTGATCGCCATCGTGACGACGGCCCGGCAACTGCCGGCGGAGCGTGAAAGCCGGACCATCTTCCCGCTGCTCGCCAAACCCGTGACTCGCGGGCAGGTCATTCTCGGCAAGTTCCTCGGCTGCTGGTTCGCCAGCGGTATCGCCCTGCTCGTGTTCTATGCCTTCTTCACCGTGGTCATCTGCGCTCGCGAGGGGCAGTGGCCGCTGGCGAATTACTTCCAGGCGCTTTGGCTCCACGCCATGATGCTGGCGGTGGTGATCGCCTTGGCGCTGCTGGGTTCGCTCCTGTTCAGCGCGTCTTCGGCAAACACCACGATCTGTTTCATTGTGGTCGTGGGCATTTTGCTGGTGGGTGGCCATCTGAACACGGTGGCGCTCCAGATGGCGAAGCCCGCGTCCACGCTCCTCTACACGGTCTATTTCGCCATCCCGCACCTGGAAATCTTCGACGTGCGCGATCTGGTGATCCATAACCACGAACTCATCGGCTGGGTGGATTGCCTGCTGGCGACCGTGTATGCGGCGGTGTATGCGGCCTTCCTCTTGGTGGCGTCGGCCTGGTTGTTCCGGCGCAAATCCCTGTCCGTATGAGCCAGCGTCTGACCTGCCTGGTGCTCCTGCTGCTGCTGACGGTGTGCTTCAGCCTGGGCGTCGTGCTGCAACCGCGCTCGTTCTCCTGGCGTGGCCAGCGGGCCCAGGCGGACACGATGCTCAAGGTGCTGCTCGGCGATGGCCGCCGCTTGTTCGCTAATCATTTCTTCGTCAAGGCCGATGTCTATCTGCACAGCGGCTATTACCCTTCCATCTTTGATCAAGCCAAACTCCAGTGTGAAGACCATCTCAAAGGCCACGACGACCACGCCGGGGAACCGCACCCCGCCACGACTGACGCCAACCACGAAGCCCACGACCACCACCACGATCAATCTGACATCCTTGGCCAGCCGAAGGATTGGCTGGATCGCTTCGGGCGCAAGTTCCGGATCACCGAGCACACGCATCTTTCGGGCGGCGGTCTGGAGCGCGAGGTACTTCCCTGGCTGAAACTCTCTGCGGAACTCGACCCGCAGCAGGTGGACACTTACGTCGTGGCGGCCTACTGGCTGCGCTCCAAGCTGGGCAAGGCGGCGGAAGCCGAAGCCTTTTTGCGCGATGGCCTGCGGGCCAACCCGGACAGCCACGAAATCCTGTTTGAATTGGGGCGTTTGTTCGACCAAGACCGCAAGGACACCGCCCGCGCCCGCAACGTGTGGGAACTGGCGCTCCGCAAGTGGGCAAAGAATGAGGCCGACAAACCCGAACCCGACAAGATGATGCTCGATCGCATCTTGGTGAACCTGGCCCGACTCGAAGAACGCGAGGGGAACTACCGCAAAGCCCTCGACTATTTGCGGCGGCTCAAAACCGTCTCCCTCTTCCCGGAACTCATCGAAAGCCAGATCCAAGAACTGCAACTCAAGTTGAAGGACTCGCCGGCCTCGCCGTGAACCGGGCCGTGAAACAGGCGCACTTGCAGTTCAGCCCGGATATTTCACTCCTTGATTGAATCGCCAACACTTCGCCGGGTGAAAACACCCGGCCTACAACTCCAGAGCCCCGGTGTTGTAAGCCGGGTGACCTCACCCGGCGATTCCGGTATGAAACATCCTGGTCAGGGATTCGTGGCGCGAGATGTCGTGGCCGAAAGCCCGGCCTGCCTCTCTTCGCTCTCGTGACCGCCGCAAGCACGCCACTCGCGCACTACATCGGGGAAGCGACACTCGTCGCAAAGCGCCGTTGAGGAGTCACAGAAATCCCGCACGATCTGAAGCAACCCCTGCTGCGCCGCGGCGTCTGGAAGCGCCTGCGGAGAAGCATTCCCCAGCAACCGTTGCCGCGCCAGGCGAAGCACCGCGTTGTCCTCCGCCGCCGGCCATGCGAAATAGCGCCCTTCCAGGCTCTTCCGCAGGCGCTCGTTTCCCCCTTCCGCCGCGCGTATCCAAAGCCACGGCAGGATCACATTCACGGCGAGGTCGCTAACGCGGGTCGCGCCCAGCAAAGGCTGTGGCTTCGCGAGACGTGAGGAGCGGAGCGTCCAGTGCCACGACCAAAAATCGTCGCCCCGGGCCTGCAAGATTTCGAGCAGCGAATCAACCAGGGCCGCCGGGGACAAGTCTGCGGCACACCAAACTTCGAGCTGATTCGGGACCTTGCCATCCGCCAGCCAATGGGCCGCCAGCGCCAGCCGGCGTTGCGGATGGTTCGCCGGACGCAGGCCGTGCAGATGCCACACCGCGCGCGGCAAGACACAATCCAAGAAAGCTTCGCGCTCGCGCCACCACTGATCCCAGACTCGCCGCAGGTAGCGACCGGATGGCGACGTGGCCTGGTTCAATTCCGCCGGCAGCAGCCCGCTCAAGCCCAACAGTCGCGCTTGGAACTCCAGCGCCTCCACGCACCCCTCACTCCACCGCAAACGGTGCTCCGCGAGCGCCTGCATCGGCCAGGTGTTGTGCTTGTAACCGAGCGCCCGGAACAAACCCTCCCACAACGCTTGCTCCCATCCCACGCTCCGGGCCCGCGCCTGAAACTGCGACGCCTTGCTTCGCAACCGCACGCCCGCCGCTTCGTGCAACAGCGCCGTCAATTGCCCGGCCGAAAGCTCGCGCAACGGTGGGCTGCATTGGCCTTGGAGGTTTTCCGGAAACGCGCCGGCGGAATCGCTGCCCAGCCAACGCGCCAGTTCGCCCAGCGGTGCGTCGAGCGTCTGCCGCAGCGCCAGCACCGCCAAACCCGTTTGCGCCGTCCGATCAGCTTCCCAGACGACGTGCAGAATCACGTTCTTGAAGTTCGGGTTGCGGTCGTGCCCATGAGCGCGCCAACCGCTCGCGCGCAGGTCCACCTCCACGTCCCCGCACCGGGGCGGCTCGTCGCCAATGCCAACAAGCGCGTCGCGAAAATCCGGGCCACCCTCCCGATTCAGGAATCCGGGATGCAAAACCCGAACCGGCTGGCCCTCCAAGGTCCGCAACCGGTCGCGGTGAAGTCGCTGGTGATGCCAGATGGCTTGCAGCAGGCGCTCCGGCGGGACATCGCCGGTGTCGCGCAAATCCGCCAATACCCCGAAACGCTCGCAGGCCTGGGCATAGAAGTTGGATAACAGCGACGACACCGGCGTTGCTTGTGCGCTGGCGCGCGGGCAAAGTCAAGTCCGACGCGAAAGGGGGCGTATCCCATTTTCTTGGCTTTTGGCAGAATTCCGGGAATGATGAATCGGCGGCGGCGTGGCTTGGACTTGGGAGAAGACCTCTGCGTCAGGGTCTTGGAACGCGGCGGCAGCCCAGTTCCAACTGAAAAGCAACAAGGCTGCCATGACTTGGCGGCCTTGCGCGTCTGCAAATGTGTTTGCCTCAAGCCGTGCGACGGCGCGCACCCCAGACTGCCATGGCCAACCCGCCCAGCACCGTCAACGCGACCGTTGACGGCTCGGGGATGAGTTGGAAGTTGTCCAACCAGACATTGATCGGGGCGGTATTGCCCGGATCGGTAGCAAGTCCAAGCGCTTCCAAAACGCCCTTGCCATCCGTGCCACCTTGCAGGACTCCATTCCCGGTGAAGCCAAAAACAGGATCAGAGCCGAAGTCAAACACCAGAGTCGTCCAAGCATTAGCGGGGACCTCTTTGCCTCGTCCGGAGGTCTGTGTCGGATTGCCACCCACAAATTCGATGGTGCCACTGGACCCTCCATTCCCACCGAGAGGCGCGTTCGCTTCTGTCTCACGAATCAGTGCCGTCACGTAGAGGGGCACGCTCGGGTAAATGTCGAACTGCAAACCCCACCCTGGCCACAGGCCGACGGTCGGGTTTGGGAGAATGGGCGCATTGAACGTGGTCAACCGCAGCCAAAGCGGCTCGGCCCCGGAATCCTTGAAGTTGAAGGCGACGTGCAACACGTTGTTCGGATCACCCAAGGGGAATCCCCCGACAGTTCGCACCACACCTTCATTTGGGGTTGCGTCCAGTTTGGCGGATGTGCTCCCCGAGAATGAGGGTTGACGGAACAACACTTGGTTCGTCAGCGGGGTGGTGTAGCTCTCAAAATTCTCAAGCAGCAACGTCTGTGCAGAGGCTTGCGAAGTGCCTAGCACCACAAGTGCGGGAACGCAGGACAACAATACTTTTTTCATAGCTCAATTCTTAAATGTTCGGCTTCCGACCGGTTCTGGGTCGTTTATACAGGAAGCCCCTTGATCAAGTCAATGAGTATCTTGAACTTTTGTAACGTTTTTCCCAATTGCAGCGCGCCGGCGGCGGGACCTGGCAAGCGCGGCTTGGCAGGCGGACGAAGCCAGAATCGAGAAGGCAAACCCACCAAAGCGATTCCAAGCGGAGGACCACTGGCATCGGCTCGGCACCCGCCGGTCGAAGTGTGGGTGGCTCATCGGCCTTGCCCAAGGAGGCGTAACCCTTCGCCCTCCGGCTCGGTGCGCTCCGTTGATGTTTTACTCGCATCAGCCAAACCGCTGGAGCCAAAGGTAGTCAACGGGAAACTGGCAGGAATGTGGCTGGACGCGAAGGCGGCAAGCAGTTAGCGTTCGGGCCGCGTCCAGACACCATGCCGCAGCCTTCACAACTCGTTTTGGTGACCGGCGGCGCGGGCTGGTTGGGCTCGCGTCTGGTGGAAGCGCTGGCCCAAGGCCTGCCAGACCACCCGGTGCTGCGGGACCCGTCCACCATCCCAACCGTCCGCTGTTTGGTGCTGCCCGGGCAGGACACCGCGTTTTTGCGGCGGCTGCCCGGCAGGATCGAGGTGTGCGAAGGCGACCTGCGCGTTCCCGCCGACGTCGTACGGTTCTGCGAAGGGGCGCATGACGCGATCCTATTTCACACCGCAGGCATCATCCACCCCCGACGCGTGTCCGAGTTCCATGCCATCAATGTTGAGGGCACAAAACATTTGCTGGACACGGCCATTCGTGCGGGAGTCAAGCGCGCCGTGGTGATGTCGTCGAACTCGCCGTGCGGCTGCAATCCGCACCCGGACCATCTCTTCGATGAAGCGTCGCCCTATCGGCCTTACTTGAACTACGGCCGCTCGAAGATGTGGATGGAACTGGCAGTCCAGGAGCGCGCCAGCCTGATCGAGACGGTGCTCATCCGAGCGCCGTGGTTCTACGGACCGAACCAACCGCCCCGCCAAACATTGTTCTTCCGAATGATCCGCGAGGGCAAAGCGCCCATCGTCGGCAATGGGCAGAACCTGCGTTCGATGGCCTATTTGGACAACCTATGCCAAGGGTTGTTGCTCGCTGCCGCGACTGAGCGCGCCGCCGGCCAAGTGTACTGGATCGCTGACAAACGCCCCTACCCCATGAATGAAATTGTGGACACTGTGGAGCGTCTGTTGGAAACCGAGTTCGGCCAGAAATGCGCGCACAAGCGGTTGCGGCTGCCGGGCACAGCCAGCGAGATCGCCTGGCTGGCCGACCAGACGTTGCAGGCGTTGGGCCTGTATCACCAGAGGATTCACGTGCTTTCGGAGATGAACAAGACCATCGCCTGTTCCGTGGCGAAGGCGGAGCGGGAGTTGGGATATGCCCCCAAGGTGGCGCTCGAAGAGGGCATGCGACGTTCGCTTCGCTGGTGCGTCGAGCGCGGCATCCAGTTTTAGCCTGTGGCCTCTCCCCTTTCCCTCATCACGGGCGGTTCGGGCTATTTCGGATCGTTGCTACGCGATCGCCTGCTCGCCGGCGGGCACGACGTCCGCGTGTTTGACCTTGCGGACGCCAATGACCGGCAGCAAGAAGTCGGTTTCGTCCAAGGCGACATTCGCGACGCCGCGCGCGTGGCGGAGGCACTCGCCGGTTGCGACGTCGTCTATCATTGCGTCGCGCAAGTGCCCCTGGCCAAGGACCGTCACCTGTTCCACTCCGTGAACGTCGGCGGCACAGAGAACCTGCTGCGGGCCGCTTTGGCCGCGAAGGTGCGCAAGGTGATCTGTGTTTCTTCAAGCGCGGTGTTTGGTGTACCGAAGACCAACCCTGTGACCGAAGACACCCCACCCGAGCCGGGCGAAGCGTACGGTCGCGCCAAACTCGAAGGCGAACAGCTCTGCCACGCTTACGCCCGCCGCGGGCTTGACGTGACCATTCTCCGCCCGCGCACGATCCTGGGCCACGGACGGCTGGGCATCTTCCAGATTCTCTTTGAGTGGATCCGCGAAGGCCGGAACGTTCCGGTGCTGGGCCGCGGCCACAATGTTTACCAGTTCGTCCACGCCGACGATCTGGCGGAGGCCTGCATCCTCGCCGCGGCGCGACCGGGTTCAACGGTTTACCATTGCGGCGCGGCGCGGTTCGGCACAATGCGCGACACGCTCGAATCGCTCTGCGCCCACGCCAGGACCGGCTCTCGGGTCCGCAGTGTGCCGATGCTGCCAGCGGTGGTGTTCATGCGGCTCACCAGCGTGCTCGGGCTCTCGCCGCTCGGCCCCTATCACGCGCTGATGTATGGGCGATCGCTGTGGTTCGACATCGCGAAGGCGCAACGCGAACTTGGCTGGCAACCGCGCTTCTCGAATGCGGAAATGTTCGCCCAAACCTACGACTGGTATCTGGC